>JAIXTS010000384.1 GCA_027483805.1 Azospirillum sp. | reverse complement strand
TCCTGCGTATGCCTTCGTGGAGACGTGCCCGGTCCATCTGCCCTCCCAATCAGGGACGACATTAAAACCGGACACTTCACGAGCTACATACAAAGGACATTTCACAAGCTAGCCACACTGATATTGGACGGCATTGACCGCGATGATTGAGGGGCATAGGCTTATCCACAGCCTGGGCTTGTCGCTGTCCTGTGACGGGTCCGCCCCTGGCGCACCCGGCCAATGCCGATCAGGAAGGCAGGTGTCGTTGATGCGGTCCCTCCGCCGCCCCTGGCGGCCCCTTCTTGCCGCCCTTGCGGCGGTATCGCTGCTGCTGCCGGCCCCGTGGGGCGGGGCGCAGGGAGTGGACAACCCGGCGGCGCCCGTCAGTCCCACCACGGTCACACTGGTCTGCGGACCGTTGCCCTTTGTGTCGGACGGTTCCGCCTGTGAACGGGGAATCGGCGCCGAACTGGCGCGTGCCGCCTGTGACAAGGCGGGACTGACCTGCCTCTTTCAGCAGCTTCCCTGGCCGCGCGCCCAGAAAGAGGTGGAGATGCGGCAGGCCGACATTCTGATCGGCCCCTTCCACACCGCGGACCGCGAAGCCTGGCTGGATTTCAGCCGGGAGCATTTTTATGTCGATCAGATGTGGCTGTTCCGGCCCGTGTCCGATGAGGGGACATCGCCCGACGATTTGTCCATTTCCACCATCGGCGTCCCGTTGGGCTGGGCTGTGGGTGGTGATCTGGACAAATGGCCCGGCGTGCGGGTGGAAGCGGTGCGGACCGTCGATCTGGCCCTGAACCTTGTTCTGTCGGGCCGGTTGGATGCGGTGGCGGCCCATGCCCGTGCCGTGGCCCGCTATCACGCCTCCCATCCCGACAGGCGCCTGCTGCCCGTCGGCAGGCCCCTGTCGGTGCAGCGTTCCTATATGGGCTTTTCCAAGCCGTTTGCCGGCACGCTGGAACGGCGGCTGTTCGAGGCAGCTTATGAGTCGCTGCTGACGGACAGTCTTTACGCGGAAATCCTGGCCCGCAACAAACCCTTCCCCGAGATGCGGACAGAAGTGGCCATGCGCGGCCATCGCTTCGTCGCCCCGCCCTGAGGCAAGCCCTTTCGGCGCGATGCTGACCGGCATAATCGGCCCCTGCGCCCGATCCTTTCCGATCTTAGGATGCGCCCGCTGATCCGCATGGCAAAGGGGAGTTCCCGATCATGTCTGGCAAGGAACATCACTATAGCGTTACCGTCACCTGGACCGGCAACCAGGGCACGGGCACCAGTGGCTATCGCGCCTATAGCCGCGACCACCTGATCAGCGCGGGGGACAAGCCCGCCATTCCCGGTTCATCCGACCCGTCATTTCGGGGCGATCCCGCGCGCTGGAACCCGGAGGATCTGCTGGTCGCCTCGCTATCGGCCTGTCACAAGCTCTGGTATCTGGGCCTGTGCGCCGGGGCCGGCATTGTGGTTACGGATTATGAGGACCGGGCCGAGGGCTGGATGGTGGAGGAGGCGGGCGGTGCCGGCCAGTTCACCCGCGTCATCTTGCGCCCGCGCGTGACCCTGGCCCCCGGCGCGGATGCGGCAACGGCCGCCCATCTGCACCACAAGGCGCATGAAATGTGCTTCATCGCCCGTTCGGTGAACTTCCCCGTCGCGGCGGAGCCGGAATTTATATCACTGTAGGTCAGGGCTTGGGGCTTTGCCCCTCGACCTGACCTGCGGATGCAGGGAAGATAAGGGCCGTCACGGGCTGAATTGCAGGGCCGCTGTCAGGCCCGAGCGGCCGCCCAGCGTGAAACCATGGCCCAGACGGTGGGCGATATGCTGGCAAAGGGTAAGGCCCAGGCCCAGGCCACGCCGCCCCGTGCCGCCCTTTTCCAGCCGCCCGCCCGCTTCCAGCACGATGGCCCGGTCGGCGGGATCGATGCCCGGCCCGTCATCGGCCACGATCAGCACCGCGCCCCCCGTCCGGCGGACGCCCACCAGGATGCGGCGGCCGGGCGCGGCGTGGGCGATGGCATTATCGATCAGCGCATACAGCAGGCGGTCCAGCATGACCGGGTCGCTGTTCACGACCAGACGCGTCGGGACCAGCCTGATCGCCATCCCGGCGGCGGCGGCCTTGTCGGACAGCGCACCCGTCACCCGGGAAAGCAGCGGGGCCAAGGGCACCTGTTCCAGGTGCACCCGCGCCGTTCCGGCGGCCAGGGAGGCTAGGGTCAGCACCTGATCCATCTGCGCCGCCCCGATCTCCAGCGCTTCTTCCAGCCGGTCGGCCAGTTCCACCTGTTTGGGATCGGCCAGCTTCATCTGAAGCAGGTTCAAGAACAGGCGCATGGCCTGAAAGGGCTGGCGCAGGTCGTGACCAACGGCGGAAAGCAGCTGGATGGGATCAAGCGGGGCAGGGACGGTCATGGGGCCTGTCGGTGCGGAAAAACGGCCCCCGACTGTGGCGGGCTTTTTCCTCAACGTCCAGGCTGGACCGTCCCCACCCCCGCAAGGGTCAGACGTAATCGGCCGGCACGGCGGCGGCGGCGCGGTATTCTTCCTTCATGCGGGCCACAAGATCGGCCACGGGCGGGGCATCATGGATGGTGCCGATGCCCTGGCCAGCCGACCAGATATCCTTCCAGGCCTTCTTTTTTGACCAATCCTCGATCGACAGGTTGGGATCGGCCTGACCGCCGGAAATGGCCTTCACGTCGATGCCGTTGGCGGCAACGCTGGGGGCCAGATAATTGCCGGGGATACCGCTGAACATCGGCGTATAGACAATGTCTGCGCCGGTATGGTCGATGATCATCTGCTTATAGGCATCGGGTGCATTGCCTTCCGCGGTCGCGATGAAGCGGGTGCCGATATAGGCGAAGTCGGCGCCCAGCACTTCCGCCGCGCGCACCTGCCCACCGGACGAGATGGCGCCGGCCAGCACGATGGTACCCTTGAAGAACTCCCGCACCTCAGACAAAAGCGCAAATGGTGACATGGTGCCGGCATGGCCGCCGGCCCCGGCGGCGACCAGGATTAGCCCATCCACCCCCGCCTCGACCGCCTTCCTGGCGTGGCGGATATTGGTGACGTCGTGGAAGACCAGCCCGCCATAGGAATGCACCGCTTCCACGATGCCCACGGGCGCGCCGACGGACGTGATGATCAGCGGCACCTTGTGCTTCACCATCAGTTCCACATCGGCGGACAGCCGCGTGTTGGACCGGTGCACGATCAGGTTCACGCCGAACGGGGCCACCGGCTTGTCCGGGTTGGCGGCGGCATAGGCGGCCAACTCGCCCGTGATCTTGGTCAGCCATTCATCCAGCGTTTCCGCCTGGCGCGCATTCAGGCTGGGGAAGGTGCCGACGATCCCGGCCTTGCATTCGGCCAGCACCAGTTCGGGATAGGAGACAATGAACATGGGCGACGCGATGACGGGCAGCGACAGCTTTCCCTTGAACTGGCTGGGCATGGGCATCTTCGGTCATTCCTCCTGGTGGCGTATGGGACGCGGTTGTCCGCGCGGTTGCTTGTGATGCAGTGGTTTTAGCACGCTCGTTCGTATGCCGCCACAACCTCGGTGGTGGGCGCATGGCGGCCCCACCGGCGGGCGGCGTTGCATGCGACGGGGCCGGCGTTGCATTCTCCGCCGCGATTTGAAATCCAAGGGCCGGACCCATGCAGGACTTCCTCTCCATCCATCCCGAAGTGTCGGCGGCGCTGAAGGCCGGCAAGGCCGTCGTGGCGCTGGAATCGACCGTGATCAGCCATGGCCTGCCCTATCCGGCCAATGTGGAAACGGCCAAGGCGCTGGAAGCCGCCATCCGTGCCGAAGGGGCCGTGCCCGCCACCATCGCCGTGCTGGATGGGCGCATCCGTGTCGGCCTGGATGCGGACGATATTGAACGTCTGGCCCAGCCGGGTGTGCGCAAGGTCAGCCGCCGCGATCTGCCGGTCGCCCTGGCCCAGGGTGCCGATGGCGCCACGACCGTGGCCGCCACCATGATCGGCGCAGCGCTGGCCGGCATCGCCGTGTTTGCCACGGGTGGCATCGGCGGCGTGCATCGCGGGGTGGAAACCACGCTGGATATCTCCGCCGATCTGGAAGAACTGGCCGCCACCGACGTGGCCGTGGTCTGCGCCGGCGCCAAGGCTATCCTGGACCTGCCGCGCACGTTGGAATATCTGGAAACCAAGGGCGTGCCGGTCATCGGCTATGGCACCGACCGGTTCCCCGCCTTCTACACCGCGTCGCTGCCGCTGCCCGTCGATGGCCGCTGTGACACGGCGGATGAGGTGGCGCGCGTGCTGCGCGCCAAATGGCAGCTGGGCCTGGGCGGCGGCGTGGTCATCGGTGTGCCGATCCCCGACGATGCGGCGCTGGATGCTGAAGCCGTCGAAGCTGCCATCGCCCAGGCGGTGCGTGAGGCGGACGCGCAGGGCGTACGCGGCAAGGCGCTGACGCCGTTCCTGCTGAAGCGTATGGAGGAACTGACCGGCGGCGCCAGCCTGACCGCCAACCGCGCCCTGCTGCTGAACAACGCCCAGGTGGGCGCGCGCATCGCGGTCGCCTATGCCCGCCAGAAGGGCGAATTCGT
>JAIXTS010000032.1 GCA_027483805.1 Azospirillum sp. | reverse complement strand
GTGCCGCCTAAGCTTTCCATATAGATGCAGTCGGAGATCAGGACGCCGTCAAAGCCGATCCGGTCGCGGATCAGCATCTGTACCGCGTCCTTGGAAATGGTGGCGGGGTTCTGCGCATCCACGCCCGTATAGACGACATGGGCGACCATGGCCCAGGGTGCCGTGCGGTTCAGGCGGGCAAAGGGCAGGAAATCGGTATGGTCCAGTTCCGCCAGGTCGGTATCGACGAAAGGGCGGTCCTTGTGGCTGTCGACCAGCGCCCTTCCATGGCCGGGAATATGCTTGATGATGGGTGTGACGCCGACCGACGCCATGCCATCCATGAAGGCCCGGGCCAGCACGGTCACCACCTCCGGATCGTTGCCGAAGGCACGTTCCCCGATCACCGGATCGGCCCCGGCCACCGGCACATCGGCCAGCGGCGCACAATCGACCGTCACCCCGTGCTGGCGCAGCAGGCTGCCGATGGCAGCCCCGTTCAGACGGGTGGCCCGCAAACCGGCCAGCGCATCCCTGGCATAGAGACGGCCAAAGGCGGCGGGGGCGGGGAAGGCCGGCCAGACAGGCGGTTCCATGCGCTGATGCTCGCCCCCTTCAAAATCGATCAGGATGGGGGCATCGGCCCGGCCCACGGCGTTGCGGAAATCATCGCACAGGCGCCGCACCTGGTCGGGGCTTTCGCAGTTCCGCTTGAACAGGATCAGGCCCAACGGGTTGGCATCGCGGAAGAAAGCCTTCTGATCGGCGTTCAGAACCGGATCGGGGGCGCCGAAAATGACGGCCAGAGGCCGCGACGGGGCGGGTGAAGCCATGATGCCATGCCTTGCGGTGATGTCCGGGAAGAGGCCAGGCCGCGACTGTTGCGCGGAAATCCCAGGCTCGGCGCAAAGCCTTGATCCGGCCCGCCGATCCGATCAAGCCCTCCTTGCCGGATCAACGAAATTGACGGTATGGTGACGGGCATGTGCGGGGGATGGCGTTGTATGTCCCTGGTGAACACACCGAAACCATAGAACAGCACAGGGCGCGGCTAAGAAGCCAGGGGGCGTGCAAGGTGGGATTTTCCAGACCCGACGTACAGGTGGCCCTGAAACTTGGTGGACCCCTTGTTGCTGTGCTGGTGGCCGCGTTGTTTTTCCTGTCGATTGCCGTGGATGACAAGGTCGATAGTCAGATCGACAATGCCAATCGCAGCGTTGAACGGGAATTGACCACGCTGGTCCAGAATGCCCGCAGCCAAAGCTCGGCCTTCGCTTCCACCAGTTTTATCGGCTATTCGGTGGGCCGCTATTATGGCTTTGCCTCGGCCTTTCAACAGATATCGCCCGATCCGGAGCGGGCGGCGGCGTTGCTGCGTTCCACCTACCCGCCGGGCGATGCCGCCGCGTCGGAAATTCCGGCGGCGCTGACGGCCTATGCCGCCGTGCATGACCGATTCCATGCCAGTTTCCGCGATCTTCTGGCGTCCACCGTCTTTGATGATCTGTACCTGATCGACCGGTTTGGCCGCGTGGTTTATTCCTTGCGCAAGGATGCCGCCTTCGGCGCCGATCTGGCCGCCGCGCGGCAGCGGGATTCCGCCCTGGGTACCCTGTTCCGCGAGGTGATGGGGCGGTTGCCGCAGGCGCAGACCCCCGAGCAGGTAATGGTGCTGACGCAGCCCCTGCCGCTGGACCAGACGCATGGCATGCTGCTGGGCCGGCCCGTGGTGCGGCATGGCACCGTCGAAGGGGTGGTGGTGTTCCGCGTCCCCATTGGCAAGGTTCAGGAACGGCTGGCCCGCCTGACCCAGGACGGGATCGGATTCGCCCTGCTGGACGGGGCCGGCAACATGGTGACCAGTGCACCGGCCCCCGATCAGTTGAAAGGCTGGTCGCGGCAGGAGGTGCGGGCTCTGGACGATGGCGGCTGGCGCTATCTCGTGCTGTCCGATGAGTCCCGGCTGGCGGGGGGACTCAATTATATAAGGTGGCTGCTGCTGCTGGCCGGGTTTGGTGCCATCACCCTGTTCCTGCGCGCGATCCGGGCGCCGGTCGCGGTGGCGGAAGTCGGCGGCTTTGTGCCCGTCGGCCCGTCGGCCCCGCTGGATGTGGCGCCGCCGCTGTCCGTGCCTATGGTGCCGGTGGAACGGGCGGAATCCCCGGTTCCGGCGCCAGCCGCCCCGCCATCCGCACTGGCACCCGTGGTCGAAGAGGCGGAACATCCCGAGCATGCGGAGGAGGGCGAGCATGCCGCAGCCCTGGATGCGGATGAGGGCTATCGCCGCTGCCTTGTCGATGTCATGACCCTGGCGCTGGATTACTGGCAGAAGGCCAAGCGCAAGGGGAAGATCGAACTGGCCGAGGAAAGCGGGCTGTGGCGCGTCTATATGGACCGGTCATCGCTGCAGACCCGCACGCTGGACAAGTATCTGCTGGTCGAGACCTTGCCCCGCAATCCGCGCTGGCGCGATGTGGTGCGTACCGCCGAGTATGTGCTGCGCCATTGCGGGGAACCGCAAGGGGAGCGGGAGACGCTGTCGGTGGCGCTGAGCCGCCTGAAACAGCATCTGCGTCAGGCCGAACGCGTGTGATGCCGCCGGCGCGGTCGGCCCCCCGGTAACAGTCCATAACGACCATCAAAATGCGGCATCCGGTGCAAACCGGCCGCGACTCCAATAGAGACAATGTAATGTTACAGTTCCCACCCCAAATCGGAAACAAAATTCCGTATATTTCCGTCATTTTCGGCGTTCTGCCGGAACCGACCTTTCGGAAATCCCGCATTCCGCTTTCTTGAAGCCCACCAGCCGGGAGCAACCCGAGATATTCGGGGTCCCGCAACGGAAATCGTGCCAGCGACAGCGCCAAGGCACGGGGAACAGGGCTTACGAGGAGGCACAGGTCATGCAGTTCAAGAACATGCTCATGCGGGGTACCGTCAGCGCGATCGCCATGATGGCCATTGCTGCGACGGCGCAGGCGCAGAGCGCGCCCGCAGCCGATGGAACGCTGGAAGAGATCGTCGTTACCGGCATCCGCGCCAGCCTGGTGCAGTCGATCAATGCCAAGCGCAATGCCGACGCCATCGTTGACGCCATCTCTGCCGAGGATATCGGCAAGTTCCCCGACAAGAACGTGGCGGAGAGCCTGTCCCACCTGCCGGGCGTGCAGGTGGACCGTGATTTCGGTGAAGGCGAGCGTGTGGCCATCCGTGGCACCGATCCGGCCCTGAACCGCACCCTGCTGAACGGCCAGACCGTGGCCTCGACCGACTGGTTCATCCTGGATGCGCCGGGCCGCACCTTCAACTATTCCATGCTGGCCCCGGAAGTGGTCGGTCAGCTGGAAGTGTACAAGTCGCCGGAAGCCCGCATCGATGAAGGCTCCATCGGCGGCACCGTCATCCTGCACACCCGCCGTCCGCTGGACCTGGATCCGCTGACCCTGAATGCCTCGGTGGAATATGCCTATAATGACCGGTCGGATAAGGGTTCGCCCAACGCGTCCGGCCTGATCTCCTGGGCCAATGACGCCTCCACCTTCGGTGTCCTGGCCTCGGTCACGCACCAGGTGCAGGATATCCGCCGCGATGGTTTTGAAAGCCTGGGTTACCCGACGGTGACCCTGCCCAATGGCACCAAGGCAATCATGCCCAACGTGATCAATTCCGCCCTGTTCCAGCAGAAGCGTGAACGCACGGGCGGCACCTTGGCCATCCAGGCCAAGCCCAGCGACAATCTGGAGATCAATGCCACCGGCCTCTATGTCAAGGGCACCTACGACAACCTCAACCAGAGCCGGTATTACTTCAATAACTTCCGCGGCGCCCCCAACAATGCCGTCGTGAAGAATGGCGTGGTTGTCGGCGGTTCCTACACCAATGCCGGCACGCCGACGGCGGGCCTGATGCTGCTGGACGCCATCGCGCGTGAAAGCACCATCGAGACCTATGCCACCGACCTGAAGGCCGATTACACGGGCGACGGTTTCAAGGCCAGCGTCCAGGGCGGCTATACCAAGTCCACCGGCGGTACCAAGCAGCAATATTTCGGTGAGTTCGAGCAGCTGACCGGCTATAGCTTCGACATTTCCGGCACCAATGGTCTGGCCGCCGTCACCCCGCAGATCGCGTCCAACAGCAATGCCGGCACCACGCTGGGCTTTGCCCAGCTGCGCCAGCAGCCGACGGCTGACGAAGAGACCTATGCCCAGGCGGACTTCACCCGCGATGTGGAATGGGGTCTGCTGAATGCGGTCAAGTTCGGCGTGAAGTACCGCACGCATGAGACCAGCCAGGATGCCAAGCTGCGCCGTGTCAACGGGGCCGCGACGCCGGTGGATGGCTTTGTCGGCGGCACGACCCCGTCCGGCTATCTGGGCGGCATCGACGTCAATGCCGCGATGAAGAACTGGAACACGATCAGCGCCGACAAGCTGAAGACCTGGTTCCTGGGCCGCCCGGCCTCGGGCTATGTCGATGCCGCCTATTTCGACTATCTGCCGGCACAGTTCTCGGTGTCGGAAGATATCTGGTCCGGCTACACCCAGCTGGGATTTGAGACCGAAGGTTTCCGCGGCAATGTCGGCGTCCGCTATGTCCATACCGACCAGACGTCGGAAGGCCGTCGTGACCGCCTGGGTGGCCAGTTCGGCCCGCCCATCGTTCCGGCCTCGCAGATCCAGCCCATCAAGCTGGAGAAGTCCTATGACGACTTCCTGCCCAGCATCAACCTGACCTTCGATCTGGATGCAAAGACCGTTCTGCGTCTGTCCGGTTCGCGCGTCATGGCGCGCGCCAATTATGCCGATCTGTCGACCTTCCTGGAAACCAACAATACGTTGCGCACCGCCAATGGCGGCAACCCGAACCTGGATCCGTACCGCGCCAATAATTTCGACGCCTCGTTCGAATATTATCTCGACAAGGTGTCGCTGGTGTCGGCCACGCTGTTCTACAAGGATATCGGCTCCTACATCTATCGGGCGACCAGCACGGAGATGCTGATCAACACCGATACTAACCGGCTGACCAACCCCGGCGGCACTACGGTTCCGCAGGCCTTCGAAGTCAGCCGTCCGCGCAATGGCGGTTCGGCGGAGATCAAGGGTCTGGAACTGGCCTATCGCGGCGACATTTACGAGAATTTCGGCATCGAAGCCTCGTACACCTATGCCGACAGCGAGACGGCCGACGCCTCCGTGGCCCTGCCGTTCAGCTCCAAGCACTCCTTCTCGCTGACGCCTTACTATGAAGACGAGATGTTCAGCGCGCGGGTGACCTACAGCTACCGGTCGAAGTATTTCCGCGAGGTCAACCGCGCCACGTCGGTGATCAATGACAGCTATAACCAGCTTGACGCGTCGCTGACCGTCAATGTCACCGAACAGGTGGCCCTGACGGCCCAGGCCCAGAACCTGCTGGACGAGACGCAGTACCAGTATGTCGGCAACCGGGACGTACCCTTCGCCGCCTACAAGAACGGCCGCCGCTTCTTTGGTGGCGTGCGGTTCTCTTATTAAGTTGACCCTCAGGCGCCGGGCGGCGGCATCCGCCGCTTTGGGCTTTTCGCGCCCATGGGGGCGCGGGCGCTCAATGCGCCGACCAAGCTGCGATGAGTGCAACGCGTCGCAGCTTGGTATTGGTCTGTACGCGTACCGGGGGCCTCCGGGTTTCGAGGCCCCCCTTTGGTTCCTCGCTCCCTTATGAGGCATCTCCCGACCTTTCCCGGTCATCCGCAAGGGTGGCCGGGATTTTTTGTGGGCACAAAAAAGGCGCATGGACCCGGTCCATGCGCCTTTCTGCGATACGCGGGTGCAAGGTCTCAGTGCGACCCGCCCTCCAGATAGGCCGCCCGCACCTCTGGATTGGCCAGCAATTCCTGACCTGCGCCCTCCATCACCACCTGGCCCTGGGCCAGAACATAGGCGCGGTGGGCCAGTTTCAGGGCGTGGTAGGCATTCTGTTCGACCAGCAGAATGGTCATGCCGCGTGTCTTGTTCAACTCGGCGATGACGTCGAAGATGCGGCGGATGATCAAGGGCGCCAGCCCCAGCGACGGTTCATCCAGCAGCAGCAGGCGCGGCCGGCTCATCAACGCACGCGAAATGGCCAGCATCTGCTGCTCCCCGCCCGACAGCGTGCCTGCCCGCTGATCCCGGCGCTTGGCCAGGATGGGGAACAGGTCCAGGCACCAGGCGGCATCCTCATCGAAATGCTCAGGCTTGCCCAGGGTGGCACCCAGCTGCAGGTTTTCGAACACCGTCATGCGCGGGAAAATGCGC
>JAIXTS010000374.1 GCA_027483805.1 Azospirillum sp. | reverse complement strand
GCCCAATGCTGCCGAAAGCCATCAGGCGCCAGTTCCGGGCCTGGACACGGGCGCTTCCAATCCGTTCATCCCAGAGTTGGGCCGCCTTCTGATAGGGAGTCACGGGGTCTGGCGTAGTGACGTAGCGTTGTAGGGTGCGTTTGAACATGGTCAGTCATCCTTCTGATCGAGGGACGGGGCAGCGCTGCCGCCGGACCGGTCTCCATCCTTGATGGCCTGTTCGGTGCTGTGGCGGCGGGCGCGCGCGACCTGCTCGGCGCGCAGCTTGCGGGCCCAGGCGGGGGCGTTGTCGGTGGTAGCCGACGACGCAGTGCCAGCCCCCTCCCCGCCCGTCTCATCAGAAGGGTCGGGATGGGTGGACTGGCGACCGGACTGAAAGGCCTCGCGCAGCGGTTCGGTCATGCGGTGACCGGCATCCTTGGCCTTGCGCATTGTGGCCTCTCCGGCGGCACGGGCGATACCGCCCACGCCCGACTGTCCAGCGGCTTGGGCGGATTGGTAGGCACCTGTAGCGGCACCGCCGAGACTGGCCCCGGCACGCACAGCGGACAGACCCGCACCACCGGCTAGTCGGGCACCAGCGACAGCAGCACCACCCGCCAGCAAAACCGTGCCGGCGGCGGCCCCGGCGGTCCCAAGTGCAGCACCCGCGCCGAGTTGCGGTGAACCAGACACCAGCCCAGCGGCAATACCGGGACCAAAGATGCCCAACCCCAGCAGCGCCAGGGATGCCAGCACCATGGTCATCGCCTCATTGATGCCTGGGACCTTGCCATTCAGTGCTTCGGTGAATTCCCGAAAGAAGCTGGAGCCAATGCCGACAATCACGGCCAGCACCATGATCTTGATGCCGGAGGAAATGACATGACCCAGCACCCGCTCAGCCAGGAAGGCGGTCTTGCTCCACAGGGCAAAAGGCACCAGCACGAACCCGGCCAGCGAGGTGAGCTTGAATTCCACCAGCGTGATGAAGAGCTGCACTGCCAGGATGAAGAAGGCGATCACGACAAAGAACCAAGCCAGAACCATGATGGTCAGGTTCAGGGCATTGCCGAAGATTTCCGGGAAGCCCAGCATGGTGCGGGCTTGATCCAGCAGCGGATGGGCCGCCTGAAACCCCACCGCCGCCAACTGCCCTGGATGCAGCAGTTCACTGGCCGACAGACCGGAATTCCCCGCCCGCAGCCCAAGCTGCGCAAAGGAGCTGTAAACAGCCTCGGACAGCGCCTGGAAATTACCTAGCACCAGCGCAAAGAAGCCGACATAGAGCACCTTGCGGATCAGGCGGGGCATCACGTCATGATGGCCGTCCATGGCCCAGAACAGCCCCGCCAGCACCATGTCGATGGTGATCAGGGTGGCGGTCAGGTAAGCGACATCCCCTGACAGCAGCCCAAAGCCGCTGTCGATATAGCGGATGAAGGTTTCCGTGAACCGGTCGATGATACCGAGGTCGCCCATGATGGTTTCCCTCAGCGGCTGTAAGCGCGACCATCGCCCAGGAACTGCCGGGTGCGTTCCCGCGCCATGGCATTGGTCTCGGCAATAGCGGCCTGGGTCTCGGCATCGGCACGGTATTGGGCGGCCATCAGGCTTTGCAGCTGCATCTGCTGCTTGATGGACAGGGCCAGGAGCTGGTTACCCGCCTGCTGGGCCTGCAAGCTGCCGTCAGCCCCCTGGCTGCGATTGACCAGATCGGCCAGCAGGGGTGCATCGGCCTGGATCGCCGTGACGATGCCCGACTGAACCCGCATGGTTTGCTGATAGGCGGCTCTGGTGCTGCGCCATTGGATGTCGGCCTGCTGGTCCAGGCTGGCAGCATCGGCATCACGGTAACACCCGGGATAGGTGCGCTGCCAGGCCGCATCGCTACCGGCAAGGTCAAAGCCGATGCTGTCGGCCTGGATCATCAGCCCGTCGATCCGGTTCAGGGCGCTGGTGATCTGACCCATCGACGAGTAATCCAGCCGCTGGAGCTGCCGGGCCATGTTCTGCAACATGGTGGCCTGATTTTGCAGGCTGCGGATCTGGTTGTTGATCTGCTCCAGGGCACGGGCGGCCTGGAGCACATTCTGGGCATGGTTGGACGGATCATAGACGGTGAAGGCATCAGCCCTCCCGATGATCAGGGTAACGGCCACCAGGGCCGCGAACAGCTTGGCGCTCATGGTTGGAACTCCTCAGGATAGCGGTCCAGAAGCTCGGCAGCCCAATCCAGGCCCTTGGCACGCAGCCAGGGGGCAGCAAAGTCCCCCTGCCCCGCCTCGGCCAGAACCTGGTCGATCAGCGCCTGCGATCCGGGATCGGAGGCCGCGCAGAAGGCCTTGGCCACGGGACCAAGCCCCAGTTGGAAGAGCCGGTTGCCGCGCCTGGATTGCAGGTAGTAATCCCGCTTGGGTGTGGCCTGGGCGATCAGGCCGATCTGGCGGTCGTTGAGCCCAAAGGCCGCATAGACGGCCCTCGCCTGCGGTTCGATGGCACGGTCATTGGGCAGGAAGATGCGCTGCGGGCAGCTTTCGATCAGGGCGGGGGCAATGCTGCTCTCAGCGATATCGGCCAGCGACTGGGTGGCGAACAGCACCGCCACGTTCCGCTTGCGCAGGACCTTCAGCCATTCCCGGATGCGGGCCGCGAAAGCGGGGTTGTCGAGATAGACCCAGGCCTCATCAAGGATCAGCAGGGTGGGCGCGCCCGTGAAGCGCTCCTCCAGCCGATGGAAAAGATAAGTCAACACCGGCAGCACGGCCCCTGTCCTGTGCAACAGCGCTTCCATCTCGAAGCACTGAACGGTCGCCAAATCCAGCCCATCCTCGGCAGCGTCCAGCAAGGCACCATGAGGGCCTTCCAACGTGTAGGGTTGGAGAGCCGCCTTAAGCGGGTTGGATTGCAGCAGCAGGGACAGTCCGGTCAGGGTGCGCTGTTCCGCGGGTGCCCCCGCCAGACTGTTCAGCGCCGACCAGACAAGGTCCTTGATCTCCGGCGACACCGCGACCTGTTCATGGTCCAGCAGACCGACAATCCAATCGGCAGCCCAGGCCCGCTGGTCAGGATCGTCAATGCGGCGCAGAGGCTGAAAGGACAGGTCGCCCGTCTGTCCCAGCGCATGGTGGCGACCACCCACAGCCAGGGTGGCGGCACGGGCAGAGTTGCCCTTGTCGAAGATATAGACCTGGGCCCCGGGATAGCGGCGGAACTGCATGGCCATCAGCGCCAACAGTACGGACTTGCCCGCCCCCGTCGGCCCTACCACCAGCATATGTCCAACATCGCCGACATGGGTGGAGAAGCGGAACGGTGTCGCCCCGCTGGTCTCGGCCTGGAACAGCGGCGGGCCATCCAGATGCCCATTGCGCGGAGGCCCCGCCCAGGTGGCCGACAGCGGCATCAGATGGACAAGGTTCAGGCTGTGAACCAGCGGTTGGCGGGCATTGGCATAGACATGACCGGGCAGACTGCCCAACCAGGCCTCCACCGCGTTGATCCGCTCGGGGATGATGGTAAAGCCCAGCCCGGTCAGTACCCGCTCAACAGCAGCCAGCTTATCGTCCGCCACCTGCGGGTCGGTATCCCAGACCGTGACGGTGGTAGTCAGATGACCATAGGCGACATGGTCCGCGCCAAGCGATTGCAGCGCCTCATCAACATCCAACGCCTTATTGTCGGCATCGCTGTCCAGCAGGGTCGAGGGCTCATTGGTCATCACCTCGCGCAGCAGCGCGCCGATGGATTTGCGCTTGGCGAACCAGTGGCGGCGCAACCGGTTCAGGGTGCGGGTGGCCTGTTCCTTGTCGAGGGGGATCCAGCGTATGACCCAGCGATAGGGAAAATCCAGATGGTTCAGCCCATCCAGCAGGCCGGGGCTTGTCTGGTTGGGGAAACCCAGTACCGACAGGACCCGCAGATGCCGGTCACCCAGCATCGGTTCCAGCCCGCCCAGAAGGGCCGTGTCCACCAGCACGCCGTCCAGATAGAGCGGGACGTCCGGCACAGCAACAGGATGCCGCCGGGTGGAGATGCAGCCGTGCAGGTAGGTCAGCGTCTCGGCATCATCCAGATCATGCTGTTCAGGCAGGATGGTTTGCAGCAGCCCCGCCAGCCGGAAGAGTTCCTGCTGGAACTGATCCAGCTCCCGCCGCCAATCGCGCCGCCCGACAGCCGAATTACCCCCATCCAGCAAGGCATTGCTGGCGCGGGCCTGATTATCGGGTGGCGGCAGATAGAGGATTGTCAGGTGGTAGACGCTCTCGTAATGGCTACCCTCCCGTGCAAACCCGGCGCGACGTTCCTGATCCACCAGCCAGGAGGCGGCATCGGGGAAGGCACTGTCGGGATAGTCTGACGCCGGCACCCGTTCGGCCTCAAAGAACAGAGCCCAGCCTGATCCCAACCGTCGCAGGGCATTGTTGGTGCGGGCCGCCAGTGCCACGAGTTCCGCCTCGGTGGCGGAATCCAGGTCCGGTCCGCGATAACGCAGGGTGCGCTGGAAACTGCCATCCTTGTTCAGGACCGTGCCGGGGGCCACCAGTGCCGCCCAGGGCAGATGATCGGCCAGCCGGTCGGGCCGGGGGCGGTATTCACGCAAGTTCAGCATGACCAGCCTCCCGCTTGGCGCAGATGGCGGGCCAGGATGGTGGCGATGTGGGGATCACGGCGGCTGACCAGCACGGCCAGGCTATGCCCGCCCAGCGCCAACAGCAGCCCCGCCAGCCATTGCTGTAGCCCCAGGCCGATAGCGGCGGCGATGGTGCCGTTGAGGATGGCCAGCGCGCGCGGGGCACCGCCCAGCCGGATCGGCTCGGTCAAGGCCCGGTGCAGCGGCACGGTGAAGCCTTCGGGCAGGTCCTTCATGGCAGCAGCGCCCCACCGCCAAACGAGAAGAAAGACAGGAAGAAGCTGGAGGCGGCAAAGGCCACCGACAGCCCGAAGACGATCTGGATCATCCGCCGGAAGCCACCCGAGGTTTCCCCGAAAGCCAGGGTCAGACCGGTGGTGATGATGATGATCACCGCCACGATCTTGGCGACGGGGCCCTGGACGGAATCAAGGATGCGCTGGAGGGGATCCTCCCACGGCATGCCCGATCCAGCGGCATAGGCAGGTGCCGCCAGCAACAAGGCCATCCCGGCAAAGGCCAGGGAGCGCAGACGGGACACGCGGAACTGTCGCATGCGGAGCGGTCGCATATTGATCTCCTGTCAAATCTGTTGAAGGTCGGCCGGACCCAAAGTGACGATCCGGTAATCGCCATGTGCGTCGAGCCCATCGGTGCGGGCGATGGCATCGACCCGGCGCTGACCGCCGCGGGATCGGATATGGACGATCAGGTCCACCGCCTCGGCGATCAGACGGCGGGGCACGGTGACGACCGCCTCCTGCGCCAACTGTTCCAACCGGTAGAGGGCGGCCTGGGCGGAATTGGCATGCAGGGTGGCGATGCCGCCGGGATGGCCGGTATTCCAGGCCTTGAGCAGGTCCAGCGCCTCGCCGCCCCGGACTTCCCCCACGATGATCCTGTCGGGCCGCAGCCGCAGGGTGGAGCGCACCAGATCGCGCAGGCTGACCACGCCTGGTCGGGTGCGCAGCGCCACACAGTCCGGTGAAGCACATTGCAGCTCGCGCGTATCCTCGATCAGCACCAGCCGTTCTTTGGTCTCGGCCAGTTCGGCCAGCAGGGCGTTGGTCAGCGTGGTCTTGCCGGAGGCGGTTCCGCCCGCCACCAGGATGTTACGGCGCGCCCGCACGGCGCGGCGCAGGGCATCGGCCTGCAGGGGCGACAGGATGCCGTCGGCGACATAGTCGGCCAGGGTCAGGATACGCGCCGCCGGTTTGCGGATGACAAAGCAGGGTGCCGTCACCACCGGGGGCAACAGCCCCTCGAACCGCTCGGCGGTTGGCAGTTCTGCCGACAGAATGGGCCGGTCGGCATGAGTTTCGGCACCGACATGCGAGGCCACCAGCCGGATCAACCTTTCCACCTCCTCCGGCGGAACCTGCATGCCAGTAGCGGCAATCCCATGCCCGGCCCGCTCCAAGCGCAGCATGCCGTCGGGATTGACCATGACCTCGGTCACGGTCGGGTCATCAAGGGCAGCGGCGATATCCAGCCCCAGGGCGGTGCGCAGCATGGAATGGCGGCGTTCGTCCGCCTCGCGCCTGGGGCTCATGCTGTGCCCTCCCGGCTGGCCGACAGGGTGCGGGTGGGGGCGGCCATCTGACGGCCCACCTGATCGATGAATTTCTGAAACCGCTCCTTGCCCACGGCATGGGCGACCCGGTCAGGTTCGGGTACCGGGGCCGTAACGGTCAGTTGGTAGCGGACATACAGCGCCAGGCTTTCCAGCAGCACCTGAACATCCCGTTCGATCCGCTCCAGCTGCCGCGCCTGCCGGTCCAGCCGGATGCGCAAGGCCTCCTCAATGCCATTGGCGCCCTGGCGGGTCAGGTATTGGCGCAGAGCATCGGCAACGATGGCCGATTTGGTCGTGCCCGGCTTGGCGGCCAGGGCCTCCAGCTGGGTTGACAGTTCATCATCGAGATAGAGGTGATGGCGGGGTTTCATGGCCCGGCTCCAACGTCAGGATCGTTGGTGCCGAGCGTGGGACAGAGCGGCGGAATCTCTTATGGCCGTTACCTACGCCCTTGCGCGATCTGCCCCTGTCCATCCAGGTAACTGGTCAGCGGCGGATCATTCGGGGTAAAGGCTTGGAAATCGGGCACTCTGTTGGTGCCTGCAACGCAGAACGGATTGAGAGATGACGGAAAAGATCAGCAAGGACGACCTCGCCGCCATCGTGGCTGAGGTCACGGGCAGCACCAAGGTCAGCGGCAAGGAAGCCGTAGAGCGTATCCTGGGCGCCATTGCCACCGGCCTGAAGGATGGCAAGGAGATCAATCTGGCTGGCTTTGGCAAGTTCACGGCCCAGCAGATGCCGGAACGTCAGGGCCGCAACCCGCAGACGGGGGCACCGACCACCATCGCCGCCCAGACCAAGGCCAAGTTCTCGCCGGCCAAGGCGCTGAAGGATGTGCTGAACGGCTGATCCTGATGGCGATGCCCCAAACAGCGGGCATCGCCCATCCAGCTCTGTCAGAAGTTGGGCAGCAGGTCGTCGCTCGATCCCTCATTGATCGCATGGGCGCGAGCGACATTCGACAAACGGTCCATGGCGCGCTTATCCGCCGCCACATCCGTCTCGTCTTCAACAGTCCCAAACAGGTCGGCACCGTCAGGGTCGACCGGCCTGACCATCCCCTCCTCCGGCAGCCCCGGATGGCGCTGCTGCTGTAGACCGCCCTCGGTCGGTTCGTCCAGGGCGGTATCCTTGTCATCCTCCGCAAGCCGCTGATCCATGCCGCGCACCTGTCCACCCCAATCATCGGATCGGGCTGGGGGGCGATCAGCATACGGGCCATCCGACAGGGTTGGTGCCGGCAACACCCGCTCTGTGAAGTTCCGGTCCTCATAGTAGCGCAGCTTGCGAGCGCGGATCGGGGACAGGCCGGACACCAGCACCAGTTGATCCGACGGCGGCAACTGCATCACCTCGCCCGGTGTCAATAGGGGGCGGGCCGTCTCCTGTCGACTGACCATGACATGGGACAGCCAGGGGGCAAGCCGGTGGCCGGCATAGTTGCGCTGCGCCCGCAATTCCGTCGCTGTGCCCAGCGCGTCCGAGATGCGTTTGGCTGTGCGCTCGTCATTGCTGCTGAAGGCGATGCGGACATGGCAATTGTCCAGGATGGCATTGTTCTCGCCATAGGCCTTGGAGATCTGGTTCAGGCTCTGGGCGATCAGATAGGCGCGGATGCCATAGCCCGCCATGAAGGCCAGCGCCGTCTCAAAGAAATCCAGCCGCCCCAGGGCCGGAAACTCGTCCAGCATCATCAGCAACTGGTGCCGCCGCCGCTTGGCGGGGTCACCCTCCAACCGCTCGGTCAGCCGTCGGCCGATCTGGTTCAGCACCAGCCGCACAAGCGGCTTGGTGCGGGAAATGTCCGAGGGCGGGATCACGAGGTACAGCGACACCGGTCGCGGCGCATCCACCAGATCGGCAATCCGCCAGTCACAGGCCGCCGTCGTGGCCTTTACCGTGGGATCACGGTAAAGGCCCAGGAACGACATGGCGGTAGACAGCACGCCCGACCGCTCATTCTCCGACTTGTTCAGCACCTCGCGCGCTGCGGACGCGACGACGGGATGGACGATGGGTTTATCAGGTGTGCCCAGATGGTTGGTCGCCATCATCCGGCGCAGGGTGTGGGCAAAGCTGCGCCGGGGATCGGACAGGAAGGTGGCCACGCGGGCCAATGTCTTCTCCTCCTCGGCATAGAGCACATGCAGGATGGCCCCGACCAGCAGGCTGTGGGAGGTTTTCTCCCAATGGTTTCGGCGTTCCAATGCCCCCTCGGGATCGACCAGAATGTCGGCGATGTTCTGCACATCGCGGACCTCATCCGGCCCCTTGCGCACCTCCAGCAGCGGATTGTAACGGGCCGAGCGCGGATCGGTGGGGTTGAACAGCAGGCTGTGCGAGAAGCGCGCCCGCCACCCCGCCGTCAACTGCCAGTTCTCGCCCTTGATGTCATGGATCACCGCCGATCCCGTCCAGGACAGCAGCGTCGGCACCACCAGCCCCACGCCCTTACCCGACCGGGTGGGGGCGAAGGCCATGACATGCTCCGGCCCATCATGGCGCAGGTACCGGCCCCCCAACCGCCCCAGAAAGACCCCCGTCGGTCGAAACAGCCCCGCCCCCTCCACCTCCCGGCGGGTCGCCCAGCGCGAGGAACCATAGGTCGTGACCATCCGCGTCTGCCGGGCGCGCCACAGCGACCCGATGATGGCAGCGGCACAGCCCATAAAGCCGCTGGCCCCCGCCAACATGCCCGCCTTGTCGAAGACATACGGCGCATAGGCCTCGTACGAGTACCACCACTCAAACAACTGCCAGGGGCGGTAGACGGGCCAGCCGGCGATGACGGTCCAGGCGGGGCCGAGCTGTGCCTGATAGCCCAGCATGGCAGCCGCCCATTGCGTCGCTGCCCAAACACCCAGAATGACGATGGCAAACACGACTAGGATCTGGCCGATCAGCAATTTGGTGGGGGTCATGGGATAAATCCCGGCAGGAGCCGACTTATAGCAGGTCACCCAAATAATAGGATTTCCGACGGATAGGCTGGACAGCCCTTACCTACGCTTACGCACGAAGACTATGCAAAGGGCCGACCGACCACCCGCGCAACCCTTTGGCGAAACGCCCTCACCTGAGTTTGGGGATAACCTTTACCTATTCAGTGATAATCCGTTAGAGTTGAGAACAACAGATATCTGCATTCATTTGTAGTCAGCTCGCTGGAGTAGAGAATGCTGGAGACAGGCACCATTGCGTCGGGCAATGAAGATGGTAACGAGAGCTGGCCACTGAAGGAAAAACTGGAGCGCGCCCGTACCGAGCTTTTGGACCTATCCACCCGCAACAGGTTGATCAGCACACCGCGAGGCACGAAGGCCAAGCAGGTCGAAATAATTGATGAACTGTCCGCCGAAATCTTCCGACTGCTCGTCAATGACGGCAAGGCTCTGACCTTCTTGCCGGGACGAAAAGCTGCCGGTGCTGCCAGTAATGAGCAGGACGCGGACAGCGATGAAATTTCCGAACTGGCGCAACCCGACGATGACGCGATTGATGAACGCGGCCTGGCGTCGCGCCACGGCGATACCAAGCTGCAAACGCGGCTGACATCCGAGGGATTGCAAAAACGCCTTCTCGACCTTTGCCTTGACGCCAGGACCCTGCAGGAAGAACAGGGCGTCAACATCCTCTACCTGGCGCTTGGCATGTTGAAATGGTTTGAGGATGAGAAATCCGAGAAAGAGCGCTTCGCCCCCTTGATCCTATTGCCTGTAACGCTGGACCGCGGATCAGCCGGCGAACGGTTCAAGCTGCGCTGGCTTCAGGAGGAGCCGGCCGCCAACCTGTCTCTCGGCGCCCTGATGAAGCGCCAGTTCGGGCTGGAACTGCCACAGTTCACCGAGGGGGATGAGGCGTTCGATCCCACATCCTATTTCGCGCGAGTAGCGGGGGCAGTTGCCGGGCAGACGCGCTGGGCCGTACTGGAAAACGACGTCACTCTCGGCCTGTTCTCCTTTGCAAAATTCCTGATGTACAGAGACCTGGATGCTGATCTCTGGCCTGCGGGCGTTGGCATCGCCGACAGTCCGATTGTTGCTGGCCTGCTGGGGGAAGGCTTCAAACCTGGCGATGGCATGATTGGCGAGGACGAACCCGTCGATCCCCATATCGATCCAGAACAACTTGTCCATGTTGTCGATGCCGACAGCTCGCAAACCATGGCGGTGCATGAAGTGCGCCGGGGCCGGGACATGGTCATCCAGGGGCCACCGGGCACCGGCAAGTCACAGACCATCGCCAATGTCATCGCATCTGCCGTGTATGACGGCAAAACCGTGCTGTTCGTGGCCGAGAAGATGGCAGCACTGGAAGTGGTCAAACGTCGCCTGGATGCCAATGGCATCGGCGATATCTGTCTGGAACTACACAGCAACAAGGCCAACAAACGCTATCTACTGGAAGAACTGCGGCGGACATGGGATCTGGGGCGGCCCAGCGGGACCGAGGATGGTGCCCTGATCAGACAGTTGCGCCAGAGCCGCGACAAACTCAATGAACACACACAACGCCTGCATCGGAGCCAGGCACCCTGCGGTCTCAGCCCCTTTCAGGTCATCGGCCATCTGGTGCGTTTGCGGCAGACCAACGAAGGGCCGGCGAAGGCGACGCTTGTTGCACCGGAAACCTGGTCCCGCCCCGAGCGCCAGGAACGGGAGTTACAGCTCAAGGATCTCGCGGGCCGCATTGATGATATCGGTCCGCCCGCGCAGCATCCGTGGCGTTGCGCCGATATTCCGGCCATCACCCCAATGGATTTGGAGCGGATGGTGGCTCGGTTGGGCAGCCTTCTGGCGGACTACCAGCAATTCATGGACAGCAGCAGCCAGCTTTGCGCATTGCTGGGCATCGCCACGCCCAACCGGCTGCATGACGTAGAGGACGTTATCAGCACGGCTCGCCGCGTCGCAACAGCCCCGCCGCTCGACCGGGCCACGATCAACGACGACATCTGGATATCGCAGCAAGCACAACTCGCCGCCTTGGTTGAGAACGGCGAGAAGGTCACCGCGTTATGGTCCCAACTGGCAGCAATCGTCACGGAGCACGCCCGTGATCAGGAATTGGCGGCGGCAGGAGCGTTGCTGGACCGATACCGCACAGGTTGGCTCATCGCGCAGCAGCCCGGTTTTGAGCCGACACGGACCATCATCGCGACGTTCATTGAACATCTGACAGGCCTGAAGACGGCGTTGGGATTGCAGCACGAGCCGGCGAGTTTGCAGTCTGCCGAACGGTTGCTGGGGATTGTTGAGCGAGTGGTAGCGGCACCACCATTCGATCCGGATGCCATGCTGAACGATGTCTGGAAAAGTCGGGGTGCAGACATTGCCGATCTGGTGGAAGTCGGTCAGGACTTTGTCGCCCGAAAGCAAGAGCTTGACAGCGTCTTCGCCTCCACCGCGTGGGATACCGATGTAAAGCTGGCGCGACAGCATCTGGCAATGCATGGAACCAGCTTCTTCCGATTCCTGAATGGGGATTTCAAGCGGGCAAAGACCCTGATTTCGTCCATCCTGGCAACGGCTGGCACCATGCCGGTTGGCGAACAATTGCAGCAGTTGGACAAGCTTATCGCTAACCAGAAGGCCTTGAGCCGCCTCTCGTCTGACGACGCGCTTGGGCGGGCTGCTTTTGGACCGCTTTGGCGTCGGGAACGATCCGACTGGTCAGCGCTGGCGACGATTGTCGCCTGGGCGCAGGGTAACGGCGTGGGAGATCGCGCCGCAGATATCCGGCGCGTTGCTGCCACAGCCAAGCCGCAGATGATCCAGAGCCTGGCGCGCCCATTGGAACGGACCGCAGCCGAGCTGAAACCAGTCGTCGCCGCGTTGGCTCCGCGTCTGCAAGCGGCGGCCCCTTCCGCATTTCCAGTCGAACCTGTCGATGAGATGGATGTGGAGGTACTGGCTTCGACCCTTGGTGACTTGGACGTCGCCGCGCGGACCCTGGCCCTCATCTTCACCCAGCCGCCACAGTCCCTGGACGAACAGCGACAGGTGCTGAAACAGTTGGCGGATCTGAAAGCCACAGCAGCACTGCTGGACGTGGCCGTGGAAGCCGAAGGTCCTTCATTGGGGCGGAAGGCGTTCGGCGTGAACTGGCTTGGGGAGCGGTCCGACTGGACACACCTACGCAAGATTGTGGACTGGGCACGCGGCAATGGTCAGGGACCGACCGCATCGGTCATCCATGGGGCCTTAGCACGCGGGGTCGATCAGCCTGTTGTTGGCCGTCTCGCCGATGACCTTGCCAAGTCATCACCAATGCTGGTCAGCAAAACTGACGAGGAGTTCCGCTATCTGTCCCTGGACCGCACAGGGGCATTCGGGACCGACGGCGTGGAACTGATCAACCTCACCATCTTGATGGACCAGATTGGGCTGTGGATTGACCGTGCCGAAGACCTGAGCAAATGGACGGCCTATACCGCCAAGGCAGGCTTGGCCCGAGAGGCCGGTCTGGCCGACCTTGTCGAACGACTGGAGGATGGTCGTCTGAACGCGCGTTCCGTCCTGCCGGAGTTCGAGAAATCCTATTACGAGGCGTTGTTCAACGGGATGGTCAAGGACGATCCCGAACTGGCGCGGTTTGATGGCGATGGTCATTCCCGCATGGTCGAGGAATTCGCCCGTCTGGATCATAAGCGCATTCACCTTGCGCGCCGCGAAGTCGCCGCGATCCACCACCAACGCATTCCACGACAGGAGGGAGGTGCCGGCCCCCTGGGTGTGCTGAAGGGTGAGATCGTCAAGCGCCGTAACCACCTGCCGATCCGGCAGTTGATGAAGAAGGCCGGGCCTGCCATCCAGGCACTGAAGCCCGTCTTCATGATGAGCCCGCTGTCCGTGGCCCAATTCCTGGAACCGGGCAGCCTGACCTTCGACATGCTGGTCGTTGACGAGGCCTCGCAGATCCAGCCCGTCGATGCAATTGGGGCCATCGCGCGGTGTCGGCAGATCGTTGTTGTGGGTGATGACAAGCAGCTGCCGCCGACCCGCTTCTTCGATAAGATGTTGGCCGGGAATGACGACGACGATAGCGATGATCCAGCAACCAAGGTTGCCGATATCGAGAGCATCCTGGGCCTGTGTGTGTCCAAGGGGCTGCCGCAGCGGATGCTGCGCTGGCACTATCGCAGCAAGCATCAGTCGCTGATCGCCATCTCAAACCGCGAATTCTATGAGAACAAGCTCTATATCGTGCCCAGCCCCTACACGGCTGAGGCCGGCATGGGTTTGCGCTTCCATTATTTGCCCCACGCCACCTATGACAGCGGCGGCACATCCACCAATGTCGAAGAAGCCAAGGAGGTTGCCAAGGCGATCATTCAGCACGCACGCAGCCATCCCGACCTATCGTTGGGCGTCGCCACCTTCTCCACCAAGCAGCGGCGTGCCGTTCTGGACGAGGTGGAGCGGCTACGTCGTCTGAACCCGGATACGGAGCATTTCTTCTCCGCGCATCCGGCCGAACCGTTCTTCATCAAGAATCTGGAGAATGTGCAAGGTGACGAGCGCGACGTAATCTTCATTTCTGTCGGCTATGGCAAGAATGCCCAGGGCTATATGAGCATGAGCTTCGGCCCCTTGAACCGCGATGGCGGTGAACGCCGTCTGAACGTGCTGATCAGCCGTGCCAAAAGGCGGTGCGAGGTCTTCTCCTCCATCACTGACGACGATATCGACCTGGAACGCGCCAAGGGCAAGGGTGTCTTTGCTTTCAAACTATTCTTGCACTTCGCCCGTACCGGCAACCTCAGCCTGGGCCACAAGACCGACCGTGAGCATGACAGCGTGTTCGAGGAGCAGGTCGCCAATGCCTTGAAGGCGCAGGGCTACAACGTGCATGCACAGGTGGGCCTGGCCGGCTTCTTCATTGATCTGGCGGTCGCCGATTTCGACCGGCCCGGCCGCTATATCCTGGGCATTGAATGCGATGGCGCGGCATACCACAGTTCACGCTCTGCCCGCGACCGCGACAGGCTGCGCCAATCCGTGCTGGAAGATCATGGCTGGATCATCCATCGCATCTGGAGCACGGATTGGTTCAACAGGCCGCAGCAACAACTGGCGAAGGTCATTGCCGCCATCGAGGCCGCCAAGGAGGAGGTGACCGCCCGCGAGGGGGCCGCTGGCCAGAATGCTCGCGCTGTGCCGATTGAAATCGTGACCGTGGAACGAGAACATTTGACCGAGATCGGGTTGCGGCATGCCGGCGACGCTACGGAGGCGACCAGCAGCGGCCCCTCGCTGTCCGTTCCCTATGTCCAGGCGACACTCACCGTTCCAACTGATGTCGAATTGCACGAGGTGACATCCGGAACGATGGAAAATCTGGTGACACAGGTAATCGCCGTAGAAGGCCCCATCCATCTCGACGAAATCGTCACAAGGCTGCGTGAACATTGGGGCCTGCAACGCGCCGGTGGACGCATTCGGCAAGTTGTTGCGCGGGGTGTCGATAGTGCCGTTAGGTCTGGCGTCGTATCCGGCGACAGCGATTTCTACACCCTCTCGGGTTTCACGCTATCCGTCAGGGACAGAAGCGAAACGCAGTCACCTGGACTGCGTAAACCGGAGATGCTTCCCCCGTCAGAAATCCAGCAGGCAGTCATCACGTTTGTGGCAGCACATCTGGGCGCAACAGAGGAGGAGGCAATCACCGGTGCATCCCGCCTCTTTGGCTTCAAAGCAACCAGTGCCCAGCTCAAGCAACTGATTTTGGGAGCCATCACGGCCGCCGAGCAAGCTGGTATGCTGGTTCGGCAAGGTGATCTGCTTCGCGTTCCGCCGGAGAGTTGAATATCATCAGGTGATGGTGGGCCCGCTTCTGGTTCGCCCAAAGTTCCAGGTCACACCATCCCCAACGACCGTCCCTGACACCTGCTGTCCAAGGTGCCGGTCCAACACAGGCCGCCAGGGCAGCAGGCTGAAGTCACGGCTGCGTTCGATCAGGGCCAGTTTCTCGCTGGCAAGGGAAACCGTCCGGCGATAGATACCCTCGACGGGTTGGCCTCGGGGGAGGCTGGCATAGGGGAGGCCCAGTTCGTCGGACAGTTGGCCAGCCACGCGCAGCAGTTCCCGCCGCCGCAGGGTGGCCAGCAGGTCGGCACGGTAGAAGGTTCGACCCTGCTCCTCCCGGGCT
>JAIXTS010000179.1 GCA_027483805.1 Azospirillum sp. | reverse complement strand
CCAGCAGGTCGCTGAACGCGCGATGGACAGCAACGACCTGGAGCGTGAGCGCGGCATCACGATCCTGGCCAAGTGCACGTCCGTTGTCTGGAACGACGTCCGCATCAACATCGTTGATACGCCGGGCCACGCCGATTTCGGCGGCGAGGTGGAGCGTATCCTGAACATGGTGGACGGCGTCTGCCTGCTGGTGGATAGCGCCGAAGGCCCGCTGCCGCAGACCAAGTTCGTGCTGGGCAAGGCCCTGAAGCTGGGCATGCGCCCGATGGTCGTCGTCAACAAGATCGACCGTCAGGATGCCCGCCCCGACGAAGTGCATAACGAGATTTTCGATCTGTTCGCCTCGCTGGACGCATCCGACGAGCAGTTGGACTTCCCCACCCTGTTCGCCTCGGGCCGCAATGGCTGGGCCGTCACCAGCCTGGACGATGAGCGCAAGGATCTGACGCCGCTGTTCGAACTGATCGTCAATCACGTGCCGGCCCCCAAGGTCGACAGTGTCGATGCCCCGTTCACCATGCTGGCTACCACCCTGGAAGCCAACCCGTATCTGGGCCGCATCCTGACGGGCCGCATCCAGTCCGGCCGCATCAAGACCAACATGTCGATCAAGTCGCTGTCGCGTGACGGCAAGCTGATCGAGCAGGGCCGCGCCTCCAAGGTGCTGGCTTTCCGCGGTCTGGAGCGTGTGCCGGTGGATGAGGCGCAGGCCGGTGACATTGTCGCCATCGCCGGTCTGGTGAAGACCACGGTCGCCGACAGCATCGTCGACATGAGCGTTGATAACGCCCTGCCGGCCCAGCCGATCGACCCGCCGACCCTGGCCATGACCTTCTCGGTTAATGACTCACCCCTGGCCGGCCGCGAAGGTGACAAGGTCACCAGCCGTATGATCCGCGACCGCCTGCTGCGTGAAGCCGAGGGCAATGTCGCCCTGCGCATCCGTGAGACGGAGAATGCCGACGCGTTCGAAGTGGCCGGCCGTGGTGAATTGCAGCTGGGCATCCTGATCGAGACGATGCGCCGCGAAGGGTTCGAGCTGTCGATCAGCCGCCCGCGCGTGGTGATGAAGACCGATGCCGCCTCCGGTCAGCGTCTGGAGCCGATCGAGGAAGTTGTCGTCGACGTGGACGAGGAATTCTCCGGCGTCGTGGTCCAGAAGATCGCCGAACGCAAGGGCGAGATGCTGGAAATGCGTCCGTCGGGCGCCGGCAAGGTCCGTCTGGTGTTCCATGTGCCGTCGCGTGGCCTGATCGGCTATCAGGGCGAGTTCCTGACCGACACGCGCGGCACGGGCGTCATCAACCGCCTGTTCCATGATTACGCCCCGTACAAGGGCCAGATTCCCGGCCGCCGCAACGGCGTGCTGATCTCCAATGCCGAGGGCGAGGCCGTGGCCTATGCCCTGTGGAACCTGGAAGATCGTGGCCCGATGATGATCGAGCCCGGCTGGAAGGTCTATGAAGGCATGATCGTCGGCGAACACACCCGTGAGAACGACCTTGAGGTCAATGTTCAGAAGGGCAAGAAGCTGACGAATATCCGGACCACCAGCAAGGACGAGGCCGTCGTCCTGACGCCGCCCATCCGCATGGCGCTGGAAAAGGCCCTGTCCTACATCCAGGACGATGAACTGGTGGAAGTCACGCCGAAGTCCATCCGTCTGCGCAAGAAGCTGCTGGATCCGAATGAGCGCAAGCGCGCCGAGCGGCAGGCCGAAGCCGGCTGATTGTGATGGACGTGGCGACGGTGGTGCGCTGTGTGCGCCACCGGATGCCCGTTGAATGTGACCGGGGACAGGCCTGCGCTTGTCCCCGGTTTTTTTTGTCTTTACGGCTGCGGGTTCAGGAACAGAGATGATTGCGCTTGGCCTGCTGATTGTCGCGCTTTGCGCGATTGGCACCGGGTATCTCCTGCTGTCGGTACTGCTGGGGCAGCGGCGCGCGGGCGATCCAGATCTTGTGACACTGGGCGATGCCGGCCTTGCCGGTCTTTGGCTCATGGCCATATCCGGCGCCCTGTTGCATCTGTTCCTGCCCCTGGGCGGATGGACGACAATGCTGCTGCCGGCCGCGGGTGCAGCGGGATTTTGGGTGCATCGCCAGCGCGTGCGCAACGCTGTGGAAGGGCTTTGGCAGGACCGGGTCGCCGTCTTTGCCGGCGCCCTCGTCCTGGCCGCTGCTGTCATGACCATGCGTTTTAAGGGCGCGGGCTTTTACGATACCGGCCTTTACCATTTGCAGCAGTTGCTGATGCAGGCCGACGGGCCGATCATCCTTGGGGCCGCGAACATCCATATGCGGTTTGGCTATAATTCCTTTCTGTATGTCATCTCCGGCATGGCCTATTTGCCCGGTTTCGGCCTGTCATCGGCCCTGACCATCAATCCGATCCTGTTGGTCTTTGTGGTGCTGGCCCTGGTCCAGCATGGTCGCGCAGCACCTGCCACCCGCTTGCCCGCGATTGCGGGATGGCTGGTGCTGGGGCTGGGCATTCTTGCCTTTGCGCGCGGGTGGGTGGCGTCACCGCTGTCTGATATCGCGGCGGCGCTGCTGGTCGCCTATGCAAGCTTCATGACCCTGCGCCTGCTGCTGTCGCCGGCGGCGTCGGCGACCAAGGCGGTTCTCTTCGTTCTGATCACCCTGTCATCGGCGCTGGCGGTGGCGGTAAAGCTCTCCGCCCTGCCGGTCCTGGGCATGATATTGGTGGCCGGGATTGCCGTTCAGAATGGTCGCGCCCGCTGGTCACGGCCGGTTGTCGGCAGCCTGGCGGCCGCGACGCTTCTGGGGCTTGTCTGGGCGGGGCGCGGTGTCCTGCTTTCCGGCTGCCTGGGTTATCCGGCGGCGGCCACCTGCCTGCCCCTGCCATGGACCATCCCGACCGCGGTGGCAGAAGCCGATCTGGCTGCCATGAAACATTATGCCCGCATACCGGGTGGCAGCCCCGATCTGTCATCGGAGGGTTGGGTCTGGCTGTCCGGCTGGCTGGACAATGCCATGCCCTGGATCCTGGTGCTGCCGCTTGTCCTTGGCCTGCTGGCCGCGCTGGGCCGGCGGCACGGATGGCGCATGAACGCGACTGCCGCCCCTGTGTCCGCCGCGAACCGGGGGCTGGTCATGGCCCTCTTGGGGGTGCTGTGCGGCGGTGTGCTGTTCTGGTTCCTGAGCGCACCGCTCTGGCGCTACGGGTTTTGTTTTCTGATCCCCCTGCTGGCGATTGCGGCGGGCCTGCTGTCGCCTGTGGCTGACGGACGCCGCGGCCGTGCGCTCACACCACGGCGATGGGTGTCGCCCGTGGTGCCGTTGGTCCTGCTGATCATCGGTGAGGGCGTAGGGATGGCGGGCCTGGGCAAATCCTGGCCGGTGGCCCGGCAAAACCCCATCGTGCCCGTGCAAAGCCGTCACGGCACAACAATGTTTCAGCCGCAGGGCGATGACCGCTGCTGGGCCGCACCGCGGCCCTGTTCACCGATGCTTGATCCCCATCTCCGGCTGACACGGATCGCGCTTTGGACGGCCGCCATCCACGATCCGTCCTGACGCTGAACCGCTTTTAGGGCGCATTTCCGCTGACCGGAAACACACTCCAAGCATTCGTTTTCCTCTATCGCCGAAGCCAGCATCCACAGGCTTGGGGATGCTGGCTTCGGCGTCGGCATTAAATCTCCATCAACAGGTCGCGGCCGTCGCTGACGCGCTTCATCATGCTGGCGCGCAGTTTGTTCATGGCGCGGTTTTCCAGCTGACGGACACGTTCCTTGGAAACGCCCAGGGCACGGCCCAGTTCTTCCAGCGTTGCCCCCTCGTCGCGCAGGCGGCGTTCGGCGATGATGCGGCGTTCGCGCGGGCTCAGTTCGCCCAGCGCTTCGGCCAGCCAGCGGGACCGCATGTTGCCGTCCCGCATGCCGATGACGATGTCTTCGGGATTGGGTCGGCTGTCGGGCAGGATATCCTGCCATTCCGCCTCGCCATCCATGGCCATGGTGGCGTTCAGCGACTGGTCGCAGGCGGCAAGACGCATTTCCATCGTCTCCACCTCGCGCGCGTCGATATCCAGCTCGCGCGCCACCTGCCGGCGGGCGTCATCGGACATGTTTTCCGCCGATGGATTGTCCGCGATCTTGGCCCGCAGCCGGCGCAGGTTGAAGAACAGGGATTTCTGCGCTGCCGTGGTGCCGGTCCGCACAATCGACCAGTTGCGCAGGATATGATCCTGGATGGCAGACCGGATCCACCAGGCGGCATAGGTGGAGAAGCGCACGTCCCGATCGGGTTCAAACCGGGCGGCGGCCTGCATCAGACCGATATTGCCCTCCTGGATCAGGTCGCCTGACGGGATGCCGTAATGACGGAAGCGTGCGGCCGTGGCAACAACGAGACGGGTGTAGGAGCGCACCAGTTCGTGCAGCGCCTTCTCGTCGCCCTGTTCCCGCCAGCGCCGGGCCAGATCCTGTTCATGGTCCCGGGCCAGCAGCGGTTCCTTCATCGACGAGCGGATGAAGGCCATATTGGCGCGCTGCGTCTGCGGATCGTCGATTGAAGCCATCCGTCACTCTCCCGCGTGCAATGATCTTGTTGTCCATTGCTACGCGGGCTTTTGACGGATGGATCACCATCCCCTGATAAAAAAGATCAGTTCCCCGTCAGGACCCAATCCGGCCGCACCCAATGGCAGGTATAGCCGTTGGGATTGCGCTCCAGATAATCCTGATGGAAATCCTCCGCCTCCCAGAAGGGGCCGGCATCCCCGATCTCTGTCACCACCCGGCCCGGCCACTGGCCGCTGGTTTCCACCTCCGCCTTCACATGGCGGGCGGTTTCGCCTTGGGCGGCGTTTTCCACGAAGATGGCAGAGCGGTACTGGCTGCCGATATCGTTGCCCTGACGATTGGGCGTGGTCGGGTCATGGATCTGGAAAAAGAATTCCAGCAGCCGGCGATAGGTCAGCTTCTCATTGTCGAAGCTGATCTCGATGGCTTCCGCATGCCCGGTGCGGCCTGTCTTCACGTCCTTGTAGGTCGGGTTGGCCAGGGCGCCGCCAGCATAGCCGACGCGGGTGGCGACCACCCCCGGCACCTTGCGGATCAGGTCCTGCATGCCCCAGAAGCAGCCGCCCGCCAGAATGGCGCGTTCGATGGCCATGTGCTTGTTCCTTTCATCTTCTCAACAGCCCTGAACATTTGGTGTGCGAGGCGGGGCAAGTCCAGTATCGGATGGCGGGCACCTTTGCGTCTTCGGCGTTCGACAAGCGGGGCGGGGCAGGGTACACCCCCACGCCATGAATGATGCGACCACCAGCCCGGCTGACAGCGCGCTTGCGACGCGCGGGGCGGCCCTTGACCTTCTGTTCAACGTGCTGGCCAAGCGCGTGCCCTTCGACGATGCCTGGGACGCCAGCCGTTCCCTGCGTACGCTGGAGCCGCGCGACCGTGCCTTTGTGCGCATGCTGGTGGCCACGACGCTGCGCCGCCTGGGCCAGATCGACGCCGCCATCCAGGGAAGCCTGAGCAAGCAGGGCCAGCAGCTGAAGGCTGTGGTGCAGGACATCCTGCGGTTGGGGGCGGCCCAGCTTCTGTTTTTGGGTACGCCCGCCCATGCCGCTGTCGATACGGCGGTGGAACTGGCCGTCGCGCGCAAACAGCACCCGTATAAGGGTCTGATCAACGCTGTTCTGCGCCGTCTGGACCGCGAACGGGTCAGCATCCTGGCCGACCAGGATGCCGGGCGTCTCAACACACCCGACTGGCTGTGGCTGTCCTGGCGCAAGGCCTATGGCACGGCGCTGACCCGCGCCATCGTCGAAACCCATCTGGGCGAGGCGCCGCTGGACATCACCGTGAAGGGGGACGAAGCGGCCTGGGCCGAACGGCTGGAGGCCACGGCATTGGCCACGGGCAGCCTGCGTCGTGCCGCCGGCGGTCAGATCACGGAACTGTCCGGTTTTGATGAAGGCGGATGGTGGGTGCAGGACGCCGCCGCCGCCATCCCCGCCCGCCTGTTCGGCAACCTGTCGGGCCGCGTGGCCATCGACCTGTGCGCGGCACCGGGCGGCAAGACGGCGCAGCTGGCGGCAGCCGGTGCCCGTGTCATTGCCGTGGACCGGTCGGACAAACGGCTGGTGCGCCTGTCGGAGAATATGGACCGACTGGGGTTTGCCGGACAGGTCTCCACCGTCACGGCGGACGCCACCGAATGGCGGCCCGACGCGGCGGTGGATGCCGTCCTGCTGGACGCGCCCTGTTCGGCCACCGGCACCATCCGCCGCCACCCCGACGTGGCGCGGCTGAAATCGGAAGAGGATGTGGAAAAGCTGGGGCGTATCCAGTCCCGCCTTCTCTACCGTGCCGTCGACATGCTGAAGCCTGGCGGCACGCTGGTCTATTGCACCTGCTCGCTTCAACCAGAGGAAGGCGAGAACCAGATCACCAACCTGCTCTACCGCCGTCCGGAGATGCAGGTGGTGCCGGTCACAGCGGACGAGGTCGGCGGCCTGTCCGACCTGATCACCGCCGACGGCTATGTCCGCTGCACGCCCGGCCATCTGGCCGACATCGGCGGCATGGACGGATTTTTCGCGGCGCGGCTGCGGCGGGTATCGTAAATTACGGCCCCTCTGCCCGCCAGACATCCTTCACATGCCGGGGCAGGCGCCGGGGCAGGACGGCCATCAGGTCGAAGCGGATGGCGTGATGGGCCAGATGCGGGCGGTGGGCGACAAACTGGCTGATGGCGGCATAGCGCCGCCGCCAGCTGGTGCGGGGCAGGGACGACAGGGCCAGGGTCAGGTTTCGCCGCGCCTTCACCTCCACCACGGCCACAATGCCGCGCTTGGCGGCGACGATATCGATCTCTCCGACCGGCAGGCGCAGGCGGGTGGCCAGGATACGGTAGCCTTTCAGCCACAGGACCAGGCAGCATAGCCATTCGGCGATGCGGCCCAGCCGTTCGGCGCGGCGACGGTCGAAACGGTCACGGACCCGTGCCATCGCCCCCCGTCCCCAGTTGCAGGGCCCGCGCATAGACCTGTTTCTTGGGCTGGCCCGTGATGGTGGCGACATGAGCGGCGGCGTCGCGCACGCTCATCCCGCCCTGCAGGGCTTGCGTCAGCAGGCTGTCCATATCGGCGGCGTCGCTGGCGGCGGCCCCTTCCGCCGCCGGGCCGATGACCACCACCACTTCACCCTTGGGTGGCCCCTTCTCGGTGTAGTGGGCGGACAGGTCAGACGCGGTGCCCCGTCGCACCTCCTCAAACAGTTTGGTCAGCTCGCGCGCCACCGCCACCTCGCGGTTGCCCAGGCTGGCGGCGATATCGGCCAGCATGTCGGCCAGACGCTGCGCCGATTCATAGAAGATCAGGGTAGCGGGCAGGGTGCGGAACAGGTCCAGCTCCGTCCGCCGTGCCGCCGATTTCGCGGGCAGGAAACCGCCGAACAGGAACCGGTCACTGGGCAGGCCCGACAGGACGAGCGCCGTGATGGCCGCATTGGCGCCGGGCAGATGGGTCAGGGCAAGGCCCCTGTCTTTGGCCTCGCGCACCAGCTTGAAACCGGGATCACTGACCAGCGGGGTGCCGGCATCGCTGACCAGCGCGATGGCCTGGCCCTGGGCGATACGGTCGAGCAGGACCGGGCGCATCTTTGCCGCGTTATGGTCATGATAGGGCAGCATATGGGTGCGGATGCCGTATCGGCGCAGCAATTTGCCGGTCACGCGCGTATCCTCGCACGCGATGGCATCGACGCCGCGCAGGATGTCGAGGGCGCGCAAGCTGATGTCGCCGGCATTGCCGATGGGGGTGGCGACGATGTAAAGCCCCGCCCCAGGTTTACGGATGGCGCCGCTGCCGCTAGGCTGCGCCACCACATCATCGCCTTCCTCGGGGAATTCCCCGTCCAGGTCGGCGTCAAGGTCGGGTTGGTCGTCCATGCTGGGTGACGTCAAAGGGAAGGGGTTCCGAATGCGTGGGATTGAACGTCGGCGCGGGGCGTCGTGGCTGGTGACGCTGGCGGCCTGCGTCGGGCTGCTGGCGGGGTGCGCCAGCCCGGGCAGCGTACCGGCCCCGGCCCCCACCCCGCAACCCCCGCCGCAGGTGGCCCCCAAACCTGCGCCCACCGTCGCCACCCCACCCCCCGTTGCCGAACAGCCGGCTGCACCCAAGGATGACAAGGTACGGGTGGGCCTGCTGCTGCCCTTGTCAGGGGCCAATGCCGCCCTGGGACAGTCCATGCTGGACGCGGCACAGATGGCGCTGTTCGATCTGGGCGATGATAAATTCACCCTGCTGCCGCGCGACACCCAGGGCAGCCCCGGCATTGCCGCCACGGCGGCGCAGGGCCTGATCGAGGACGGGGCCGGCATCATCCTGGGCCCCCTGTTCGGCGCTGAAGCCGCCGCGGTGAAGCCGGTGGCCGCCCAGGCGGGCAAGCCGGTCCTGTCCTTTTCCAGCGATTGGAATGTGGCGGGCGGCGGCGTCTGGACCCTGGGATTCCAGCCGCAGGAACAGGTGCGGCGTGTGGTGGGCCTGTCGGCAGCGCGTGGGTTGATGCGGTTCGGGGTGGTGGCCGCGTCAACCCCCTATGGCGATGCCGCGGTGCAATCCCTTCAGGAGGCGGTGGGACAGGCCGGCGGCACCGTGACCAAGGTCGAGCGTTATACGGCGGGCGCCACCAACCTGACGGAACTGGTCAAGCGGCTGTCGGATTTCGAACAGCGTCAGGCGGCGTTGGGGGCCGAACGTGCCCGGCTGACGGCGCTGGGCGATCCCGAGTCGCTGGCCGCGCTGCGCCGTCTGTCGAATGCCGACACGTTCGGCCCGCTGCCCTTTGATGCGGTGCTGATCGCCGAAGGCGGCCAGACGCTGCGTGAACTGGCGGCCCTGTTCCCCTTCTTTGATATTGATCCGGGCCCTGTGCGGATGCTGGGCACCGGTCTGTGGGATGAAGCCGGGCTAGGCCGGGAGGCGGCCCTGATCGGGGGCTGGTTCGCGGCCCCGGCCCCGGAAGGCCGCGATGCGTTCGAGGCGCGGTTTCAGCAGACCTATGGATATCGTCCGCACCGTCTGGCCACGCTGGCCTATGATGCCACCGCCCTGGCGGCGGCGCTGGCGCGTGGCGGACAGGGCTTTACCGTGCCCACCCTGACCAATCCCAACGGCTTTGCCGGGGCGGAAGGGATTTTCCGCCTGCTGCCCGCCGGCATTGCCGAGCGTGGCCTGGCCGTGATGGAGGTGACACGCACCGGCACACAGCAGGTTGATCCAGCACCGCAGAGCTTTGTCCCCGTTCCAACATCCTGAGGCGGATTCCATGGATATCCATGTCGCAAAGGCCGCCGACGGGCAGCATTACCTGACCTGGAACGGCATCCGCGTACGTTGTGCCGTGGGGCGGACGGGTATCCGGCTGGATAAGCGGGAAGGGGATGGCGGCACACCCGTCGGTGTCTTCACCCTGCGCCGGGTGCTGTATCGGGCCGACCGGTTGACGGCGCCGGCCACAGCCCTGCCCCTGTCGGCGATCAACCGCAATGATGGCTGGTGCGACGATCCCGCCCATCCGGACTATAACCGCCCGGTGACCTTGCCCTTTCCTGCCAGCCACGAGGATCTTTGGCTGGACAGCCTTGTCTACGACATCATCGTGGTGCTGGGGCACAATGACGATCCGCCGGTGCCCGGCCTGGGCAGTGCGGTGTTTTTCCACCTGACCGATGCCGATTACGGCCCCACGGCGGGGTGCGTAGCGGTACAGCTGGCCGATATGCTGCCCATTCTGGCGGCGGCAAGGCCCGGCGACCGTGTGGTTATTGCGCCGTCCCCACAGGCGATGGCGGCTTGCGACCCGGCGGGTGGGCGGGGGCCGGACTGCTTTTTGTGAGTTTGGGTTGCTCGCTCACCCTTCTCATTCCCAGCTTTCGCGGTATAGCGCCACCATCTCCGCCACATCGGGCACGCGCGGATTATTGTTGGGGCTGCCCGACGCCAGGGCCTGTTCGGCCATGAGGGTCAGCAGGCTGTCCCAGCGGGCGGGATCGATCCCGTGCTGTTTGGGTGTTGGCACCTGGAGGTCATCGTTCAGGCGGCGCAACGCGGCCACCAGTTCACCGGCCGCCGCCTCGTCATCCTGGCCTGGGCCCGCCGCCCCGATGGCGCGGGCGCAGTCGGCATAGCGGGTGATGGCGCCCGGCAGGGACCAGGCGGTGACGGCGGGCAACAGCATGGCATTCGACAGGCCGTGTGGCACATGGAAAAAGGCGCCGATGGGCCGGCTCATCCCATGGACCAGCGCGACCGAAGCGTTGGAAAAGGCCATGCCGGCGAGCGTGGCCCCCAGCATCATGTTTTCCCGCGCCACGCGGTCCGCCGGATCGGCGCAGGCGGTGCGGATCCATGGCGCGATACGGCCCATGGCGGCAATGGCCATTGCGTCGGTGAAGGGGTTGGCCTTCACACTGACATAGGCCTCTATTGCGTGGGTCAGGGCATCGATGCCCGTATCGGCCGTCAGGCGCGGCGGGCAGGACAGGGTCAGTTCGAAATCGATGATGGCGGCCGCCGGCACCAGACCCGGCCCGGCGATCAGCATCTTCTCATCCGTTTCGGTATCGGTGATGACCGTAAACCGTGTCACCTCCGACCCGGTACCGGCGGTGGTCGGGATGGCGACCACGGGCATGCCCGGCTTCGGAATCGGGTTCGGCACCTTGTAATCGCGCAGGCGGCCGCCATTGGCGGCCAGCACGGCCATGGCCTTGGCGGTATCAATGGGCGACCCGCCGCCCAGCGCCACCATGCCGTCATAGCCCCCTTCGCGTAGCCGCCCGGCACCGGCGGCGATCACCCCGGTGGTCGGGTCCGGCACCGTGTCTGCAAAGAGCCCGGCGTCGATACCCGCACTCCGCAAGCCAGTCAGGACCCGGTCGGCAAGGCCGCTGTCGCGCATGTAAGGATCGGTGACCAGCAGGGGCCGCTGAACGCCCAGCCGGGCCAGCACGACGCCCAGCCGCTGTACCGCGCCGCCCCCGATCTCCATGATGGGCGGGACCAGGATGGTGGCGACCATGATGTCCTCCGTTCTTGTGCCTTGGCCGCATGTTCCGATGAGGTGGCCCGCTTGCCAAGCGCCCATCGCGACGCGGCGCATATCGGGTGATGCGGCATGTTCATCTATGGAATGGTGGCGGCGGACCTCTTATGCTGGCCGCCTGATGTTTTTGACCCGAGCAAGGTTCTGATGACCAGTCCCGCCCCTGACCTGTTCACCGCAGCCCTGGCTGTTCGTGCCCATTCGCATTCACCCTATTCGGGGTTCAAGGTGGGGGCCGCGATCCGGACGGAAAGCGGGCGCATTCATGCCGGATGCAATGTAGAGAATGCCGCCTATCCGCAGGGCCAATGCGCCGAGGCCACGGCCATTGGCCTGATGGTGGCTTCGGGCGAGCGGCGGATCACAGAAATCGTTGTGGTGGGCGGTGAGGCCGGGTCTGGTGTCATGTGCACGCCCTGTGGCGGCTGCCGCCAACGTATCCGGGAATTTGCCGGGCCCGATACCGCCATCCATGTTTACGACGCCGGCGGGCACCGCCGCAGCTTCACCCTGGGCGAGTTGCTGCCCTTCAGCTTCGGCCCCGACAGTCTGGGTTTCTAATATGTCCGGTATCGAAATGAATATTGTGGCGGTTGCAACGCGTATCTTGCCGTTGCTGGATCTGACCAGTCTGAACGACGCCGATGACGCGGCCAGCACCGCTGCCCTTTGCGCGAAAGCCACCACGCCGGTTGGGAATGTGGCAGCGGTCTGCCTCTGGCCTTCATTTATTTCGAAGGCAAAACAACTTTTGTCGGGCACGGATGTGAAGGTGGCGACGGTGGTGAATTTTCCCGGCGGGTCACTGCCGGCGGAAAAGGTCGTGGATCAGATTGCCCACGCCCTGGCCGATGGTGCGGATGAGATCGACGTGGTCATGCCCTATGCCGCCATCATGGCCGGCATGGGGGGCGACCAGCGGGCCACGGACCATCTTCTGGCCTGCCGGAAGGCCTGCGGCACCGCGACGATGAAGGTGATCCTGGAAAGTGGCGCCCTGGCCAAGCCGGCCCTGGTCGAACGGGCCTCGAAGGTCGCCGTTGCGGCGGGGGCGGACTTCCTGAAAACCTCCACCGGCAAGATCCCGGCGGGTGCCACGCTGGGCGCTGCGCGCATCATGCTGACCGCCTGCCGTGACGCCCCCCGCCCTGTCGGCTTCAAGGCGTCCGGTGGCATTCGGGATGTGGAGATGGCGGCGCACTATCTGGCCGTGGCCGAGGAAATTTGCGGGCCAGGCTGGGTTTCACCGGCGACCTTCCGTTTCGGCGCGTCCGGTTTGCTGGATGCCGTGCTGGGGGTGCTGGGGCAGGGGGCCGCGACGCCGGTGACGACGGGTTACTGACCCGCCGTGACCAGGCCATGCTCCACCCGCACCCAGCCGGTCGCCAGTTCCGCCACCTCTTCGCGCTGGTGGGTGACATACAGCATGGGCAGTGCGATGCCGTCGCGCAGGCGGCGCAGATAGGGCAGCAGTTCGGCCTTGCGGACGGGGTCCAGAGCCGACAGGGGCTCGTCCAGCAGCAGCAGGGCCGGGTTGGACAGCAACGCCCGGCCGATGGCCACCCGCTGCCGTTCCCCGCCCGACAAGTCGCGCGGTCGGCGCCGCAGCAGCGGGGCAATGTCCAGCAGATCGATGATTGCCTGCACGGTCGGCCCGGTCCGATCCTTGCCGGCGAACAGCCGGCCGTAAAGCAGGTTATGTCGCACATTCAGATGGGGAAACAGGCGCGCCTCCTGGAATACCTGTCCGATATGGCGGCGATGCGCAGGAAGGAACTGTTTCGTATGCGTATCGACCAGCATCTTTCCGTGAAGCCGGATATGCCCTTCGCTTGGCCGGGACAGACCGGCGATCAGGGACAGGAGCGTGGTCTTGCCGGCACCCGACGGGCCGGTGATGGCAGTGACGCCAGGGCCGATCGTCAGATCGGCCTTCAGGGCAAAATCCCCGGCACGGTGGGTCAGCGACAGGTCAAGCATCCCGCCCCTCCACCCGCCGGCGCACCCGTCGTGCCAGCAATTCGCTGGCGGTCACGGCAATGATGGCGATCAAGGCCGCCACCAGGGTCAGACGCAGCGCCGCCGCATCGCCACCCGGCACCTGGGTCAGGCCATAGATGGCGGCGGGCAGGGTCTGGGTCACACCGGGAATGGCGGCCACAAAGGTGATGGTGGCCCCGAACTCCCCCAAGGCTTTGGCGAAGCACAGGATGGCCCCCGACAGGATGCCGGGCAGGGACAAGGGCAGGGTTACCGTCAGGAAGACGGCCCAGGGCGGAGCGCCCAGTCCGGCCGCCGCATCTTCCAGCCTTGTATCCACCGCCTCCATCGACAGGCGGATGGCACGGACCAGCAGGGGAAAGGCCATCACCGAACAGGCGAGGACCGCCCCGGTCCAGTTGAAGGACAGGACGATGCCCATCTCTGCCAGGATCCGTCCCAGCGGACCGTTGCGCCCGAACAAGAGAAGCAGGAGATACCCCGTCACGACGGGTGGCAGGACCAGCGGCAGATGGACCAGCCCATCCAGCAGGATTCGGCCCGGAAAAGACCGGCGGGCCAACAGCCATGCCACCAGGATACCCGGCCCCAGGCTGACGGCCGTGGCCCAGCAGGCCACCTTCACCGACAGCCAGATGGCCGTCATCTCCTCCGTCGTGAACGACCCCATTACTTCTTCAGCACCGTAAAGCCCTGATTGGTGAAATGCCGCCGCCCCTCATCGGACCGGAGGAAGTCCAGCAGCGGTTGGGCTGACGCGGTGTCTGCCCCCGTGACCAGGGCGACAGGATACGCGATCAGCGGATGGCTGTCGGCAGGGAAGACACCGACAATGGCCACGCCCGGCTCCACCCTGGCGTCGGTGGCATAGACGATGCCCGCCGCGGCTTCGCCCCGGGCCACCAGGGCCAAGGCGGCGCGGACATTTTCCGCAGGCGCCAGCTTGTCCGACACCTTGTTCCACAGGCCCAGCCGGATCAGCGCCGCCTTGGCATAGCGCCCGGCCGGCACGGCATTGACGTCACCGACGGCCAGCCGCCGCCCGTTCAGCAGACCCGCCAGATCCAGGGAGCCATCGATGGTCAGACGCTTGGCCTGCGACCGTTCCATGACAAGCACCAGTTGATTGCCCAGGAAGGTGAAGCGGCTTTCGGTCCGGATCAGCCCGGCCTTGGCCAGATGATCCATCCATTCCTGATCGGCCGAGATGAAGATATCGGCCGGTGCCCCGGCTTCGATCTGCCTGGCCAGGGCCGAACTGGCGGCGTAGGCGGCGGTGGCTTTGGTCCCGGCCTGTGCATTGTAGGCGGCCAAGGCTTCGTCCAGCGCCGTCTTCAGACTGGCGGCCGCATAAACCGTGGTGTCACGGGCGCCGGCGACCGGTGCCAGACACAGGCCGGCTGCGACCAGAAGGGCGGACAATCGGAACAAGGCCATGACGCACCCGGCAGCAGGGGAAATGATCAGGTACAGAATATCGTTATGTTCCGTGGAATACAACGTTGACCATCGGCGGACGCCCAATGGAAAAGGGGGGTAGCCCTGCCACCCCCCCCTTTATCGCCGGCCCATGACCTGATGGTCAGAGCATTTCCTTCAAGGCGGCGCGCACCTTTGCGGCCATGTCGGGCCGTTCGAGGGCATAAGCGACGTTGGCGAGCACAAAGCCCAGCTTGTCGCCGCAGTCGAACCGCTGGCCCTCGAACTTGAACCCATGGAAGGGCTGGTGCCCGATCAGCTTGGCCATGGCGTCGGTCAGCTGGATCTCACCGCCGGCGCCCTTTTCGAACACGGACAGATGCTTGAACACGTCGGGCTGCAGGATATAACGGCCCTGGATCGACAGGTTCGACGGGGCCACGGCCGGATCGGGCTTTTCGACCAGACCCTTGACGGAAACCAGCTTGCCGTCTTCCGAGGCGATATCCAGGATACCGTATTTGTTGGTCTGTTCGCGCGGCACCTCGAACACCGACAGAAGGTTGCCGCCCACCTGATCATAGGCTTCCATCATCTGCGCCAGGCAGGGCTTGTCGCCCAGCACCTGCTCGTCCGGCAGCAGCACGGCGAAGGGCTCGTTGCCGACGAATTCGCGCGCGCACCAGACGGCATGGCCCAGGCCCAGGGGCTGGGCCTGACGGACGTAGGACAGGTAACCCGACTCGATCTGGATATCCTCGACGATCTTCAGCAGATCGGCCTTGCCGCGACGGCGCAGGGTTTCGTTCAGCTCGTAATTCAGGTCGAAATGGTCTTCCAGCGGGCTTTTGCCGCGGCTGGTGACAAAGCAGAACTGGTCGATGCCGGCGGCCTTGGCCTCGTCCACCGCATGCTGGATCAGCGGACGGTCGGCCAGCGGCAGCATTTCCTTGGGGATGGCCTTGGTGGCCGGCAGGAAGCGGGTGCCGAGACCTGCGACCGGAAACACGGCCTTGCGCACTTTTTGGGGCATCTTGATCCCTGTATTGACAGCCATGATCGTCTGTTCCGCGCCCCGGTGATGGGGACGCTTTTGCCTGTTGTGCCACGTCCCGCACTCCTCCCGCAAGAAAGCCGCGAACGGGCATGGGAGAAGGCTCAACGGTATCGATAACCAGCCGGCCGGGCTTTTGTGCCGTTGATGCCGGATGAAAGCGATACTTGTCACAGACAGCCATGGGATTTTGATTTAATAAGGGTGTGATGCTGTCGATAAGATGGCGGACCCTGGGACTTGCGCCCCTTGTATCCGTGTCTTGGTTCCGCGTGGGGCGGCGCGGGGCGGATGGCAGTGTGATAATCGGGCTGGGATCGACTGATGAAAATCCTGATTGGTGACGACCACCTGCTATTCCGTGAAGGGCTCTGCCGCCTGCTGGCCCAATTGGATGCTCAGGCCAATTTTGTCGAAGCCGGCACCTTCGACCAGGTGCGGGAACTGGCCCGGGAAGGGCATGATTTCGATCTTGTCCTGCTGGATCTGCAGATGCCCGGTTTTCCTGGCTTTTCCGGTGTGCAGGAAATCTGCGAGGCACAGGCCGGAACCCCGGTCGTCATCGTGTCGGCATCAGAGGCACAGGCGGATGTCCGCGCCGCGCTGGATGCCGGGGCGTCGGGCTATATCCCCAAATCCTCTTCCGTCAAAATCATGCTGTCCGCCCTCAATCTGATCTTTTCCGGTGGCATCTATGTCCCGCCGGCGGCCATCCTGGGGGATGGGCCCGGCGTGACCGGAACAGTGGCCAGTGGAACTGGTCAGGCGGGGGGCGCCGGCGCCCCAACCCTGACGCAGCGGCAGCGCGATGTGCTGCGCTGTCTGCGTGAGGGCAAGTCCAACAAACAGATCGCGTATGAACTGGGCCTGTCCGAAGGGACGGTCAAGATCCATGTGACGGCTGTCATGCGCAGCCTGGGTGTGCGCAACCGGACGCAGGCTGTGATCGCGTCGGGCGATATGCAGGCCTGATCCCGCACGGGCGACCCGGTCCCTTTTCCGATGGCGGCCGGGCGCCCGCACAAGCTTGACGCGCCCCCGCCGGCTGTGTTCTGTGCCTCGGCTTTTCTGGAAGGGGACCTGCCATGGGCATGGACGATGTGACGGCCCCGGCGGCCACGCCGCTGGGCGCCACCGCCTATCTGGCGGCTGAGGAATTCCTGGATCCTCTGCTGGTCGAACTGGGTGATGTACGGTCCGTCCATGGCCGTCTTGTCCTGGCCGATGGACCGCCCCGGCCTGCCGCCTGGGCCCAGAACATCTGGTACGATCCCGTCCTTATCCCGATCCAGTCCATCAAGCAGGGGGCCAAGGCCCTGCGGTCCATTCAGCGCAACTGGGCCCTTTACGGGTTCCAGCATCACCGTCGGGCACAGCTGATCCAGGACAATCTTCCCCATGTCTCGGCCAAGCCAATCAGCTTTTTCACCCCCCCGCCGACCGCCCCCCTGGGTTCCTGGACCCTGTTGAACGAAAACACCATCCTGGCGGCGGCGCAGTGCTCCAGCCCGTTCCGCAATGGGGAGATCGAGCTGATCGAGGACAAGGTCACCCCGCCCAACCGTGCCTATCTGAAATTGTGGGAGGCCTTCACCCGTATCGGCCACACGCCCAAGCCGGGTGAACAATGTATCGACCTGGGCGCCTGTCCCGGCGGCTGGACCTGGGTAATGCAGAGCTGCGGAGCCAGGGTCATCGCGGTGGACAAGGCCCCGCTGGACCCGCGTATCGCCGCCTTGGCCGGTGTCACCGAACGGCGCGAAAGCGCCTTTGGCATCAAGCCGTCGGATATCGGCCCGGTGGACTGGCTGGCCTGCGACGTCATCTGCTACCCGTCCCGTCTTTACCGCATGATCCAGGGTTGGCTGGAGTCGGGTCTGGCCCGCAACTATATCTGCACCCTGAAATTCCAGGGTGAGACGGACCATGAAACGGCGCGCGCCTTTGCCGCCATCCCCGGATCGCAACTGGTCCATCTGTGCCAGAACAAGCATGAGCTGACGTGGATCAAGCTTGCCGATTGATGGCCTGATGATGGCAAGACCAGCGGAATCCGGCCCAAAAAAGGTCATTTCGTGACCTGTGCAACCGGTCGGGAACCTGTCCCCGACCGGCCTGTTCCTCCCCCCGTGAAGCCACCCGGAACCGGATGGCACGACATCCACGGAGGGACATCATGTCGAAGATCAAGTTCGTGCTGGCCACCACTGCCGCCATCGTCGCCTTCCCGCTGCTGGCCTATGCCGCCACGCCGCAGAAGGGGCTGGATAACCTGTCCGGCGTGGGCCAGGAAGCCATTGCCATGTATGGGAAGCTGGAAGGTCCCAAGGCCCTGGCGCTGGCGGAAGACGGTGCCGTCGGGTATGCCTCGGGCGTCGACAGTGGCGAAGCCCGTATCGCCGCCCTGGTCCGCTGCGCCGAGGTGACGCGCGAAACCTGCCGCATCGTGTCGGTTGACGGCAAGGAAGTTGCCGGCGGCCACACGCTGGGCGAACTGGCCCGCAACCATACCGATGCCGCTGATCTGAAGGGCGAGGTCGTGGCCGACTATGAAAAGGCCGTCGGTGCCAAGGCGCTGGCCATGTCGGCGGATGGCGGCTTCGGCTGGGTCGTCCGTGACACCGAAGAGCAGGCCCGCGCCGATGCGCTGGCCCAGTGCGAAACCCATGGCACCAATTGCACCATCCAGGCCTCTGCCGCCGGCACGTCCGTGCAGTAACGGCCATCCGGCCTGACTATTCGGGTCGGGGCGGGGATCATCCCGCCCGGCCCTGTTTATTTTTGTGGCCCCGCGCGCTAAGCCTGTTGCCATGAACGGGGCGGCAGGTCCCGAATGGACAAAGCAAAGGGGACAAGGCCATGCGGCGTATCGGTGTGATCGGGGCAGGCGCCTGGGGCACGGCACTGGCCATGGCGGCGGCCCGCGCCGGCGCGGAGGTGATTTTGCAGGCGCGCGAGGCCGAGGTGGTGGCCAGCGTGAATACGCGCCACGAGAACAGCCTGTTCCTGCCCGGCATTCCGCTTGACCCCGCCATCCGCGCGACCGACAGCCTGTCGGTGGCCGCCGATGCCGATGCGGTGCTGCTGGTCACTCCGGCGCAGCATCTGCGCACTGCCTGCCGGGCGCTGAAGCCCGACCTGAAGCCCGGCGCGCCGGTCGTCATCTGTGCCAAGGGCATCGAAATCGATACGGGCAGCCTGATGAGCGAGGCGGCCCAGGCCGAACTGGGTGACCAGCCGCTGGCGGTTCTGTCCGGCCCCACCTTCGCGGCGGAAGTGGCCAAAGGCCTGCCGACGGCCGTGACGCTGGCCATCCAGGATGCCGCACTGGGCCACCAATTGCTGGCGGCTTTGGGCGGCCGTACCTTCCGTCCTTACCTGTCGGACGATCTGGTGGGGGCGCAGGTGGGCGGGGCCGTGAAGAATGTTCTGGCCATCGCCTGCGGTGTCGTTCATGGCCGCAACCTGGGCGACAATGCCCGCGCCGCCCTGATCACAAGGGGACTGGCGGAGATTGCCCGTCTGGGTAACCGGCTGGGCGCGCGGGCGGAAACCTTGATGGGCCTGTCCGGTCTGGGAGACCTGACGCTCACCTGCTCCTCCCTTCAGTCGCGCAACATGTCGTTGGGTGCCGCCCTGGGTCAGGGGCGGACGCTGGCCGACGTGCTGGGCGAGCGCCGGTCGGTGGCGGAAGGTGTCTTTACGGCCCGCGCCGTCACCAAGCTGGCGGCGGCAAAGGGTGTGGACATGCCGCTGTGCCAGGCTGTGGACGCCTTGTTGAATCACGGTGCCGATCTGGACGCCATCATCGACGCCCTGATGACCCGGCCGTTCAAGACGGAGACGGTTTAACCACCCGATGGCCGGCGCGGCGTCGGCCGCCAATCGGGCGGTGCCAGGTCGAACTGTGCGAATTCGAACCCCGGCACCACGGTGCAGCCGACCAGGGTCCAGGCGCCCAGGCTGACCGCCGTCTGCCAGTGGCCGGCCGGCACGATGATCTGGGGCCGGTGACCGGCTGCCAGATCGCTGCCCAGATGATGGGCGGACGCATCGTGCCCGTTGGGCGACATGGTGAGGACCAGGGGCGCCCCGGCATGGAAATGCCAGATCTCGTCAGCGTCCAGCACCCGATGCCAATGCGAGTATTCGCCGGCCTGCAGCAGGAAATAGATGGCGGTGTGCGCCGATCGTCCGCCGTGGGCCGCGGCGGCGCGGAAGGTCTCCACATAATGGCCGCCTTCGGGATGCGGTTTCATGCCCAGCAGGTCGATGATCTGGTTTGGCTTCAGGTTTGCGGGTTCCATGGCGCTCACTCCCGGGGCGGCAATGTGGCTTCAAAGCTGGCCCGCCGCGCCGCGCCGTCGAACCAGCGGGCCAGGGCCGGACGGCCGGTTCGCCAGGGTTCATGGGCAAAGCGGAAATCCATATAGCCCATGGCCGACAGCACGGCCAGTCCGCCCACGGTCTGCCCTTCCGGGTCGGGCAGGTCGCCGGCCTCTACCTCCAGCCGGTCGAAAGCCCGGAAGATGGCCGCACGCTGCCGACTGTCCCAATCGGCGGAGCGCAGGTTGGCCGGCCGCAGGGTTTCGACCCGGCGCAGCACGCCAGCATCACAGATGCCATCGCCCAGCGCCTGCTGGCGCAGGGCCAGCCAGCGGGCGGGGCCGATGGCGGGGATCAGCTTGCGGCCATCATGCAGACTGTCCAGATATTCCACGATCACCGGACTGTCGAACAGCACCATGCCGTCATCGGTCAGCAGGGTCGGGATCTTGGACAGCGGATTCTCGCGCACGATGGGGCTGTCGGGGGACCAGACATCGGTGGGTGAAATCTCGATCCGGTCGGCCAGGCCGATCTCATGCGCGGCCATCAGAACCTTACGCACGAAGGGGGATGTCTGGCTATAACGCAGCTTCATGGGACTATCCGGGTTGGGGGTCGAGGGCGGGGCGGGATCAGCCCCGGAAATCATCCTTCGCCTTGCGGATGGCGGCGAAGACCGCAGCAGGGGATGCGCCGGCCAGGCCGAAATGGGCGGCAAGGCCGGGATCGTCGGCGCGCAGGAAAGGGTTGGCCGCCTGCTCATCCAGCAGGCGCGGGGGGATTGTGGGAAGGCCTTTGGCCCTCAGGGCGGCCACTTCCTCGGCCCGCGCTTTCAACGCCGCGTTTTCAGGATCGATGGAAAGGGCGAAGCGGAGATTGCTGGCCGTGTATTCATGGCCGCAATAAAGACGGGTATCGCCGGGCAGGGCCCGCAGCTTCAACAGGCTGTCCCACATCTGCGCTGGCGTGCCCTCGAACAGCCGGCCGCAACCCAGCGAGAACAGCGTATCGCCGCTGAACAGCAGCCGCGCCTCCTCGAAGAAGAAGGCGCAATGGCCGCGTGTATGGCCTGGCGTGTCAAAGACGCGCACGGTCTGGCTGCCCAGGGTGAAAAGATCGCCCTCGCCATAGGTGGCGTCCATTTCCGGAATACGGTCGATTTCCGCCCTGGGCCCGATCAGCATGGCATGGCTGTCGGCGCGCAGGTTGGTGATGCCGCCAATATGATCGCCATGGTGATGGGTGGCCAGGATATGGGTCAGCCGCCAGCCGCGTTCGGCCAGGACGGCGCGCACGGGAGCCGCCTCGCCCGGATCGACAACGACGGTGACGCCATGGGCGGCATCGTGAAGGATGTGGATGTAATTGTCGGTCAGTGCCGGAACGACATGTACCTCAACCATAAGACCACCCTTTCTCACGCCCGCGCCGACAGGGTTTTCACCTCATAGGTTGGGATCATCGCATCTGCCGTCACCAGCAGCAAAGCCTCCATCCTGGCCTGCGCGATCAACATGCGGTCGAACGGGTCGTTGTGGTGAAGCGGAAGGTTTCCGGCTTCCAGGACATGGTCCAGGTGGATATCCAACAGGTGCATATCCATCCGGTGCAAAATTTCGGGAAGCAGGCCCAATGGAAAGGCCAGACGCCCCGTCTTTACCTTGATCGCGATCTCCCAGATGCTGGCCGTGCTGATGATGATGTCATTGTCGCCCGAACAGATCGCGTCATTGATGGGGGAGGGCAGGCGGTTCGGCGACAGGGCAGACCAGATGAACACATGCGTGTCGAGCAGCAACCTCACGTACCCTCTCCCCGGAAAGCCCGCTCGATCTCTTCTGGTAAAGGGTCATCAAAATCGTCACCGATCCAGTAACCCTGTCCAGCCAAGATGCCCAGTTGCCGTTTGGGCTTGGGGCCGACAGATGTCGGGTCCCCCGCCACCGGCGGCATCAGCCGGGCCACGGGTTGGCCGGCGCGGTAGATGATGATCTCCTCCCCCGCCTCGACCCGTTCAATCAGGCGGGTCAGGTTGCTGGCGACATCGGCAAGGTTCACGCTGTCCATGGCCGGCCTCCGGGTGGGCGTATAGCGGTCAGATTGGGCAGTGCCACGCCTGCCGTCAATGCTTGACCGGGTAAAAGGGGAATTCGTACACAGTCCTCCCTTCTGCAACCCGATGGGGAAATCCCCGATGCGCTTCGCCTGGCTTCTCGCTGCGGCCCTGTTGTTCGCTAACCCCGCTGTCCAGGCGCTGGAGGCGTTGCCTGCCTACCAGGTGGAACGGACCAGTGTCCATACCGTCACCTCCGCTCAGAATGGCCGGACCTATGATCTCTATGTGAAGCTGCCGCCGGGCTATGCCGATCCGAAGAATGCCGGCAAACGCTATGGCGTGCTGTATCTGACCGATGGGGATTACACATTCCAGGTGGCGTCCGGCATCACGCGGCTTGCCCACAATCTGAAGCGGCTGGAAGAATTCATCCTGGTCGGCCTGCCCACCGCCAAAGGCGAGAATGGCATGGATAGCCGCCGCCGCGACCTGACGCCCTGGGCCGATGCCGACCTGCCCAGCGCATCGGGCGGAGCGCAGGCCTATCTCGACTTTATGGTGAAGGAGGCGATGCCGCTGATTGAGAAGAGTTACCGCATTGATCCGGCCCGCCGCACCCTGGTGGGGCAATCCTATGGCGGGCTGTTCGGGCTGTGGGTGCTGTTCACGCAGCCGCAGCATTTCAGCAGCTATATCCTGACCAGCCCGTCCATCTGGTACAAGGATTACGCCCTGCGGACGCTGGAGGCGGATTATGCCAAGGCTCACAAGGATTTGAAGGCAAGGCTCTATATGACCACCGGGTCATTCGAGGCAGCGAAGCCCGGCGATAAACGCTATAATCAAAGCCGCGACATGGTGGCCGATCAGCAGGATATGGCCAAGCGTCTGCGGGCGCGCAAATATCCGGGCCTGCAGGTGGTGTCGGAGGTCAGCCAGGGCACCTATCACGAAACCACGTTCCCCGTGGGTTTGATCCAGGGATTGCAATGGCTCTACCCGGTGCCGTGAACCAGCGGCATGAGCTTGTCTCATGCCGCTGGAGGCCGGCGACTGCCGGCCCGCCGCTTGGTAGCGGCGTAAGCCCAGCCGCCGGATGGCGGCGCCCGGCGCCTGAGGGCGCGCTCAAAATGTCACCGCCATGTGCCGGTAACCAGCCTTTCATGCGCCGAACCCGGCTTGTCGCCGCGGCCTGTTGTTGATACCAACCGGGTCCATGATGACCAAACAAGTCAAGATCGCCCCGTCCATCCTGTCCGCCGACTTTGCCCGTCTGGGTGAGGAGGTGCGCGCCATTGACGCCGCCGGTGCGGATTACATCCATATCGATGTCATGGATGGGCATTTCGTGCCCAACATCACCATCGGGCCGGCCGTGGTGAAGGCGTTGCGCCCACACACGGCCAAGGTCTTTGACGTGCATCTGATGATCGCGCCTGTCGATCCCTTCATCCAGGGATTTGCCGATGCCGGCGCCGACATTATCAGCTTCCATCCCGAAGCCGGTGCGCATCCGCACCGCACGGTGCAGCTGATCCGGTCCTTGGGCAAGAAGCCCGGCATCGTGCTGAACCCGCACACCCCACTGTCCATGGTGGATTATCTGCTGGGTGATCTGGATCTGGTGCTGGTCATGTCGGTCAATCCCGGCTTTGGCGGGCAGAGCTTCATCACCTCGCAGTTGGACAAGATCACCGAGCTGCGTCGACGCATCAATGCCGTGTCGGAGGCCCAGGGCGGCCGTCCGATCGACCTGGAGGTTGATGGCGGTGTAAACATCGATACCGCCCGGCAGTGCATCGCCGCCGGCGCGGATGTGCTGGTCGCCGGTACGGCCACCTTTGTCGGCGGTCCGTCGGCCTATGCGGCCAACATGCGCGCCTTGCGCGGCCAGATCGGTTGACCCGCCACATGGCCGGGGGCATGGCGCATAAGCGGTTCAATCCCGGTGCAGGCGGTTGGTATCGCGGGACCCCGCTTTACCAGATGATGGCTTTGTCCGGGCCGGCGCCCCGGCAGCTGTCCCTGGTGCCGCCCGATCCATGGCCGGGCGACGCCCATCAGGGCCAGGAACTGTTGAACAACCGGTTCCGGTTTGCCGGGCAGATGTTTTTCGGCGACATGCCGTCCTGGCTGGAACCGTCTGCATCGGCACCCTGGCTGGCGGAGATGCATGGTTTCGACTGGCTGCGCCATCTGCGCGCCACTGGCGGGGATGCCGCGAGGCGGCAGGCACGTGTGCTGGTCAGCCACTGGCTGGACCTGTTCGGGAAACGCTGGCACCCCGTGGCCTGGGCACCAGACATCCTGGCCACGCGCATCTCCGCCTGGATTGGCCAGCATGATTTCTTTCTGGCCAGCGCCGATGATCAGTTGCGCGCCCGTGTCTTCGACAGTCTGGCCCGTCAGGTGCGTTTTCTGGAACATGCGGTTCCGGGCCGCCTGAAGGGCACGGCGCTGCTGGCGGCCATCAAGGGCATGGTGTATGGCGGCATCTGCCTGAACGGCCTGTCGCGCGTGACCGACCGTGCCCGCGCCCTGTTGAACCGGGAATTGCCGAAGCAGGTGCTGCCCGATGGCGGCCATGTCGAACATTCTCCGGCGGCCCAGCTGCTGGTCCTGCGCCATCTGATCGATATTCGCGGCTGCTATCGTGCCGGGCGGGAAGATGTGCCGGAGGCGGTGCAGCATGCCATTGATCGCATGACCCCGACCCTTCGGTTCTTCCGCCATGGCGATGGTGGTTTGGCCCTGTTCAATGGGGCCCAGGAAGGGGAAGCGGTGCTGATCGACACCGTTCTGGGCCAGGCGGATGCGCGCGGCCGTCCCCTGAAATCCACCCCGCATATCGGGTTTGAGCGTGTGACCGCCGGGCGTACCTGCCTGTTGATGGATGTGGGTGTGCCGCCGGCGGCCGGTCTGGACGAGCATGCCCATGCCGGCACCCTGTCGTTCGAGATGAGCATCGGGCGTGAACGTCTGGTGGTGAATTGCGGGGCACATCCCGGTGATCAGGGTGTCTGGCGTCAGGCGCTGGCCGCCACAGCCGCCCATTCCACCCTGGCCGTCGATGATACCAATTCCAGCGGTGTGAATGAGGAGGGGGGGCTGTCCCGGCGCCCTTCCAAGGTGCAGTGCCTGCGTCAGGACGGGGATGAGGGCACGCTGGTCGATGCCCACCATGACGGTTATTTCGACCGCGGCGGCATTATCCATCACCGCCGTCTTTTCCTGGCCGAAAGTGGCGAGGATCTGCGGGGGCAGGACAAGCTGACCGGCACGCCCGGCCATGAATTCGCTGTGCGTTTCCATCTGCATCCCGGTGTGCGCGTGGCGACGCTGGAGGATGAGGTGGCATTGTTGATGCGGCTGCCAACCGGTGCGTTGTGGAAGTTCCGGGCCAGCGGTGCGGAGATTGAAACAGCCGACAGCATCTATCTGGGCCAGGGCGCCGATCCGCGGCCGACCACCCAGATCGTGCTGCGCGGCACCACCCAGCTGGGGGAAACCCTGGTCAAATGGGGCTTCCGCCGGGAAGGCAGCGACATCGACACCTAACGCGCCCGCAAGGCACCGGGCGCTCAATGCACCAGCCCTTCCGCCAGGAGCGTGGCTCATGACGGAAGGGTACTTTCGAACATCCGGGCCGATCCAGATGGATTGGCCCGGTTCCGTTTGTTCCATGCACCATCCGCCAGGATTACGACCCATGAGCATCGATCTCGTCCCCATCCGCCGCGCCATTATCTCCGTCTCTGACAAGACGGGCCTGATCGACCTGGGCAAGGCACTGGCCGCGCGCGGCGTTCACATCCTGTCCACGGGCGGGTCAGCCAAGGCGCTGGCCGATGCCGGCATCGCCGTGACGGAAGTGTCCGACCATACCGGTTTCCCGGAAATGATGGATGGCCGCGTCAAGACCCTGCACCCGAAGATCCATGGCGGCATCCTGGCCCGCCGCGACTTCCCCACCCATACCGATGCCATGTCCGCCCATGACATTCCCGGCATCGACCTGGTGGTTGTGAACCTGTACCCGTTTGAGGCGACGGTGGCCAAGGGCGCGGATTTTGAGACCTGTATCGAGAATATCGATATCGGCGGCCCATCCCTGATCCGCGGTGCGGCCAAGAACCATGATTTCGTGGCCGTGGTCACCGATGCGTCGGATTATGCCGAACTGCTGGCCCAGCTTGACGGTAATGACGGGCAGACCACGCTGGCTTTCCGTCGCACGCTTGCCGCCAAGGCCTATGCCCGTACCGGTTCCTATGACGCCGCCATTTCCCGCTGGTTTGCGGGGCAGTTGGGAGAGGCTTATCCCCAGCGCCAGACCTTTGGCGGTGAGTTGCGCCAGACCCTGCGCTATGGCGAAAACCCGCATCAGTCGGCGGCGTTCTATACGACGGGCGACAAGCGCCCCGGCATCGCCACGGCCAAGCAGTTGCAGGGCAAGGAACTGTCCTACAACAACCTGAATGATACGGATGCGGCGTTTGAGCTGGTGTCGGAATTCGACCGCCCGGCCATCGCCATCATCAAGCACGCCAATCCCTGCGGTGTGGCCGAGGGCGACACCCTGCTCGATGCCTACACAAGCGCGCTGGCCTGTGACCCGGTGTCGGCCTTTGGCGGCATCATCGCCATGAACCGCACCCTGGACGCCGCCACGGCGGAACAGATTGCCAAGCTTTTTGCCGAAGTGGTGATCGCCCCCGACGCGGACGACGCGGCCAAGGCGTTCCTGGCGACGAAGAAGAACCTGCGCGTGCTGCTGACCGGTTCCATGCCGAACCCGGCGGAACCCGGCCTGTTCGTGAAGTCGGTGTCCGGCGGCTATCTGGTCCAGACCCGCGACAATGGCCGCATTGCCCAGGCTGACCTGAAGGTCGTCACCAAGCGTGCGCCGACGGACGCCGAACTGGCCGACCTGCTGTTCGCCTTCCGCGTGGGCAAGCATGTGAAGTCGAACGCCATCGTCTATGCCAAGGCAGGGGCCACGGTGGGCATCGGTGCGGGCCAGATGAGCCGCGTCGACAGCAGCCGCATCGCCGCCTGGAAATCCGCCGACGCCGCGAAGGCCGCGGGTCTGAGCGAGGCGGGCACCCAGGGTTCGGTCGTGGCATCGGATGCCTTCTTCCCGTTCGCCGACGGCCTGCTGGCCGCCGCTGACGCGGGCGTGACGGCGGTGATCCAGCCGGGCGGGTCGATGCGCGATGCGGAAGTGATTGCGGCGGCCGACGAGCGCGGGCTGGCCATGGTGTTCACCGGCATGCGCCACTTCCGGCATTGAGGATTGG
>JAIXTS010000189.1 GCA_027483805.1 Azospirillum sp. | reverse complement strand
TCCTTCTGGATGGAGAAGACAAGGATGGGAATCTTGTTCTCGCGGGCAAGCGAAATCGCCGACGCGTCCATGACCTGAAGATCGCGCGACAGCACGTCCAGATAGGTCAGGCGGTCATAGCGGATGGCATCCTTCACCTTCTTCGGATCGGCGCTGTAAACGCCATCCACCTTGGTGGCCTTCAGCATCGCATCGCAGCCCATTTCAGAGGCGCGCAGCGCGGCAGCCGTATCGGTGGTGAAGAAGGGGTTGCCGGTACCGGCGGCAAAAATCACCACTCGGCCCTTTTCCATATGGCGTTCGGCCTTGCGGCGGATATAGGGCTCGCACACACTGTCCATCGGGATGGCCGACTGCACGCGGGTCTCAACACCGGCCTTTTCCAGGGCGTTCTGCACAGCCAGCGCGTTCATGACAGTGGCCAGCATGCCCATATAGTCGGCCGTGGCGCGTTCCATGCCGGACGCCGCACCGGAAATGCCGCGGAAAATGTTGCCGCCGCCAATCACGGCGCAAACCTCGATCCCCATGTCGATCACGGACTTGATCTCGGTCGCCATGCGGCTGACGACGTTGGGATCGATCCCGTATTCCCTTTCTCCCATAAGGGCTTCGCCTGAAAGCTTCAGAAGAACGCGCTTGTAACGGGCTTCGGGCACGGGTTTGTCCTTTCGGGTTGGAAATCCGGTCTTGCAACAGATCATGTCGGGGCCGGCAGACCGGCCCCGACAGAATAACGCTCCAGAGCCGGCACGAGGTCCGGCCCCGGACCGCCTCAGCCGGCCATCTTGGCCACTTCGGCGGCGAAGTCGGACTGTTCCTTCTCGATGCCTTCGCCCAGCTGGAAGCGGACGAAGCCGGTCAGGGCAACCGGGGCGCCAACGGCCTTGGCGGCGTTTTCCACGACCTTGCGGATCTTGGTTTCGCCGTCGATGACGTACAGCTGCTCCAGCAGGACCACTTCTTCATAATACTTGCGGACGCGGCCTTCGACCATCTTCTCGATGATGTTCTCGGGCTTGCCGGACGCGCGGGCCTGTTCGACCAGAACAGCGCGCTCACGCTCCAGATTGGCGGTCGACACGTCGGCGATATCCAGAGCTTCCGGGCGGGCGGCGGCAACATGCATGGCGATCTGCTTGCCAAGATCGGCCAGAGCGGCCTTGTCACCGGTCGACTCCAGCGCCACCAGCACGCCGATCTTGCCCAGGCCCGGGACCAGGGCGGAATGGACATACGACGCGACCACGCCGTCGGTGACCGACAGCTTGGCAACGCGGCGCAGGTTCATGTTCTCGCCGATGGTGGCGACCAGGTTCGGCAGCTCGTCGGCGACGGTGCGGCCGGTGCCTGGGTAAGCGGCAGCCTTCAGGCTGTCCAGCGTGCCATCAGCGTCCAGCGCCAGCTTGGTGACGGTGGACACGGCGGCCTGGAAGGCGTCGTTACGGGCAACGAAGTCCGTCTCGGCGTTCAGTTCGACTGCGGCGCCCACGGTGCCGTTGGCGGCAACGCCAACCAGGCCCTCGGCGGCGACGCGGCCGGCCTTCTTGGCGGCGGCGGCAAGGCCCTTCTTGCGCAGCCAGTCGATGGCAGCTTCCAGGTCGCCGTTCGCTTCAGTCAGCGCCTTCTTGCAATCCATCATACCAGCGCCGGACTTCTCGCGCAGGTCCTTCACGAGTGCAGCGGTGATCTCGGCCATTTTCGCCTCTCTATTCGTCTTGGGAAATGACGGGTATCTGATAGCACAGGGACTATGGCGTTTTCGCGCCTAGCCCGGACAGCACAACGGCCGGACAGCATCCCATTCGGATGCGGCCCGGCCGTCGCACCTTAAACTCAGGCCTCGACGGCTTCTTCGGCGGGCAGAGCCTCGGCCGGAGCCACTTCCTGGGCGCCGACATCGATGCCGGCGGCCGACATCTCAGCCTGCAGACCGTCCAGGACGGCGCCGCTCAGCAGCTCGCAATAGGTTTCGATGGCGCGCAGTGCGTCATCGTTACCCGGCACCGGGAACGTGATGCCATCGGGATCGCTGTTGCTGTCCAGAATGGCAACCACCGGGATACCCAGCTTGTTGGCTTCCTGGATGGCCAGGCTTTCCTTGTTGGTGTCGATGATCACCAGCAGGTCGGGCAGGCCGCCCATGTCACGGATACCGCCCAGCGCGCGCTCCAGCTTATCGCGGTCGCGCGTCATGTTCAGCAGCTCCTTCTTGGTGCGGCCGGAACCTTCACCATGGGCCAGCGCCTCGTCCATTTCCTTCAGACGACGGATCGACTGGGAGATGGTCTTCCAGTTGGTCAGCATGCCGCCGAGCCAACGATGGTTCACATAGTACTGGCCGCAACGCTTGGCCGAAGCAGCCACCTGCTCCTGCGCGGCGCGCTTGGTGCCGACGAACAGGACGCGGCCACCACCGGCGACGACGTCACGCACGGCCTGCATGGAGCGGTGCAGCAGCGGAACGGTCTGCTCCAGATCGATGATGTGCACGCCGTTGCGGGCACCAAAGATGTACGTGGACATCTTCGGGTTCCAGCGACGGGTGTGGTGACCGAAGTGGACACCAGCTTCCAGCAGCTGACGCATGGTAAAGGTCGGCATAGCCATGGAAAACTTCCTTTTCCGGTTTGGCCTCCGTGAGCAATGTCCATTGGGCACCATGCCCGCCGAACACCGGATCGATGGGAAGGCCCCTCCTGGACAACCAGCGCCCGGGTAAAAGCCAACACACCGCAAGCCCACGTGTGGGATTAACGACGGGCGGTGGAATAGCGCAGGCGGGGCCGCTTTGCAACCCCGCCCGGCAACGATTTGCGCCCGCCCGCCCCGCCATCACCGCATGGCCGGGCCTTTTGTGCCCTTATCCGGCGGCTTTCAGCGCCTTCAGGGCTGCCTGGGCCTCCTTGTGTTTGGGTTCCAGCGCCAGTGCGCGCTTATAGGCCTTTTCGGCGGTCGGCTTTTCGCCCATGGCCTGATAGACCATGCCCAGCCGCCAATGGGCCGCAGCCCGGTAGTTGGTGCCGCCGATCCAGGCCGACCCCGACAGGAAGCGCAGCAGCGCATCGCGGCCGGCCTCCAGGTTCCGGCCCGTCACCGCGACGGCCCGTCCGCGCTGATACAGCGTAAAAGGATCGGCCGGGTCCAGGGCCGAAGCCTTGTCCAGCGCCGCGACGGCGCTTTCCGTGTCGCCCAGACGGCCCAGACGCATGCCGACCCCCGCCAGATCGGACGCATCGGTCAGCGTCGCCATCGCACGCAGCAGCAGCGCCTTGCCACCCGTCTCGTCATCATTGCTCAAGGCCTGATTCGCACGCAGCAGCAGATACCGGCCCTCATCCAATGCCTGCATGGCGGCAATCGCCTCCTCCGCCTTGGCCTTGTCACCCCCCACGATGGAGGGCGCGACAAGATGGTACTGGGCTAGGCAATTGAGGGCCGGAATGCTGCGCGGATCACGCTTCCTCTCTCCCTCGCACAGGGCCAGAAGGTCGCCGGCGGCCGCCTTCTTGGAAAACAGGGACGCATCGTCGATGCGGCGGGTGGCCAGCACCATCCGCGCTTCCAGGACCTCCCGGTCGTCCGGCGTTTCCGCTGCCAGCCGCGCGCCCAGCGGCAACCCGGCCTCAACATTGCCGAAGCGCCGATAGACCAGCAGCAGATCGCGCGCGGCGGCGCGGTCTGCGGGATCGGCGGCCAGCCGTTCCTGAAATGGCTTAGCGGCGGCCTGCTCCCGGTCTACGGGTTCGACCAGGGCGGCATAGTCGCGGGGCGCGGTCTGCGCCAGGGCGGGACCGGCCAGGGCCAGCAGCGACAGCGCGGCGGAAAGGATAAGACGCATGGGATCGTCCAAAATTCTTAAGGATGATTAACTGTTTGGCCGCTCGCTGTGGCGGATTCATGGCGATATGGTTCCAATTGCGCGAAGCCGGACAGTGCAGGTCCGCCATGCCTTGGCAATCGGCCTGTGCGTGGCTATGGTCCGCCCCGCGTGCCGACCGTGCCCGCACCCCGAATGGCTTTGCCCCCGTGATTATGACCGCTCCTGCCCTGCCGACCGATGCCGCCCCAGACCTGCTGACAGGCTTTCTGCGCCTGCAATCCCCCGGTCGTGAGCCGGCGCCGCCGCTTTGGCTGGACGGCGAGGGCCTGCCCGACGTGCCGCGCCGGCTTCTGGTGCATGACCATGGCATGACAGCTACGCTGGAAGCGTTCTGGGGTGAGCAGATGCGCCTGTCGGTGCTGCATACCGAGGAGGTGGGAAACCTGCTGCGCCGGCATGTGCTGCTGTCGGGCGCCACCAGCGGTACGCCCGCCGAATTGGGGCTGATCGAGATTCGTCTGGATGCCCTGCCGCCCGGCGCCTTGTTCGCTGTGCGGCAGCGGCGCATCCCGTTCGGCGCCATCCTGTCGGCCTGCGGCGTATCGTTCAAAAGCCGGCCGGCAGGATTCCTGCGCCTTGTGGCGACGGAGGAACTGGCCCGCCTGCTGCGTGTCACACCGGGATCGGCCATTCATGGCCGGGCCACCACCCTGTACGCTCAGGCCGACGGCAAGGTCCTGGCCAATGCCGTCGAACTGTTAAGCGGGCATCAGCCCGGCTGACCCGTCAGCGCCGCAGCACCACGGCAGCGGACGCGACGGCAAAGCCCAGCGCCACAAAGACGATCGCGAAGGACAGCCACAGGGCGGTCTTCACCTCTCCCAGGGACGCGGTCACGAAGACCCGATACTGATCAATGATCGGGTCGTTGGTCCGGGCCGCCGGGATTTCCGCCGCCAGCACCCTTTCCTGCTGCACCCGCCAGTTGGCATCAAGGCCTACACCAGCCCGGACAGAGACAGCGACGGCCGCGACTCCGTCGGCCAGGGCCGCATGCGTCTCACGGATGCGGCGGGCCCTCTCGGGATCGACCGGGTCCAGTGCCACACCCAGCCGGTCGGCAAGGGCGCGGAATTCCGGCAGGCGTGTGTCCAGCCGCTGACCCGTCTTCTCCCGTGTCGGCGCATCAAAGATCAGCAGCAGCACGTCACGCTGCAAGGCCCGGCTGGTGGAGCGCAGTTCCGTCGCTGCCGACAGCACCGCCTGGGCATGGTCCAGGCCCCGGAACGCCGGGCGGACCAGCAGCAGCCCGGCAGCGACCAAAATCATCAGGACAGGCACCAGACCCGCCACAACCGCCGGCAGGATGCGTCCCCGCGGCTGATCCAGATCCCAATAGGCTTTGCTCATGAACCGGTGCTCCCTGACAAATGAGCCCCGCTTCTACCCGATCCAGGCATTGTCCGCAGCCGTGATGATGCGCCCTTCGCCCAATCCCCAACCGATAAAATGGACCAGCGGGTTCATGCCCGCCGCCGCCACGTCGGGATTGCGGTCCAGATAGGCCGAGCTGTCAAAGGCGGCGGACGGGTCCCGCCCTTCGCGCCAGCCATTCACCAGATAATGGTCGAGGGCGGTCGTCACCCGTTGCGTCACAGCCGCCGCCACATCGGGATTGCGGGCCAGGTACCAGTCTGTATCGAACAGGACGGAAGTGGACCGCGCCTCCCCCTTGCCGAAGGCGTTGTAATGGGCAAGGCCGGTGACGAACCCGCCCGCCGCCACAGCCGCCGCGACATCGGGGTTTGCTGCCAGATATCCGGCCTCGCTGAACCCGAACGGCAGGCCCGCCGCCGGTGCCTGGGTTGCCGCCGGGGTCAGCAGAACCACACGATCGGACAGATAAAGAAGCTCCACATCAACCAGCCGGTCACTGACCGCCGCCCCCGCCTCTGTGCTGGTGACAAGCGTGCTGCCATCGGTCTGGCGGGCAATGGTGATGTCGGCGAAACGCAGCTTCATGCCGGCGGCGTCAATGCCCAGACCACCCGTCAGCAGATCGGCCCCGCTACCGCCGAACAGGCTGTCATCACCGGCCCCACCCGACAGCGTGTCGGCAAACCGGCTGCCCAGCAGCAGATCGTCGCCCGCCGTACCCGACAGGTTGCGCGCCGTAGCCAGACGCACCAGTCCGCCCACCACCTCAAAATCTGCCAGGACAAAGGTGCCGGTCAGGTCGACACCCATGTCGAAACCCGCCATGTTGTCCAAACCGATCAGAAGCTGCACCCCACCCGTCACCGCCTGCACATGCGCCTGCCCGGCCAGAAGCCCGGTGCCATTGCCGGCGGATATGCCGGTAATGGGCAGCGATACCCATTGCCCTCCGGCATTGCGATGAAACAGCAGCGCATCATCGGTGGAAAAATCGGTGACGCGGTCATAGCCGCCGACATCGGGACCGTAGAACCAGAACTGGTCGCGGCCCGCGCCGCCGGCCACGCTGTCGACATTGGCGCCACCGATGATCGTATCATCGCCCGCGCCGCCATTGATCGTGTCCGCGCCTGTCAGGCCATCCAGCCGTTCCGAGCGGTCGCTGCCGGTGATCAGGTCGCTGAACCGCGTGCCGGTCAACTGCACCTGTTCGATGCTGACCAGCGTGTCAACCTCTCCCCCGGTGATGCTGATCCGGTCGGTGCTGATGGTGATGGTCAGGCCGGTATTGATGGTCAACAGATGATCGAAGACGACAAGATCATTGCCGGCGCCACCATCCAGCGTGTCATTGCCGGCCCCGCCATTCAGTGTGTCGTCATCGGCCGTCCCGGTCAGCCTTTCGGCATTGGCGGTGCCGGTAAAGGTTCGGCCGGGGGCGGCCTGCGGAATGGGGGTCGTCATGATCACAGCTCCTGCACTTCGATGACGCCGGGGATGGACTTGAACGCCCCCCGGCTGGCGGCATTGATGGCGACGGCGCCGGGGATGGTGATCTCCACCTCTCGCAGCGCATCCAGTTCCACGGCCAGGGTGACCTTACCGCGACCCGGCGGCAATCGGCCCAGTGTGGTCTTGATGGCCGTCACGGCATGCACATCATCCAGCAGGATACGCAGTCCCGCCGCACTCTTGGCCACCTCATCCTCCAGCGACTGGACGCCGTGGCAGGTCAGACGCAGTTCCTCGCCATTCTTCTGTGCATCGACGGACAGCAGCACGGCACGTCCCGCCTCCAGCATCTCCCGGCTTTGGGCCAGGGTTTCGGCGAACAGGGTCACCTCATAGACGCCAGATGCATCGGAAAGCGTAACGAAAGCAAAACGGTTTCCGCTTTTCGCTGTTCGTTCCTGTTTCGCAACGACAATGCCGGCCAGTTTGAACCGGGTGGATTTGGCATCGCGCAGCTGGCGCGGCAGGTCGGCGAATTTCACCACCTTCATGCGGGCCATGGCAGGGGCAAAACTGTCCAGCGGGTGTGCGGACAGGTAGAAGCCGATGGCATCAAATTCATGCCGCAGCCGTTCCAGCGGGTCCCAATCCGGCACCTTGGGCAGGTCGGGTGCCTTCATCGCCTCCGTCCCGCCGAACAGGCTGGCCATGCCGCTTTCCCGCTGCTGCGCCTCGGCCTGGGCGTAGCGCACCACCGTCTCCAGCGCCGCGAAAAGCTGCTGACGGTTGCGGTTCATGCTGTCGAAGGCACCGGCGCAGACCAGCTTTTCGAGCATGCGCTTGTTCAGCGCCGAACTGTCCACACGGCGGGCAAAATCGAAGATATCCTTGAAGGGCCCATTGGCCGCCCGTTCGCGCACCACCATTTCCATGGCCTGCTGGCCCACGCCCTTTACCGCGGCCAGGGCATAGCGCACAGCCCGGCTGCCATCGGCCAGTTTCTCCACCCGGAAGCGTGGTTCGGATGCGTTGACATCGGGCGGCAGCAGGCGGATGCCCAGCCGAACCAGTTCCTGACGGAACTGGTTCAGCTTGTCGGTATTGCCCATGTCATAGGTCATGGTGGCAGCCATGAACTCGACCGGATAATTGGCCTTCATGAAGGCGGTCTGATAGGCAACAAGGGCATAGGCGGCGGCGTGCGACTTATTGAAGCCATAGCCCGCAAACTTGTTCACCTGGTCGAAGATCAGGCCCGACTGTTCCTCCGGCACGGCCAGGGTGGTGGCCGAACCGCTGATGAACTTGGCCCGTTCCTTCTCCATCTCCTCCTTGATCTTCTTGCCCATGGCGCGACGCAGAAGATCGGCGCCGCCCAGCGAGTACCCGGCCAGGACCTGGGCGATCTGCATCACCTGTTCCTGATAGACCATGATGCCGAAGGTCTCTTCCAGGATGGGCTGAAGGGCCGGATGCATGTAGTCAGGCTTTTCCTGCCCGAACTTCACCTTGATATATTTTGGGATATTGTCCATCGGGCCGGGACGGTACAGCGAGACCAGCGCGATAATGTCCTCGATCCGGTTCGGCTTCATGCGGCGCAGCACGTCGCGCATGCCCGAACTTTCAAGCTGGAAGATGCCGGCACTCTCCGCCCTTCCCAGAATGTCGTAGGACCTCTTGTCCTCCATATTCAGGTCCAGCAGGTCCAGTTCCGGCCCCAGGTCGCGGACATGGTCCACGGCGGTCTTCAGCACCGTCAGCGTCTTCAGGCCCAGAAAGTCGAACTTCACCAGCCCGGCGAGTTCCACATATTTCATGTTGAACTGGGTGACCGGCATGTCAGAGCGCGGATCGCGGTACATGGGCACCAGCTGATCCAGCGGCCGGTCACCGATCACAACACCCGCCGCATGGGTAGAGGCGTGGCGGTACAGCCCCTCCAGCCGCAACGCGATGGTCAGCAGACGGTCCACCGTCTCATCCCCGCGCTTCATCTCCTGCAATTGCGGCTCCCCATCCAGCGCCTGCTGCAAGGTGACGGGATTGGCGGGGTTGTTGGGGATCAGTTTGCAGATACGGTCCACCTGACCATAGGGCATCTGCAAGGTGCGCCCCACGTCGCGCACCACGGCGCGGGCCTGAAGCTTGCCGAAGGTGATGATCTGGCCGACCTTGTCGGTTCCGTATTTCTGCTGGACATACTTGATCACCTCTTCACGGCGATCCTGGCAGAAATCGATATCGAAGTCGGGCATCGACACGCGTTCCGGGTTCAGGAAGCGTTCGAACAGCAGACCATAGCGGATGGGATCAAGGTCGGTGATCAACAGCGACCAGGCCACCAGCGACCCGGCGCCCGAACCTCGGCCCGGACCCACGGGAATGCCATGATCCTTAGCCCATTTGATGAAGTCCGACACGATCAGGAAATAGCCGGGGAACTTCATCTTGATGATGGTTTCCAGCTCAAAATCCAGGCGCGCGCGGTATTCCTTCTCGATCTTTTCCTTCTCGTCGGCCGCCATGCCGCTGCTGAACACATATTTGTTCAGGCGGTAGGTCAGGCCGTCATGGGCCTGGGCGCGCAGTTCGTCCGGCTCCTCCCGCCCGTTGGCGCTGGCAAAGGGCGGCAGGATCGGGTTCACCTTGCGCGGCATGTAGGCGCAGCGCCGGGCGATGACGACACTATTATCCACCGCCTCCGGGATATCGGCGAACAGTTCGCGCATCTGCTGCGGCGACTTGAAATAATGATGGGGAGAGACGCGGCGCCGCTCCTCCTGCATCACATAGGCGCCTTCGGCGATGCAGAGCAGCACATCGTGCGCCTCATACATGTCGGCGGTGGCGTAGTAGACGTCGTTGGTGGCCACCAGCGGAATGTCGTGGGCATAGGCGAGATCGATCAGTTGGGGTTCGACCTTCTCCTCCGCCTGGGCCAGCGGTCCCTCGCCATGGCGCATCAGTTCGATATAGAGCCGCCCCGGAAACAGGGTCTTCAGCCGGTCCAGCAGGTCCAGCGCATGCGGCTTCTGCCCGTCAAGAAACAGCCGGTTCAAGCCGCCGCCCACCCCGCCGGTCAGACAGATCAGGCCGTCGGTCAGGCCCTGCATCTGCTCCAGCGAGACCTGCGGCAACAGGCCCGTCTCCGTCTCCATGAAGGCGACGGAGACCAGCCGCATCAGATTGCGGTATCCCTGCTCGCTCTGTACCAGCAGGACCAGTTGATCGGCGCCCGGTCCCATCACCCGTCCGGCGATCTTTTTCTGCGGCCCGAACGGCGTGACCCAGATCTGGCAGCCGATGATGGGCTGAATACCCTCATCAGATGCCGCCATGGCAAATTCCAGGCAGCCGAACAGGTTGCCTGTATCGGTGACGCCCACGGCCGGATAGCCGTGCTTCTTGCACAGCTTCACAAGTTCCTTGGTCTTGATCGCGCCTTCGGCCAGCGAATAGGCGGAATGGACACGCAGATGGACAAAACCAGGATCGGCGGGCATGGGGCGGCGGGCTTCCGGCGGCGGGGCGGGTCCCTGAACTTAGCGCGGATGAGGGGACGATTGCGACTCTGTCGTCGGGGAACAATGCCCGCTATTACCCCCGGGGTAATCGACAACAACCCCGCCCCATGGGACAAAGCCCCACCAACCCAGCCCAGGTCCCACCATGCCCAGCCCCACCGCCCGCCGCCGCGTCAACAATGCCGAGGCTTTCGGGCCGTTGCTGAAGCGCTGGCGGGCGTCGCGGGGGTTGAGCCAGCTGGATCTGGCGCTCAGCTGCAATACCAGCCAGCGGCACCTGTCCTTCCTGGAATCGGGGCGCTCGCGGCCGTCACGCGGCATGGTGCTGCAACTGGCCACGGCCCTGTCGGTGCCGCTGCGCCACCAGAACGCATTGATGCTGGCCGCCGGCTTTGCACCGGCCTGGGACAGTTCACCCCTGGACGCGCCGGAAATGGCGCCGGTGAAGGCCGCCATCACCCGTATGCTGGACATGCAGGCGCCCTTCCCCGCCATTGTGGTCGACCGGCACTATAATCTGGTGCAGGCGAACAGCGGGGCGCAAAGGCTGCTGGGTTTCCTGGCAGGCCCAACCATTGCCGATCTGCCCAGCCCCAATCTGGTCCGCCTGCTGCTGTCGCCCGGCATGCGGGCGCTCGTCGAGAATTGGGATGAGGTAGCGACCTGGATGATCCGGCGCCTGAAGGCGGAAGCAATGCTGGAGGACCCGGTAGGAGGCGCGACTGGCGATCCTTTCGCCGACCTGCTGGCCGATCCGACACTGGCCGCGCTGGCAACACCGTTCGGTGACGCAACGCCCGACGCACCCACCCTCTATACCCGCTTCGCCAAGGACGGGGTCCGGCTGTCGCTGTTTTCCATCATTGCCATGGTGGGGACACCGCTGGACGCAGGTTTGCAGAACCTGCGGGTGGAGCTGTTCTATCCCGCAGATGAGGCGACACAGGCATGGTTCGCCACGGGCCGCTGACCCAAGCCACCCGGTCTGGCACTTCTTTTGCTGTTTCCCTGACAATCGGGGAAACCGGCAAGGCATTTTGCATTCCGCACTGCGCCCTGCATGTAACCCAATGAACATTGCATGAGGCGTGTTTTTTATGTCACAGTGCCAGCGAATCGGGCAAAAATTGCCCAGTTGACACCGCCAAACTTCACGATCTGGATGCAAAGCACCTCGTAAAGGCGGGAAAACGCTAGTATTTTGTGGCCCAAACGCGCCCTCGCCTGACAGGAGTTGATCCACGTGGAGTCGTTTCTGCAAACCTTGCGGAATCTCGGCCCCCTGCGCCTGGCGGGGATCGGGGCCGCCGTGCTCATCACCATCGGCTCCATCGTCTTCTTCGCGGGGCAATGGTCGGCGCCGAATATGGCCCTGCTCTATTCCGACCTGACACCGTCGGATGGCGGCGCCATTGTGCAGCAGCTGGAGGCGCAGCAGATCCCCTACAAGGCGTCGCCTGACGGCACGCGGATCGAGGTGCCGGCCGAACAGGTGGGCCGCCTGCGCATGACGCTGGCCCAGCAGGGCATTCCCACAGGCGGCAATGTCGGCAACGAGATCTTCAATGAGCCGGAAGGCCTGGGCACCACGGCCTTCATGCAGCAGATGCAGCAGCTGCGCGCCAAAGAAGGGGAACTGGTCCGATCCATCCAGACCTTGCAGCAGGTGCAGGCAGCCCGGGTGCATCTGGTCCTGCCCAAGCGTGAACTGTTCGCGCGGCAGGCCCAGACGGCCACGGCTTCGGTTCTGCTGAAGCTGAAGCCGGGCAAGCCCCTGTCCAAGGAACAGGTGGCAGCTATCCAGCAGCTGGTGTCCACAGCCGTACCGCAGATGGAACCGGCCAATGTCTCCATCCTGGACGACAAGGGCAACCTTCTGTCGCGGGGACTGCGCCCCAACACGCCGGAGGCCATGGCCGCCAGTGCCGAGGAGCGGCGCCTGGGGCGTGAACGCGAACTGACCCAGACCATCGAGGAATTGCTGGGCCGGTCCGTCGGGCAGGGGCGTGTGCAGGCCCAGGTATCGGTCGAGATGGATTTCGACCGCGTCACCACCAATAGCGAGATTTACGATCCCGAAGGCCAGGTGGTGCGCGGCACCCAGTCGGTGACCGAAAACAGCGACAGCACCAATCGCGACGGCGTCGATCCGGTGACCGTCGCCAACAACCTGCCCACCGCAGATGCCGCCAACAGCGTGGCCGGCGCCAACAGAGAGACGCGTAACCGTTCAGAAGAAACGGTGAATTACGAGATTTCCAAGACTACCAAGGTGCATGAGCGGGAGACCGGCCAGGTCCGCCGCATGTCGGTGGCCGTGCTGGTCGATGGCACCTATACGACCGCCGAGGATGGCACCCGAACCTACAAGCCGCGCACCGAGGCGGAACTGGCCCAGATGCAGCGGCTGGTGCAGGCCGCCGTCGGCTTCGATGCCGCGCGCGGCGACAGTGTCGAAGTGGTGCCGATGGAGTTCGCACGTCCGGATGACGAGTTGGCTCTGTTGGAAGAAACCATCTTCGGCATGCCGAAGGCCGATGTGATCCGCATTGCCGAGACGCTGATCCTGGCCATCGTGGCCATCCTGGTGATCCTGCTGGTGATCAAGCCGCTGGTCACCCGCGCCCTGGATCGATCGCCGCAGCTGGATGAAGAGCCTGACCTGTTGGCTGATGGCAGCGGCATGCCGCAGCTGGCCGGCCCCGGTGGCGGCGCCCTGGCCCGTGAGCTGGCCATGGAGGCTGCTCAGGCCAATGAAGAGTTGGAGCAGATGATCGATATCAACCGGGTGGATGGCCGCGTCCGCGCCTCCTCGCTGCGCAAGGTGGGTGAAATCGTGGAAAAGCATCCGGAAGAGGCCGTATCGATCATTCGCAACTGGCTCTATCAGGAAAATTGAGGCTTCTGAGGCATGGCCACCATCCAGAAGTTCCTGTTCGAGCAGGATTTCGAAGACGGGTTCGGGAACCCGGCGAGAAAGGCTGCCGGCGCGGCACCGCAACCCGAGCCCGAACCGGAACTTCCCCCCGCGCCGCCGCCGCCCCCACCGCCGCCCACCTTCAGCCTGGAGCAGTTGCAGCAGCAGGTCCGGTTGGCCAAGGAGCAGGCGCGGGCCGCCGCCCTGACAGAAGGTATCGCCCAGGGCAAGGCACAGGCGGAAACACAGGATCAGCAGGAACTGGCCGCCGCCCTGCGCGCCGTAGAGAACGGGTTGAAGCAGCTGGTCACGGTACAGAACCAGCAGGCGCAGCTGCGGCAGGAGAACACCACCCGCATCGCGCTGGCCATCGCCCGCAAGCTGTGGCCGGGTCTGGTGGAGCGTCAGGGCCTGACGGAGATCGAAGGCGTGATCGCCGCCTTTCTGGAGGAACTGGTGGAAGAACCGAAGCTGGTCTTCCGTGTCCATGAACGCTGGTTCGATGAATTGCGTGGCCGCATTGGCGACATGGCCATGCGTCATGGCTTTGGCGGACAGGTCAATGTGCTGGCCGACCCCAAGCTGGGCGAAATGGATGTGAAGGTCGATTGGGCCGCCGGCGGGGCGGAACGCGAAGTGGGGCGCCTGTGGGCCGATATCGAGCGGCTGACCGGCAACCTTCTGGCCGATTTTCCCGGTGGCCCAGAACAGCTGGGCGGCGCCCACCGACGGGAGGTGGCATTGTGAACATGACGCACGTCACGATTTCCGGGGATAGGGGCTGAGATGGCCGGCAAAGAGGATATGTCGCTCAGCGACTTCGAAAGCGGCCGGGGCGGCGGGGAGCTGGAGGCGCTTCCGGTCGTGAAGGACCTGGAATCCGTCTATGACATCCCCGTGCAGATTTCCGCCGTGCTGGGCAAGACCAACATGCAGGTCAGCACCCTGATGCGCCTGAACAAGGGGGCCGTGGTGGAGCTTGACCGCAAGGTGGGTGAAGCCATCGACATCTATGTCAACAACCGGCTGGTGGCGCGCGGCGAAGTGGTGGTGGTGGAGGACCGGCTGGGTGTGACCATGACCGAAATCATCAAGACGGAGCGGGCGTAAGTCATGAATGACCGCGCCACCACCCGTACCCGGCCCCCGGCGCCGCCACCAGCGGCAACCCCGGCACCGCCACCAGCAGCGTCCCCCGCCAAGGTGCCCCCCCTGCCGCGCATGCGCCGTCGGCTGGATCTGGCCACCATCATCGGCCTGTCATCGGGCCTGTTGCTGGTGCTGGGGGCCTTGTTCATGGGCGGCGGCGGCATCGGATCGTTCCTTGACATCCCATCGGTGTTGATCGTGCTGGGCGGCACTGCGGCCGTCACCACCATCTCCTTCACCTGGCCCGACATGCGCGCCGCAACGCGGGCCCTGGCCTCCACCATGGTGGCCAACAGCCCGGACCCGCGGGCGGCGGCACAGACGGCCTTATCATTGGCGGAATTCGCCCGCCGGTCGGGACCGCTGGGGCTGCAGCCCCTGATAAAAAGTACAAAGGCCTGGCCTGTCCTGTCGAAGGCCGTGGAACTCATCGTCGACGGTCTGCCGGCCGATGATGCCGAACGTATCCTGCGGACGGAGATCGAGGCCAATCTGGCCCGCGCCCGCACCGCCTCGGCGGTGATGCGCCGCGCGGCGGAGGTGGCACCGGCCATGGGCCTGATCGGCACGCTGGTGGGTCTGGTGCAGATGCTGGGCAATCTGTCGGACCCGTCCACGGTGGGGCCGGCCATGGCCGTGGCCCTGATCACCACCTTCTATGGGGCCATCCTGGGCTCCATGGTCTTTTCCCCCATCGCCGCCAAGATCGACCGGAATGCGGAACGCGAGGCGCTGGTCGACGGGCTCTATCTGCTGGCCGCCGGTTCGGTCGCCCGACAGGAGAATCCCCGCCGGCTGGAGGTGATGATCAATACCGTGCTGCCACCCGAATTGCGGGTGTCGGCCTATGAACAATGAACCTGTTTTGAATGACCGGACCGGTGAGTGAAAGGGTAGGACGATGCGTCTTCTGATCGTGGGAACACTCGAAGGCTATATCAGCGCCGCCGGCAAGATCGCCCTGCAAAAGGGGGCGAAGGTCGCGCATACCGACAGTATCGAGGGGGCGCTGAACGCGCTGCGCACCGGACAGGGCGCCGATCTGGTGATGATCGACGTGAAGCTGGATGTACGCATCCTGGTCGATGCCCTGAAGAATGAACGTTTTGCGGTTCCCGTCGTCGCCTGCGGTGTGGGCACCGATGCCCAGGCCGCCGTGAAGGCCATCCGGGCGGGCGCCAAGGAGTATATCCCCCTGCCCCCCGACGCGAACCTGATCGCAGCCGTGCTGGAGGCGGTGGCAGAGGAAAGCCACGCCATTGTCAGCCGCGACCCGGCCATGGCCGCCACCCTGTCTCTGGCCGATCAGATCGCGCCCAGCGACGCCTCGGTCCTGATCACCGGCGAAAGCGGGACGGGTAAGGAGTTGATGGCCCGCTATCTGCACCGCAAGAGCCGGCGGTCGGGTGCGCCCTTCGTATCCGTCAACTGCGCCGCCATCCCGGAAAACCTGCTGGAAAGCGAGCTGTTCGGGCATGAAAAGGGCGCCTTCACGGGCGCCGTTGCGCGACGCATCGGCAAGTTCGAGGAGGCCAATGGCGGCACCCTGCTGCTGGACGAAATTTCGGAAATGGACCTGCGCCTGCAGGCCAAGCTGCTGCGCGCCATTCAGGAACGGGTGATCGACCGCGTCGGTGGCAACACACCGGTCAAGGTCGATATCCGCATCCTGGCCACCAGCAACCGCGACATGCTGTCGGAGGCCAAGGCCGGCCGGTTCCGTGAGGACCTTTACTTCCGCCTGAATGTGGTGGCCTTGCAACTGCCGCCGCTGCGCGACCGGCCACACGATATCGCCCTGCTGGCCCAGCATTTCGCCACCAAATATTCCGAGGCCAACGGGCTGCCGGAACGCACCGTCGGGCCTGCCGCCATGGCCCTGCTGCAATCCCACCATTGGCGCGGTAATGTGCGTGAGCTGGAAAACACCATGCATCGCGCGGTTCTGCTGTCGCGCGGGACAGAGATCGGGACGGATGCCATCCTGCTGACCGGCGCTGAGCCAGGCTACGCCCCCACGCCGACACCGGCACCGCAAGCCCCCGCCTATCAGCCGGCACCGCCGCCGCAGCCGGTGGCGCCGGGGGCCGCCCGGGCGGCCAGTTCCTATGGCAACGCCTCGATCTATTCCCCGCAGCCTTACGCGCCGCAGCCCTATCCTCCCCCGCCGTCGGCGCCTGTGATCCCGCTGGCCGACGCCGGCAGCAGCTTCATGCCGGGGGGGTCGGCCACACAGGCACTGGTAGGGCGAACCGTGGCCGATGTGGAGCGTGACCTGATCATCGATACGCTGAAGCACACCCTGGGCAACCGCACCCATGCTGCCAATATCCTGGGTATCTCCATCCGCACGCTGCGCAACAAGCTGAAGGAATACAGCGAAGGCGGCGTGGCCGTGCCGCCGCCAGCCGGCGGGGTGGAGGATGATCGGGCCGTAGGGTGAGCTTGCCCGGCATTTTCCGCATACCCTGACCATCCCACCGCCCCGCAACCAAGACAGAACTGACAGACCGCCCCCCCATGACCGACCAACCGCAGACAAATATCGGCTCCGCCCAGGATGCCCTGCGCATTATCGGCCAGTCGCTGAAACGCGGCGAGGTGGGGTTTGCCCTGGCCATTCTGACCATCGTGGTGGTCCTGATTATTCCCCTGCCCACCTTCCTGCTGGATGTGGGCCTGACGATTTCCTTCGCCTTTTCCGTGTTGATCCTGATGGTGGTGCTGTCGATCCAGAAACCTCTGGAGTTCAGCAGCTTCCCCACCATCCTGCTGGTCAGCACCATGTTGCGCCTGGCGCTTAACCTGGCCTCCACCCGCCTGATCCTGGGCCATGGGCATGAGGGGGTGAACGCCGCCGGCCACGTCATCGCGACGTTCGGCCAGTTCATCATGGGCGGCAATTTCATCATCGGCGTGACCGTGTTCGGCATCCTGATGCTGGTGAATTTCAGCGTCATCACCAAGGGTTCGGGCCGTATCGCCGAAGTGGCCGCCCGCTTCACCCTGGATGCCATGCCCGGCAAGCAGATGGCCATCGACGCCGACCTGTCGGCCGGGCTGATCGATGAGGCGACCGCGCGGGCACGGCGTAAAGAACTGGAAGATGAAAGCCAGTTCTTCGGCTCGATGGACGGTGCGTCCAAGTTCGTGCGTGGTGATGCCGTGGCCGGTCTGGTCATCACCTTCGTCAACATCATTGTCGGCATGATCATCGGCATCGCCCAGAAGGACATGGAGTTCCTGGAGGCAGGCCAGACTTACACGCTGCTGACCGTTGGCGACGGTCTTGTTTCGCAGATTCCGGCGCTGCTTGTCTCGCTGGCCGCCGGTCTGATGGTGTCGAAGGCGGGGTCCACCGGGTCCACCGACAAGGCCGTGTTCGGGCAGCTGACCTTCTACCCGACAGCCCTGGGCCTGACGTCCTTTGTGGTCCTGGCCATCGGCCTTCTGCCGGGCATGCCGAAGATTTCCTTCGGCATGCTGGCCATCGGTCTGGCCGCCGCCGCCTATTACCTGCCGAAAACCAAGTTGATGCGCGCCGCGCTGGAGGCGGAGCAGGAAACCCAGGCCGCCGCGGCCGCTGCCCCGGCCCCGGTGGCCGACGAACCGATTTCGACGGCCCTGGCCATCGATCTGGTCCGGCTGGAACTGGGCTATGGTCTTCTGTCGCTGATCAGCTCTGAAGCAGGCC
>JAIXTS010000430.1 GCA_027483805.1 Azospirillum sp. | reverse complement strand
TCCTCCTCCCCGGTCAGCAGGGTGGTGGGCGTACCCTCACGGTTCAGCCGGTCCATGACCTCCAGCGCCAGCAGCCGCAGCGGCGCCAGATAGACGCCCTGCTCCGCCTCGTGCAGGGCCTTCATGGCGCGGTGGGTCTTGCCGGAATTGGTGGGGCCGACAACCGCCACAAGTTTGCGGCCCATGGACCGGGCCGTGGGAAACAGCCGTTCGAACTTGGCGAAGTCGAACTCCGTATTCACAAAGGTCCGGCCGCGCGCCACGGCACGTTCGCGCAGCCAGGTATCCGCCACCTCTTCCCAGCGGCGCAGGATGTCATTGGGCTGGTGGTTGGTGCGGGCGACGCGGTAGAGACGCTGGGCCAGATTCTCGAACGTCCAGCTGTCATCCGCCTGCCCCACCAGCTCGTGCAACTGCCACAGGCGCGCCGCCACATCCTCCAATGCCGCTTCCAGCATCTGGCGAAGCTGCGGGTCCTCCACCAGGTGCTGACGCAGCGTGGCATCATCCAGACCGGTCAGTTCATCGATATCAAAGCTGCGCGATACTTCCAGCCGGATGGGACCGGGCATGTCGGGGAAGGACAATTCGTCATGCGTTCGCGCCCGCACCCGGCTTTTCGCTTCCGCCGCCAGCAGCGCGACATGCGTGCCTTCCAGGGCACGGCGCCCCTGTTCCAGAAGCGCCGCCCGCCGGACCAGACGGGCCACCAGCCCCTCGATCTCCAGCGCCACGGCCTCCCGCCGCTCCGCCATCACCACCAGGTCGCGCCGCCCCTGCGGCAATGGCAGGCCCAGCGGCACCATGCCATAGGCGGCGGCCTGCTCCACCCGGTCCAAACCCAGGCGGCCGGCCGTGGTCACTTCCGGATGGTGGCGGGCGACGGAGAAGACGAGGTCCGGATCCATCGGGTTGGACGGTTCCGGGGGCAATGTATCCATGGGGCGGGCAACTCTACACGGGATGATTTCGCAGGCGCACAATATGCGCCGGAACCGCCCTTTTGCCCAGGGGGCAGGCCATGCGGTACCCTCAATTCCCGGACCCGCCTAGACGGGGGGCCAAGGATAGGGGCCCTTGCGCCCTATCTCACATCCACCCCGTAGAAATCCAGCCGGGTGGATGGTGACAGGCGGAAATCCACCACCTCCGGACGGATGGCGGTGAAGACCTGCGGGTGGGCGACCGGTATCCAGGGCAGACCCTGCCGGAAAATGGCCTGTGCCTTGATGTAATAGGCTTTGCGGGCCTCCTGGTCCGATGTGCGCCGGGCCGCCGTGACCAGCCGGTCCAGTTCTGGATCGCACCAGCGGGCAAGATTACCATTGCCCGGTTTGGCCGCCTCGCAGGACAGAAGATCGGACCAGAACCGGTCCACCTCGTCATTGGACCAGCCATACTGCGCCATCGGCGCCTCCCCGAACCGCACCCGGCGGACATATTCGCCCCATTCATAGGTGACGATCTTCGCCTTGATCCCGACCTTGGCCAGATCGGCCTGGATCATCTCGGCGATGCGCCTTGGGGCCGGGTTATAGGGGCGGACCACGGGCATGGTCCAAAGCTCCGTCTCAAACCCGTCCTTCAACCCGGCCTCGACCAGCAGGGTCCGGGCCCGGGCGGGATCGTGGGGTAGATCGCGGATGCTGGCATCATGGGCCCAATGGCCCGGGGGAATGGGGGTCACGGCCGCCTGGCCCGTGCCCATATAGGCCTGATCCAGAATGGCTTTTTTATCGACAGCCAGATTGATGGCCAGCCGCACGCGGATATCGTCGAACGGCTTTTTCTGCATGTTCATGGCGACATAGCCGACCGACATGGCATCCACCGCCACCAGCCGCACATCCTTGTCCTGGCGCATGCGGTCCAGGTCGGCCGGGTTGGGATAGGTCATGGTGTGACATTCACCGGCCTTCAGCTTGGCATAGCGGACCGTCGCATCGGGCGCGATGACAAACACCAGCTGGGTCAATGGCGCCACGCCGCGCCAATAGTCCTTGTTGGCGCGCATGCGCACTTCCGTGTCCAGCAGATGTCGCACCAGTTGGAAGGGCCCGGTCCCGATCGGCAGCAGATCCACCTTTTCCGGGGTGCCGGCCTTCAGCATGGCGGCCCCATACTCGGCCGACTGGATCGACATGGCGTGGCTGGCAAGGGCGTAGAAAATGCCGGCATCCGGCTCCTTCAGGCGGAAGCGGACCTTGTAAGGCTCCAGCTTTTCCACCGCGATCAGGTTGGTGGACAGGCCAAGATTGTGAAAAGCCGGGTAGATCTTTCCCCCTGCCACCGCGAAATAGGGATGGCTCCTGTCCATCTGCCGGGCGAAGGAGAAGACGACATCGTCGGCGTTGAAATCACGGGTGGGCGTGAACAGTGTCGACCGGTGCCATTTCACCCCCTGACGCAAGATAAAGATGATACTCCGCCCCTCATCGGCCAGTTCCCAGCCTGTAGTCAACTGTGGCTCCAGCTCCAGGGTTCCCCGTTTTACATTGACCAGCTTTTCATAGATCTGCTGGGCAATGTCATAGGAATTGCCGGAGGTGGAATATTGCGGGTTCAAACTGTCTGGGGCCGCTTCGGCGCAATGCACCAGGGTCTTGGCCTGTCCGGTGCCCGCGCCCAGCGCCAGCAGCATTCCCAACAGCAGAAGCCGTGACCGGAACCCCATCATACCCCCCACCCGACCGAACCCCTGCCAGATCAACATGGGTGGGGTGACGGTGCAAGCGACGGCTGCGACAAGCCGCGCAGGGACATCGGGTCCTGCTAATTGTATGGACCATACAATCTCCATGCAACATCATTGTATGGTCCATACAGCGGAGGGCCCCATGGCCAGCAAGCAGAAGATCGATTTTTCGACGACACCTTTCGGGATCGGCATCAAGGGCAAATGCCCGCGCTGTCGGGAAGGGTCGCTCTTTTCGGGCTATCTGACCCTGGCGTCACAGTGCCCGGCCTGCGGGCTGGATCTGTCCTTCGCCGATCCGGCGGACGGGCCGGCCTTCTTCACCATGTCGATCGTCAGCTTCCCGCTGACCGGGTTCGCGGTCTGGCAGGAGATGGTGTTCCAGGCGCCCTATTGGGTGCATCTGTTCACCACCCTACCCGTCACCATCCTGTCGGTGCTGGCCCTGCTGCGCCCGTTGAAGGGCTGGCTGGTCTGTGCCCAGTATATAAACAAGGCGGAACAGGGGCGGCTGGATGATGGCGGGGATGACGGCGGACAGGGGTAAGCCTGAATGAGCGATTGGACGCCCCCTGCCCTGCCGCCCGGCGTGCCCTTGTACCGGGCCATCGCCGACGCCATGGCCACCGACATCGGCTCGGGCGCCCTGCCGCCGGGCGCACGGCTGCCCACGCATCGGGCCTTGGCGGAAGCGATGGGTGTGGACCTGACCACCGTCACCCGCGCCTATGCCGAGGCGCGGGCGCGCGGGCTGGTAGAGGCGGCGACGGGGCGCGGTACCTTTGTCGCCGACCATGCCCGCAAGCCGCCGCCGCCGGTGGAACTGGACCTGTCGATGAACCTGCCGCCACAGCCGGCCAGCGCCAATCTGGCAGCAAGGCTGGCGCGCGCCATGGCGGGGCTGACCAGGCGGCCCGACCTGTCGCAACTGCTGAATTATCAGCCCAGCGGCGGGGGCGAGGGTGACCGGCTTGCGGGGGCCCGCTGGCTGTCGGGCCGCATCCCCGACCTGGACCCCGCAAGGGTGCTGGTGACAGGCGGCGCGCAGGCCTGCCTGACCACCCTGCTGACCCAGCATCTGGCCTGGGGGGAGGAGTTGATGACAGACCCCTTCACCTATTCCGGCTTGCGCAATGCCGCCAGCATGCGCGGGCTCTACGCCACACCGGTGGAAGGCGACGGGCTGGGCATGCGCGCGGACGCGCTGGCCCTGGTCGCCCGCAACACACGGTCGCGCGTGGTTTATCTGACCCCGACGATCCATAACCCCACCGGCATCACCATGCCGCTGGACCGTCGGCAGGCCCTTGTGGAGGTGGCACGGCAGGAGAACCTGACCATCATCGAAGATGATGCCTATGGCATGCTGGCCGATCCCGGCCCGCCGCCCCTGGTGGCCTTGGCCCCGGAGCGGGTCTGGCACATCTCCACCCTGTCCAAATGCCTGACACCGGGGCTGCGCGTCGCCTATCTGGTGGTGCCGCCGGGCAGCGACCTGCCCATGGTCCGTACCCATTTGCGCGCCACGGCCCAGATGGCCCCGCCTTTGTCGGTGGCCGTGGCCACGGGCTGGATCGAGGATGGGACCGCCCAGGACATCCTGACCGCCATCCGCCGCGAAGCCATGGAACGCCAGCAGATGGCCCGGCGCCTGCTGCCCCTGGGATCGATGGCCGCCCATCCGCAGGGCCACCATATCTGGCTGACCCTGCCGCCGCCCTGGACCGACCGCCATTTCGCGCAGGCCGCCCGTCGCGCCGGCGCCACCGTCATTCCCGGCACCGCCTTCGCCATGGCCCCGGAACCCCCGCCCAGATATGTGCGCGTCGGCCTGGGTGCGGCCCCGGACCAGCCCTCCCTGTCCCGGGCGCTGGAGAAATTGGCCGCCCTGATGCGTCACGGGCCGGCGGTGGAGGAGGATGTGGTGTGACCCTCACCCCTTCCGGCAGACAATGTAATCCAGCGCCGGGACCGTGACGCTGTAGGCGCTCCCCTGCCCTGCCGCGCAGGCGCCGTGCAGGGCGGTCCAGCTGGTGCCCGGCCCTTCGGTGTCGAGGTTCAGGGAGCGGGGTTTGGTGTCGGTGTTGGCGACGATCAGAAACTGTTCGCCGCGCGCATCGTCGATGCGCGAGAAGGCCAGCAAGCCCGGACCCTTGCGTTCGAAATAGCGCATCACGGTGCGGCCCTGGCGCAGGCCGGGATGGGCCTGACGGATGGCGGCCATGGCAGCGAAGGCGCGATAGAGGCTGTGGCCGGGCTGGAAGGCGTCGCCGGTGCGGGGGCCGATGGTGCCCAGGCGTTCTTCGGTGTTGAACTGTTTCGACGCACTTGCGAACATCGGCTGGCGCGAGGCCTTGTCATCGCCCAGGCCCACAAAGCCCTGTTCATCGCCGTAATAGAGCGTGGGCACGCCACGGGAGAAGAACATCAGGGCGTGGCCGAGCGCGACGCGGGCCTGCAGCTCCGCGGCCTTCATCGTCGGATTGGCCTTGCGGATCTTGAAGGCCAGCCGGCCCTGATCATGGTTGGAGATGAAGGTCGCCAGTTGGCGGGCCGTGTCGTCGCCTTCGGGGTAGAGCCGGTCGGCGCGGAACAGGCCGTCCCAGAGGTCAAGGTCGGCGCCCATGCCCAGCGTATCGCGCGCGGCCACGGCCACGCCGAAATCCAGGACGGAGGGCAGGCCCAGAATGTCGGTATAGGCGGCGAGGTCCGCCGGCTTTTCATTGGCCACCTCACCAAAAATGATGAAGTTGGGGATGCCCTGGGCCTTGGCGAAAGCCGTGATCTCCGGCACGAAACGATGCCAGAATTCCGGGTTCACATGTTTGGCGGTGTCAAGGCGGTAGCCGTCGATGCCATATTCCTTGATCCAATACTTGTAGATGTCGATCAGCCCATCCACGACAGCGGGCTGTTCGGTATAGAGATCGTCCAGGCGGGAGAAATCGCCAAAGGTGCTGTCCTCCCCGCTGAAATGGCTGTCGCCGCGATTATGGTAATGGCGCGGATCATTCATCCAGGCGGGGTTCTTCACATTGGCTTCCGCCGCAGGCACATAAGGTGTGTAGGCGTAAGTGATGTCGGTCAGGGCGGCGTAGTTGGGCACCGTCTGATAGGCGGTGCCATCGCCCTTGAAACCCGGATTGATGGCCGCACCGTCCGACGCGCGGCGGGTGGTGGGGTAATCACCCTTGGACCGGTAAGGGCAGGGCTTGGACATGCTGGTGCCATCGCATTCCCGGTACTGGATCACGTCGCCCGTATGGTTCACCACAATATCCATGATGATTTTGATATTGCGGGCATGGGCCGCATCGACAAAGGCCTTGAAGGCGGCATTGCCGCCCAGATGCGGGTCGACATTCAGGAAATCCAGGCCCCAATAGCCGTGATAGCCCGCCGACAGGCCGCCATCATATTTATGGACCACCTTGTTCACCACGGGCGGGGTAACCCAGATGGCCGTGACGCCCAGGCCCTGGATGTAATCCAGCTTCTGCGTCAGGCCCTGGAAATCCCCGCCATGGAACATGCCGATATCGGTGGGGTCATACCCTGTCTGCTCCGGCCCGCCCGTCAGCCCGCCCTTGTCGTTGGACACATCGCCATTGGCCAGGCGGTCGGTGACCACAAAATAGACCACATCATCGGCAAAGGGCCGTTCCCGATAGGGGGCCGGGCCATCGGCCAGCGCAGGCGCGGCCAGGGCCAGCAGGGTGGCGGCGGTCGTCAGCAGGCGGGACATGGCGGGGCCTTTCGGTTTGGCGGGTGGTGGGGCGCTTCTCACACGTCATCCCGGCGCCAAGCCGGGATGACGATAAAAGGGCATGCATGTTCAGCAATCTCTCCCGCGGAAAAGTCCGGCCGGCGGGGCGCCCCGCCGGCCGCAGTTTCCCTTGAGGGAGCAAGAACCCGGTCAACGCGACCGGGACGGCCCGGCGGATGGGAACCGCCGGGTTTGGGGATGCGGGCAGGGTCAGGAGGGCCGGGCAGCACAATGGCGGGCGATAAAATCGGCATGGGTCGGCAGGGCTGCCATTTCATGCGCAATCATCGCCTTGATCTCGCCCAGGAACTCCTTCAGCTCCGCCTCGCTCAACTGATCAGCCAGCGGGTGCCAGCTGCGCGGGATCACGCCTTGTCCTAAGAACACCTGGATCCAGCTGACATCCAGGAACAGCTCGTCAAAGACGCGGGACACGCGGCCATGGGAGGCGAAGACCCGCATGCGGCGTTCCAGTTCGTCGGGGATGTCCATGGCGCGGCAATCGCGCCAGAATTGACTGTCATCGCGTTCGGTGGCCTTGTAATGCAGGATGATGAAGTCGCGGATGCGCTCATACTCAGCGCGCGCCTTCTCGTTGAAATCATCCACCTCCACCGCGTCGATCCCGTCATTGGGCAGGGCCATCAGGATGCGGGTGATGGCCGATTGCACCAGATGGATCGAGGTGCTTTCCAGCGGCTCCAGAAAGCCGCTGGACAGGCCCACGGCCACGACATTGCGGTTCCACATCTTTTTGCGCCGACCGGCCGTGAAGCGCAGCAGGCGGGGTTCTGCCTGGGGTTCGCCATCCAGGTTCGCCATCAGGATGTCGCGGGCCTGTTCTTCGCCCATATAGCGGCTGGCAAAGACATGGCCGTTGCCGATGCGATGCTGCAAAGGGATGCGCCATTGCCAGCCGGCGGCATGGGCCGTAGAGCGGGTATAGGGCGTGAATTCGCCGCCATTGGCGCAGGGTACAGCCCAGGCGCGATCACAGGGCAGCCAGTGGGACCAATCCTCAAACCCGGTGCCCAGCGCCTGCTCAATCAGCAGGCCGCGGAAGCCGGAGCAATCGATGAACAGGTCGCCTTCGATGCGCGTGCCATCCTCCATCTCCACCGCCTCCACATGGCCGTTGAAGGCATTCAGGATGGTGCGGCGGATCTTTCCCTCTGTGCGCACCACGCCGCGTTCGGTGGCGAAGCGGCGCAGGAAGGC
>JAIXTS010000327.1 GCA_027483805.1 Azospirillum sp. | reverse complement strand
GTTCCAGCGCAAAATTATACAGAAGGTTCAGCGCGAACAGCGCGTCGAAAAGGACGTCCATCATGCCCACGCTTGGTCCGGGTCCATGCCAGTGATCCGCTGTCGCGGGAGGGCGCATGTTAGTGAAGCCACCCCCTGGGGTCAAACCTTCCCCCGCGACAAGATCAGTGCGCCGGACGCTTCACCAGATGCACGATGCTCATATTGCCGAATTTGACCAGGTTCGACAGGGCCGACCATACGGACAGCGCCCGCAGGAACGTCCATTCGACCAGGGGGACACGGTTGCCCGGCAAGCGGCGGAAATAATCTTCGGGAAATTCCCACAAGGTCCGGATCGACAGCGCGTAACCCTGTTCTGCGGCCATGGCGCGCAACCGTGGCAGGTCAAGCCGGCCCGGCTTCAGGCCTGAATACTCGATACGCTGTGCCAGACCCCGTTTGGCCAGCCAGCGAATCAGAAAATTGTTGGTGGGCTCCACAAAGATGACATTGTCATAGCCGTATTTGAGCAGCTTTTCGATGCTGTGGTGCATCTCGGGCGTATGGTGCAACGCCTCGAACACGATGATCGGGACCGCCCTGGACCGAAGGGGGACATAATCCAGATCAGAGGTGAACAGCGCCAGCTCCCCCGTATAGCCGAACTGCCGAAGCTGGTGCGGCACGATACGGACGGAATGGATGGACAGGTCGCTGGCATAGATGCGACGCGGCTTCGCCCCCAGAAAAATCAACTGACCGACATCATACCCTGATCCGCATCCCAGAACGGCGAATTCGTCTTGATGGCAACGGGCGACCAACTTAAGGATTTGATGAAATTTTCCAGTCTGGAAATAGTTATAATACCCGCTCCATGTGTGCTTCAGCAACTGTTCATTAATTTTTTCGTCATCCTTATAAGCAAATGTATAGGATATTTCCTGCTTTTTATGATCGTCGACACTTTCAAATTCGACAAACTCGATAATGTCATGGGTTACCCGATATTTCTTGTCAAATTTTTCATCGATTACTGTGTCACCCGATAGGGTAAGCGTCTCTCCTCCTGTGTATGGATTATAGAGCGATGGGATAAAATCTGCCGCGTGGAGAATTTTCATACGCTTCACCCTCCAAAAATCCAGCCGCGATTAATTTTAAGCCCCACTCTCGATTATGGTGTGACAATGGGAGAGTCAACATCCCTTTTCGCTTATACGTACAGTTACCTACATCCAAAAGGCTGTATCCCTTTGCGCAGGCCCCTTCGCGGCGGAGGCGGCGGAGTCGGTGCGGAGTCGCGCCGGCATCCGGACCGGCGTCGCGTCAGAAAACCGCATGGCGGCCATGTTCTGGCCATTTTGCAGGCATTTCATCGTATGCGCCGCTGTGAACCGCGCCTGGCCCGGCCATGCACGAGAGAAAAGTGGTAATCTGTTATAAAGTCGCTTATGTTTGGCGCAGACATAAGGTGACGGGGTGTCGGATGTACTCACATCCTCAACATGGTGGCGGTGAAGAGGTCAAGGAACTGCGCCGGCAGGCGGGTGCTTGGCTGAAGAACCGCCGGACAGAAGTCGGGCTGACCCAGCGTGCGCTGGCGGAGGCTGTCGGGCTTGAATATTACACGATGGTATCGATGATCGAGGCGGGGCGGGGTCGCATCCCGCCGGACAGCTATTTGGCGTGGGCTGCTGCGCTGCAGATGCAGGCTGCGGAGTTCGTGCGGACCTTGATGCAGTTCTACGATCCGATTACCCATTCCATCCTGTTCGGCGATGCTGGCACCACCTCTCCCGCCAGCGATGGTGAGAAGGCGGCGCCGAAATTCCGCGTGGTCTGAACCGGGTCTCGGTTATTCACAGAAGGTCTTGAGCCGCCGCCATGGGCGAAATCGTCTCCATCCAGATCGCACAATTGAAGGCCGCCCGCCCCGAGGCGGCCGACAATCTGGCACGCGAACGGATTATGGCCCTGCGCGAACGCCGGGCTGCCTGGGGGCGCATCATTCGCCAGCGGCGCCTGGACCGTGGCTTCACCAGCCGTTCCCTGGCCGATACGGTCGGCCTGCCCAGCCCGACGCTGGTCAATGCCATTGAAAGCGGGCGCGGCCGGCTGCCGGATGGTGTGCTGGCCGGCTGGGCGCTGGCCATCGGCATGGAACCGTCCGATTTTGCGGCCGGCTACCTGTCCGCCTTTGAACCCGATGCTTTCGCCGCCCTGCGGCCGAACCAAGAAGAAGGGAGGCCGGCATGAGCGCGTCGGCCGAAATATTCCGCTTCCCCGGTCGCGGCGCGGGCGATGGCAACAGCGGCGCCTGGACCAACCAGGAAATCGCCGATGTCTATCGGTGCCTGGACATGTTTGCCCGCCACGGCCTGTCGGTGGAGGCTGCGTCCGGCATGTCGGAGGAAGGCGATCCCTGGTTCGCGATCGAGGATACCAGTTCCGGCGACGCGCTGATCCATATCGCCCGCATCGACGGTTTCTTTGTGGTGCATGTGCTGGACGGGGAAACCTGGTCGGGCGATACGCTGCGTGCCGCCCTGTCCCAGATCGACATGGGCGCGCTGCCGGGCCTGGATGCCGGCGCCCTTTCCCATGATGCCGGCGCCGCCGATGGCGATGATGACCGTGACGGCACCCATGCCTTCCTGCGCATCGTCAGTGCCGTGGTGGCGGTGCTGACGGCGGATGTGATCGCCAACGCCGTCACGCATGACGCGGTGGCATCGCCCCTGCCCCCGGCCGGCGCGCCGGACGCTGGCGACCACGGCGCCGATGGTAGCAACGCCGTGCTGGATTTGCCAGCGGTGGAGGCGGCTCTGCCCGCGGCCCGCCGCCAGGATGCGCCCGCCATGGGCCCGGCGCAGGATGGTGCCGACAAGCCGATGATGCTGGTGAAGGCGGACAAGGTCACGGTGCCTGCGGAGGCGGCCGTTGCGGTGGCACCCGCCGCCGCCCTGGTCACCGCCACCCCGTCGGATGAAGTGGCGGTCCCGTCCGCCAACACCGACGATATCGTGAATACGGCCAAGGCGCAGGCTATCGTCGCCGTAACCAACCATGATGCCGGCATCGCGCTGTCCTTTGTGGCGCGGGGTGGGGACCTTGTGCAGGTATCCTTTAACGACAACGCCTTTTTCACGGGGACGGAAAACAAGGCGGATACGTTCCTGATCATCCTGGGCAAGGGTGACCGGGAAGTGACGACCAAGGTGGGGAATTTTGAACGGGGGCAGGACAGTCTGGTGATCGAACAATCCGACGATCAGGGCACGAGCAGTGCGCTGATCACGGATTTGGGGGCTTTGGTTGCCAACGGCGCACAACAGTTGACAGTGATTGGTCAGGCGACGGCAGAGATCCATCTGTCGGTGCCGTCCACGTCGCTGGTCGTCGGAGGTTGAGTAAAATGAGCATCGCAGCCCTTGATACCATGCTGGCCGGCAGCGACAGCCTGTCGATCAGCGAACTGGCGCTTTATCATGCGATCAACGACCTGCGTCTGGCCAAGGGCCTGACGCCGCTGAAACCGTCGCTTGACCTGTCGATCCTGGCCGGACAGCACGCGACCGACTTCGACAGCAATGTCGGTTTCGCCACCTGGTCCAGCGCCACCGTCGCCACCCGCCCCGTGCCCTCCCTGCATCATTGGAGCGACGGGCAGAGCTATACGGCCGGTGTACTGGCCATGGCGTCGGCGCTGAAGCTCAGCCTGCCGCAGAGCATTGGCGAGAATGCCGAGGGTCTGCTGGCCGGTAGCACCAATACCGACGTGCTGGCCAGCTGGCTGGCCAAGCCGGCCCCGACCAGCAATCTGCTGGCCACCGCCTGGGATGCGATCGGCATCGGCATTTCCGGCAGCATGGTCTATGCGACCTTCGGCACCTATACCGACAATGCGGCCAAGACCGCCGTGGTGCCCATCCTGGGGTCTGCGGGCGGCGACAGCATCCGCACCACCGCCTGGGCCGACAATATCGCCGCCGGCGGCGGCAATGATGTCATCTATGGCCTGACCAATGGCGACACGGTCAATGGCGGTGTCGGTCTGGACCGCATCACCCTGTCCGGCACTGCGGCCAGCTATAAGATTGCGCCGGTGAAGGCGGCGGATGGCAGCACCTGGGCCGTCATCACGGGGGCTGAGGGCCAGATCAGCATCCACAATGTCGAATATGTGGAATTTTCGGACCGGATCATCGACAGCAGCAATTGGGGGGAGCCCCTCACCCAGATCCGCTTCGATGACAGTTTCTACGGCATCCGCAATGTCGATGTGGCCGCCGCCGTGACCGGTGGCGCCGTTTCCTCGCTGGAGGATCATTTCTGGGCCTATGGCGCGCAAGAAGGCCGCGATCCTGCCGCCTTCTTCGACACGGACTATTACCTGGCCCAAAATCCCGACATCGCCGCCGGTATCAAGGCCGGGACCGTGTCCAGCGCCTTTGAACATTACCTGCTGTTCGGGCAGTTCGAGGGGCGCAACCCCAATGCCTATTTCAACACGCTCGACTATCTGGAACTGAACCCCGATGTGGCCGCCGCCATCAAGGCCGGTCAGGTGGGATCGGCCATCGACCATTATCTGAGCTTCGGCCGGTATGAGGGGCGTCTGGCGACCGACCAGTTCAGCGAAAGTTTCTACCTGACGCAAAATCCCGATGTGGCCGCGGCCGTGGCCGCCGGTGTGTTTAACAGCGGGCTCAGCCATTATCGGCTGGTCGGTCAGGTGGAAGGCCGCCTGCCCTTTGACGCCGGCAGCATCCTCGGCTGATCCCTACCCGGTCCGCTGCGCGGCACGCACCCGGAACATGGCGCGTTCGGCGGCTTCCAGCAGCCGTTCGACACTCTTGCCATCTTCCGGGGCCAGCGCCGCCCCCAGGGTGAATTCCGGTATCTGCACCAGATCGCCGATGACCAGCGGCACCGACAGGGCCGTGCGCAGCCGGTCGGCGGCGGCCAGCAGGTCCGCCCGGTCCGACAGGCCCGGCAGCAGCAGGGCGAATTGTGCGCCCGTCAGCCGTCCGGCCAGGGTGCCCGGTCCCGCCGCCTCGCGCAGACGGACGGCAAAGGCGGCCAGCATACGGTCACCCGTCCCATGGCCCAGGCTGCTGTTCAAGGTGCGCAGCCCCTCCAGCGCCAGCAGCAGCAAGCCATGCTGCCGGTCCGCCCCGACCCCCGCCAGCCGCAGGAAGGCCGTGCGGCTGGCAAGACCGGTCAGCGTGTCCCGCTCCGCCTGCTGGCGCAGGCTCTCCCCTTCCGTGGCGGCGACCAGGGCCGGGAACAGGGACGTCCAGCCCAGGGCCCAGGCCAGGGTGGCGGCCAGCAGCCAGGGCGGCATGCGCGTATCCGCCCCGCCCAAATCCATTCCTGTGGCCAGCAGCCCCAGCCCGCGCCACAGCAGCAGCAGGCCCAGGGCCACGAACAGCATCGCCATGCCGCCCGCCGGCAGCCAGGACCAGCGCGGCGCCCGCCAGGCCAGTGTCAGGGCCGTGGCCGTCAGCAGCAGGAAGGCCAGCCCGTCATGCAGCGTCACGCGCAGCCAGGGCCGCCCGGCGGATATCAGCATCAGCGCCAGGATGGCCAGGCACAGGCTCACCACCGGCAGGCGCCGGCGGGCGGCATCGCCAAAGCCGCGCAGCGCCAGGCTGCCCTCCAGCATGAACAGCATGGCCGACAGGGTCAGGCTGCAATTGATGGCGATGCCCAGGTCGGGCCGGGGCCATTGCACGGCCGGCGGCAGCAGATAGGCCAGGGCGGACATGATCGCCGCCACCAGCCACGAACCCGTCCCCGGCACCCGCCCGCGCGCCTGCCACAGCGCCGCCATCACCAACAGTGACAGCAGGCCGGCAAAGCCCAGGCACAGGCGCAAGGTCCCGATATCCGGTGCCTCCATGCATGCCCCCCTTTCCCCCTCCCTCCAGACACACCCGTTTCCCCTCGCCGGTCAAGCCCTTGGCAATGGAAGGCGACAGGATGGGGCAGGGCAGGCTATAGCTGGCGGCAGACCCTTCAGCGGACCTGCCCTCATGACGCTGCGCCTGCCCCTGCTCACCCTTCTCCTGCTGCTGCTGTTGGCGCCCTTTGTTTCGGCGCATGAGGTCGGGGACAGCCAGATCGTGGTGGAACCGGGCGACACCACCTGGACCGCCCGCATCGTCACGGGGCCGACGGCCCTGATCAACCGGCTGGAACAGGCGGCCGGACGGGTGCCCAGCCGCGACCTCACCCCGGAACAGGCGGCGCAGCGGCTGGCCGATCTGGCATCCGCCCTGCCCGAACATCTGCGCATCACCATCGACGGCATGCCCGTGCCCGCCACCCTGGCCGTGGAACAGCTTTCCCTGCCGGCGGACCAGGCACAGCCCGCCTGGCTGGTGCTGCGGGCGGAAGGACCGCTGCCGGCGGGGGCCACGCGCATGACCTGGCAGTTCGACCTTCTGGCGGGGCAGACCCCCCTGCTGCTGGCGGGCCGGACCCATTGGGTGCAGGGCGGGTCACAGACCGGCCCCCTGCCCCTGCATCCCGGCCCGCCGCCCGGCCTGATGCCGGTGGCGGTGGCGACGGCGGTCCAATATCTGCATCTGGGGTTTATCCACATCCTGCCGAACGGGCCGGACCATGTGCTGTTTGTGCTGGGCCTGCTGCTGCTGACGACAAAGCTGCCGCCCCTGCTGGTGCAGGTGACTGCCTTTACGGTGGCCCATTGTCTGACCCTGGTCCTGGCGCTGTACGGGGTCATCGACCTGCCGTCGCAGATCGTGGAACCGCTGATCGCGCTCTCCATCGCCTATGTGGCGGTGGAGAACATCTTTGTCCGCCGGCTGACCCCCTGGCGCCCCGTGCTGGTCTTTACCTTCGGCCTCTTGCACGGGCTGGGTTTTGCCGGTGTCCTGGCCGATCTGGGCCTGCCTGCCCAGGACAGTGTCACCGCCCTGATCGCCTTCAATCTCGGGATTGAGGGCGGGCAGGTGGCCGTGATCGCCCTGGCCTATGGGCTGGTCCTGCACTGGTTCAAGGACCGCCCCTGGTACCATGCCCGCCTGGTCACCCCCGCCTCAGCCGCCATCGCCCTGGTCGGCCTGTACTGGACCGCGGAGCGGGCGCTGGCCTGAGCCAAAGGCGCGCCCTGAACCATCGGCCAGAATTGTGACCGATGGTGCGGCGGCGACGGCCGCCGCGCGGCGCCCCCCGCAACCGTCACTTGCCGTAGCGTGCCACCACCGGCGCATACAGGTCCCAGACCTGGCGGTCACGCACCGACCGCAGCAGCTTGACATATTCGGCATGGCTCCAGGCCAGCGGCGTGGCGCTGTTGGTGCCTTCACCGCGTTCATAGCCCTTGGGCATCACCCCGACCCCGTCCCACACCTGTTCGGGGATCATCAGCCCCTCATTGGCGAATTTCTCCATGCCCCGGACATAGGTCATGCGGATGCTCTCCAGTTCCGCCGCCGTCGCCCCGCCGGGCTTGGCGCCGGCGCGGGCCAGCTCATAATGCCCGCGTTCGCCGGTGAAGATGGGCCAGACGCGCCCGCGCTGCCCCACCCCCATGCCGCCTGTCAGCTCACCGGTACCGTAATTGCCGCCATTGCGGATATCCTCGCCATACCCGTCATTGCCATAGCGGCGCCAGCCGGGATATGTCGCCGGATCGCCCGCGAAGGTGAATTCATACTTCACACGGAAATGATCGTCGATGGACATGTCGTCCAGTTCGCCCAGACTGTCCACGATGCTCTCGGCATTGGGTGCCCGCACGCCATACCGCACCAGTTCCAGGAACCCGCCATCCAGATAGACATTCTCCGTCAGGCCCTGCTGCCCGTTGGCGGCATTCACCGGGCCCTTGTCATTGGGATTGTCGTTCTGGTTGACGCGCAGGAAATAGCGGCCATTGCCATAGGTGCCGGACGTCGTGAACATCCGCGCCTCGATGGCGGCGTTGATGGCATCCGCCGTGGCGCGATAGGTCTTGGCGTCGTCCCCCTGGCCCAGCTTGTCGGCAATCTCGGCGGCACTGATCAACCCCGCCACGATGGCGGCGGTGGTGGAGGGGGAATGGCCCGGCTGTTCTTCCCAGCGTTCCTGCTG
>JAIXTS010000477.1 GCA_027483805.1 Azospirillum sp. | reverse complement strand
GCGCGACGACATGGTCATCGCCTCTTCCTGGTCGTGGGTCACGACCACAAAGGTGATGCCCACCTTTTCCTGGATATTGACCAGCTCAAACTGCGTCTGTTCGCGCAGCTTCTTGTCCAGCGCGCCCAATGGTTCGTCCAGCAGCAGCAGCTTGGGTTTTTTCACCAGGGCGCGGGCCAGCGCCACGCGCTGCCGCTGTCCACCTGACAGCTGATGCGGCCTGCGCTTGCCGAACTGGCCCAGTTGGACCAGGTTCAGCACCTCTTCCACGCGTTCCTTGATTTCGGCCTTGCCCACCTTGTCCTGATGCAGGCCGAAAGCGATATTGGCCTCCACACTCATATGCGGAAACAGGGCGTAGGACTGGAACATCATGTTCACCGGCCGCTCATAGGGCGGCACGTTGGACATGTCGACACCGTCGATGAAAATCTTGCCCTCTGTTGGGCGTTCAAAGCCGGCCAGCATGCGCAGCAGCGTGGTCTTCCCCGACCCCGACCCGCCCAGAAGGGAAAAGAATTCTCCGCGATAGATCGACAGGGAAACATCGTCGACGGCGGTGAAGTCGCCGAACTTCTTCGTCACCTTCTCGATACGGACATAGGGCTTCTCATTCGGGTCCCGCCAAGGTTCCAACTTGGTCTGGGTCCGCGAGGGCTGCACAGTGGCCATGTCCGTATCTGTCCCTGTCCGGTTGGCAATATCGGTTGGGTGGCGTCGAGTTTCACGCACCGCACAATTCTACACGCGACAATACCCGGACGGATAGGGGAACGATGCAGGTGATGGCAATTTTCACGCGCGCTCACTGGCCAGGGCGGCCAAAGCCGGCTGATCCAGGGCCCAGGATTGCCATCTGGCTTCCGGTGCGCCGCCCAGCGACCGATAGAATCGTATGGCCGCCTGATTGTCGGGCAGCACCAGCCAGTGCAGGCGCGGGGCGCCAATGCTATGGGCATGGGCGGCAACGGCCCGCATCAGGGCACGGCCAACCCCCGCCCCCCGCCAGCCCTCAGCCACATAGAGTTCCTTCAGGACCAGGGTGGGGCGGCGGTCATAGGTCCATCGGATGGTGTGATGCACCGCCATGCCCACCGGGTTGCCGGCAGCCGCCAGGGCGATCTTGGCCCCGAACAGCGGATCGGGGCCAAGACCATGGAGGGCCAGATCGTCCGCCGTCACGGCAAATTGATCGGCATAGCCCTCAAACACCGCCAGCGCCCGCATCAGGGACAGCAGGGCCGGGATATCGGCGGCACAAAAATCACGCACCGCGACAGCGGACACCATGATCAGGCCACCGCTTCGGCCGCAGCGCCGGCATAGCTGAACCCTTCATCGGCCCAGCCCGTCATGCCGCCGATCATCAGCTTCACCGGCCGGCCCAGACCAGCCAGACGCAGGGCGCCCTTGTCGGCACCGTTGCAGTGCGGGCCGGCGCAATAGACGACAAACAGCGTGTCGGCCGGATACTCGGCCAGTCGCCTTTCCGTCAGGTCCAGGACGGGGATATTGATGGCGCCCGGCACATGCGATGCGGCAAAGGCCTTGCGTCCGCGCACATCGACCAGGACGAATCCGGGATTGCCCACGGCAAAGGCGGCATGAACATCGGCGCAGTCGGTTTCCAGCGTCAGCCGCTTCTGGAAATGGACCAGGGCCTCTGCGGCGGGGGCGGCCGGGATATGGGTCACTTCGTTCAACATGGGATTGACCTGTCTGCGGGTTTCGATGGGCGCAGGATGGCGGCAAGACCCCCTTCGCAAAACAGCCCGCCTGCCATAAAATGTCGAAATCATGCCAAAGCAGACCCGCACCGCCGATCCGCCCAACCGCACCGTCGCCATCCTGGCCTATGACGGCCTGTGCACGTTCGAATTTGGCATCGCCGTGGAGGTGTTCGCCCTGCCCCGGCCCGAACTGGGGCCAGACTGGTACCGTTCCATGGTGGTGGCAGTGGAACCCGGGCCCCTGTCGGCCATGGGCGGCATCCGCATGTCGGTGGATGGCGACCTGTCGCTGCTGAAAGAGGCCGGGACCATCATCGTGCCGGGATGGCGGTCCGCCGGCGCACCGGTGCCGGAAAACCTGTGCCTGGCCCTGCGCGCCGCCCATGACCGGGGGGCGCGGCTGGTGTCGATCTGCTCCGGGGCTTTTGTCCTGGCGGCGGCGGGGCTGCTGGCCGGTCGCGATGCCACCACCCATTGGCGGTATGAAGCGATCCTGGCCGAACGCCACCCGGACATCCGCTACCGCCCCGGCCTTCTCTATGTCGACCATGGCGATGTGCTGACCTCTGCCGGGTCGGCGGCGGGTCTGGATCTGTGCCTGCATATCGTGCGCAAGGATTTCGGGGCCGCCATCGCCAATCAGGTGGCGCAGCGCCTTGTCCTGTCCGCCCATCGTGACGGCACCCAGAAACAGCGGCTGAAACGGCCGGTGCCGACCGAACATGAGGGGCGGCGCCTCTCCCCCCTGCTGGACCGGTTGCGTCAGGAACTGGACCGCGACCATGCCCTGCGCGATCTGGCCGACAGTGTGGGGATGAGCCTGCGCACCTTCATCCGGCGCTTTCAGGACCTGACGGGCCTGTCACCAGGGGAATGGCTGCTGCGGGAACGGGTGGCGCGGGCCGAACAGTTGCTGAGCGAAACGGAGGCCAGCGTGGAGGATGTGGCGACGGCCTGTGGCTTTCCCACGGCCGCCGCCCTTCGTTACCATTTCCGCAACCGGATCGGGGTGGCCCCGGCGCGGTACCGCCGGGATCAGGGCGCTGATGCCCTCACGCCGCCGCGCTGAGCGCGTCGAAATAGGTGGAGCCGATATCGGTGCCCCGACGGCGATCATATTCCTTCAGAAGCCGCAGGCTGAGATCGACCGAATCATAGCAATTATGGACGATGGCAGCGGCGGCCAGCAGCTTGTCGTCGCTATAGCCCTCGAACGTGATGAAATCGCGCACGAAGATACCGTCGCCCCACACCTGCTGGCTGTGGCCGCCATAGATGTTGCCGCCGACCAGCACCGGCTGAAACACACGGCTGATCAGGGGGAAAAAGCGATGGAAGACAAAGCCCTGGCTGCGCAGGAACTGTTCCACATCGCTGAACAGCGGCTGGTTCTTGTACAGGGGCAGGAATTCGATTTCCGTCTGGATGACGACAGCATCGCGCAGACGATCCACGGCGTTGCGGAGCACCATCAGCTCGCCACCCTGGATATCGATCTTTACCATATCGATACCGGCCGTTTCCGGCAGGTCGTCCAGGCGCACCGTATCGACTTCCACCCGTTCCAGCACACGGCCCCAGTCGGGGAAACCATGGAACAGGCCCAGCACGTCCGGATTGGGTTCCAGCAGCGAGGTCATGCCCGGCGCCTGACAGACATGCAGCACATGGCGCAACCCATCCCCCACGGCATTGGGCAGATAGGTCTCGTCCGGGCCCTTGCGTTCATTCAGGATGGCGAGTGCCGACGGGTTGGGCTCAAAGCCGACAACGCTGGCCTCCCCCCGGCGCAGCATGGCCCCATAGGGCGGGTCACCATCAATTGGGTTGGCCCCGATATCGACGACCTTGATTTTGACCCCGGTGCCCGCCAGGTCATTGAACATCCGCCGCGCCTGCTGCTCCATCACCGCTCTCCGTTCCCGCCCTTTGTCCCCTCCCATTGGCGTGCCAGAGGGACACCGACAAATCAAGCGGATAGCGGGCGGTGCCCGGCAGGATCGGCACCAAATATAAAGGCCGGAAGCAGCAGCCCCCGGCCTTTACATTCAAAACATCCAAATATCCAACTGTGATCAGCGGCCCGTCTTGATCTTGGTCCAGGTACGGGTACGGTCACGCTCCGCCTTCTGGTTGATCTGCTTGACGGTAAAGAACTTGGCCATCACGTCCTTGGGCGGGAAGATCACCGCGTTCTTGGCAATCTCCTGATCCATCAGCGGCCAGGAGGCCGGGACGGCGTTGGCATAGGCCACGAAGTCGGAGATGCCGGCCATGGCCTTGGGTTCCAGCACGTAATTGATGAAGGCGCTGGCGGTCGCCACATTGGCACCGGCCGGGATCGTCATCATGTCGAACCAGACCTGGGCGCCTTCCTTGGGAATGGCATATTCGATGGTGAACTTGGCCTTGGCTTCTTCCGCGCGGGCCTTGGCCTGGAACACGTCACCGGAATAACCGACGGCGACGCAGGCGTCACCCGTGGCCAGCGGATCGATCACCGACGGCACGAAGGTCTTGATATAGGGGCGGATGGCCAGCATTGCGGCCTCGGCCTTCTTGGTGTCATCCGGGCTTTCGGAATTGGGGTCCAGGCCCTGGGCCTTGAACACGGACGGCAGGATGTCGGTCTGGCTGTCCAGGAAAACGATACCGCAGGCGGCCAGCTTCTTGGCGTTTTCCGGCTTGAAGACCACGTCCCAGCTGTCGACGGCCACGCCGGGCAGCAGTTCCTTCACCTTCTCGACATTATAGCCGATGCCGATGGTGCCCCACTGATAGATGATGCCATATTCATTGCCGGGGTCGGTCGATTCGACCAGCTTCATCAGGGCCGGATCGACATTCTTCAGATTGGGGATCTTGGACTTATCCAGCTTCTGGATGGCCTTGGCCTGGATCAGCTTGCGCATCGTCGGTTCGGCCGACGGCACTGCCACATCGTAACCGGAATTGCCGACCAGCAGCTTCGATTCCAGGGTTTCCAGATCGGTGAAGACGTCATACTGCGTCGCGATCTTGGTGGCCTTGGTGAAATCGTCCAGCGTGGTCTCGCCGATATAATCGGCCCAGTTATAGATATTGACCTTCTTTTCCTGGGCCATGGCCGTATGGCCGACGGCGATGGCGGCAACCATGCCGATGGCGCCGATCACATGCTTCAGCTTCATCAAGGACCCCCAATCAGATCGGACGCCCGCCTGGAACGGGACCGCCCCGGTAGGTGGGCGCCGCAGCCCGCGACACCCAGGACAGCGGGCATTGCACATAGGCGCCGGGCGCTTGTCAATGACGATGGATTTGCCTTGTGTCATAAGGAGATGCGGCATCCTATCCCATATGGCATAACACGGCGTCCCAATGATCGGAACCGATCCCTGGGCTTCAATTGCCAGCGCCGCCATGCGGCGGCTGGGCTTTTCGCCATATGCCGCGCGGCGGCAGTCACCGCCGAACCAAATCCGGATGAGTTGTCGTCACCGTGATTTGATATAAGCATGCCCGCCCCGCTTTTCAGGGGCAGTTTCCGCAAGCCGGGAGATGATGTTTTGAGCAAGGTTCAGGAGCCGCCCTTCGGCACGTATGCGCCCGGCAGTGCGGCCCGTCTGCTGACCGACATCTGCCAGGGATTGCCCGTCACACCCACCGGGCGGCTGCTGGCGCTCTGGCTGCGCAAGGTGGCGATGGTGATCCAGGGCCCCGTCTTCGACGTGGCGGTGCGGGGTATCCATCTGCGTCTCCATCCCGGCGACAATGTCGGGGAACGCAAGTTCCTGTTCATGCCGCAGTTTTTCGATCCGGAGGAGATGGATCTCCTGGCCAGCCGGTTGCCACGGGACGGCACCTTTGTCGATATTGGCGCCAATGTCGGGCTTTACACCCTGAACGCCGCGCGTTTCCTAGGACCCGCCGGCCGTATCCTGGCGGTGGAGCCGGGGCCGGAAGCCGCGCGGCGCCTGCGCTTCAACCTGTCGCTGAACCGCACGGACGCCGCCATCACCCATGCCGACTGTGCCATCGGGGCCGACGAAGGGGTAATGGGGCTGTATCTGGATGACAGCAACCTTGGCGGCTCCTCCCTGGTCCGCGACCATGGCGGTAAATCCACACCGGTGCGTGTGCGCCCCCTGGTCGATGTGCTGGCAGAGGCAGGCATCACCCGCATCGACCTGCTGAAAATCGATATCGAGGGGGCGGAGGACAAAGCGCTGCTCCCCTTCTTCGATCAAGCCCCGGAGAGCCTGTGGCCGCAGGTCATCATCATCGAACGGTCAGAGGAAAGCTGGGCCGGTGATCTGCTGGGCCGGTTCAAAGCAGCGGGGTACAGAACCTTCGGCAACAGCAAGATGAACTGGCTGTTTGAACGGTAAACGGGGCGACCGTAGGTCAGGTCGAGCGCACCGCGCGAGCCCTGACAGAAAAGGCCTTTGATCCAGGCCTGTCAGGGCTCGGGCTTCGCCCTCGACCTGACCTACGGTTCGCTGACGTAATCCCGGCGGGGTTACCAGGTCATCTTGACCTTGGCATAGTAGAAGCCGCCATTGAACCCGAACGGCGAGAAGTTGGAATATTGGGCGAAACCGTTGGGGTTGGCGCCCGGAATGACCAGATCGGTGTAATTGTCGAACAGGTTGTTCACACCGGCGGAGATGGACAGATTCTCCGTCAGGTCATAGCCGACATCGATATCGGCCACCCATTCGGCGCTGAAGGTCTGATCCAGGGCGGCATTGGCATTGCGCGAGGTGAACTTGCCATAGCGCGTGCCACGCACCGTCAGGTTAAAGTCACCATAATCCCAGGTGGCGGACAGGTTGACCTTGTTGTCCGGCTGCGCCTCTTCGAACCGGCCCTTCTCCACGCGGGAGAAACGGGTCAGCTGCAGGCCGACCGTGGCCAGGGTGGAGGGGTTGGGCTTCACATTCAGGGTCTTGGTGTCGTTGAAATTCACCCCGGCGGTGAGGGTCAGGTTGCCGGCGGCATCCAGATCGGCGCGGTAGGTGCCGACAATATCGACGCCGCGCGTGCGGGTATCGATGGCGTTGGTGAAGAAGCGCCCGCCGGTGACACCGGCAAAGCCGCGCGCCGTCAGGAAGTTCTGCACCGCCGTACCGGTCAGGTTCTCCGACAGGACGATACGGTCATCGATGCGGATCTGATAGGCGTCCACGGTCAGGCTGGCGCCGTCAAACGGGGTCGAGGTGAAGCCCAGGCTGTAATTGATCGACTTTTCCGGCTTCAGGTCTTCAGCGCCCAGCGCCTTGGCCGCCGGGTCATTCACACGGAAGGTGCGGATTTCGAAGGGCACGCCACCGATGAAGTTGGTCGCCGTGGAGGAGAAGTAGCTCTGCTGCAAGGACGGGGCACGGAAGCCGTTGGACACGGCACCACGCAGGCCGAACGCATCGGTGAAATCATATTTGAAGGCGAACTTGCCCGACCCGGTCCAGCCGAAATCGGAATAATGTTCGACACGGCCCGCCACGCTGACCAGCAGCGCGTCGGACAGCTTGGTTTCCAGGTCCAGATAGGCCGCATAGCTGTGGCGGTCGACATCGACCTCATCGCTGGGCCGGAAGCCGGGGAAGCCCTGGGCGCCGGGGGCCGGCTGGCTGCCGATGGCGCCGGTGGAGCCGCCGTCCAGCACCTTCACCCCGCCATCCTTCCAGCTGTCCTCATCCCCTGCCCCCAGCTCATACCCCTCGGTCCGGTATTCAAGACCGGCGGAAACGCTGAGGGCCGACGGCAGACCGACATCGATATCGCGCGAGGCGTCGGCATTGATCACGCCCTGGGTATAGAGCAGGTCACCGGCATAGAAGCTGCGGCGGCTGTTGGTGCCGTAAGTGGCGTTCAGGGTGTTTTCCACGCTGAAGGGGAAGTCGTTGCGGCCATAGGTGCCGGAAATGTCATAGCGGGTGTCGCCGGCATCCCCCTTCACACCGACCGCCACCGACATGTCATCAATGTCCGACGTGATGAAGGGCAGGAAACCGTTGGGATAGATGGCGCGGACATTGTTCGGGTCGCGCGGACGGCGCCAAGTGGCCCCGGCCTTGCCTTCACGCTTGTTGTAATTGCCGAAGGAGTAAAGCTCGGCCCCACCCAGGGGCAGGCCCAGATTATAGACGACATTATAGTCGGTGACGTCGCTGTCGCCGTACCAGAAATTGTCGGTGCGGTTGATCGTCGCCTCACGCGGGTCGGCGGCACCGCCGGCAAGGTTGTTATATTGCTGACGTATATCGGCGGCCTGGCGGTTGGTATGGGCACGGTCACGATATTCGGCCGTCAGGTTCAGATAGCCGCCATTGCCGATGGTGGCGCCGCCATTGGCGGCAAAGTGATAGACATCGCCATCGCCCTCATAGGTCTGGCCATAGGAGCCGAAGGCCGAGCCACCGGAATTATTGTCCTTCAGGATGATGTTGATCACGCCCGCGATGGCGTCGGACCCGTACTGTGCGGCCGCACCGTCGCGCAGCACCTCCACCCGGCGGATGGCGGACGCGGGAATGGAGTTGAGGTCGGCGCCGGTGGAGCCGCGCCCGACGGAACCGTTCAGGTTCAGCAGTGCGGTATTGTGACGCCGCTTGCCATTGATCAGGACCAGCGTGTGGTCGGGCGACAGGCCGCGCAGCGTGGCCGGGCGGATATGGTCGGTACCGTCGGTGATGGTCGGCTGCGGGAAGTTGAAGGAGGGCACAAGGGCGTTCAGCACCTTGTTGACCTCACCCAGTCCCGACTTCTCCAGCTCGCCGGCCGAAATCACGTCCACGGGCACCGGCGATTCCGCCAGGGTGCGGTCGGCGCGGCGCGTGCCGGTGACGACAATTTCGTCAACATCACCCGCCGGCTGCTGCGCCTGGGCGCCGCCGACCACGGTCAGGAACCCTGCCAGCGCCGTACCAACCTTAAGCCACTGCTTCCCCATGAGTTCTTCTCCCGACTTCATTTCAGTCGTCATTCCGATTTCGGAACAACCCTCGCACGGGAAAACGATATCCCATCCGGGTGACTTGGGAAGGAGAGGACGTTTAACAGCTCGTTAATATTAAAATGGTGTGACGCAATAGGCGCAGGTTCCCCGCCGCCAAACTATTTAAGCGTGAGCGCCGAAATAACCGGGCGGGGATCGCCTGATCAGCCCCGCGCCCGCATCAGGCGGGCCTTGTCGCGCTGCCAGGTGCGTTCCTTGTCCGCCTCGCGCTTGTCGCCCTGCTTCTTGCCCTTGGCGACACCGATCTCGACCTTGGCCTTGCCACGATCGTTGAAATAGACCGACATGGGCACCAGGGTCATGCCCTGGCGCGCGATGGCGCTCAGCATCTTCACCAGTTCACGCTTGCGCACCAGCAGCTTGCGCGGGCGCTTGGGATCATGCTGCAGCCAGGCGCCCGCCTGACCATATTCGGGGATGTAGGAGTTGACCAGGAACAGCTCCCCCCCGATCTCACCGGCATAGGCTTCCAGGATGGATGCCTTGCCGCCGCGCAGGGACTTCACCTCGGTCCCGGTCAACATGATGCCGGCCTCCACCGTATCCTCGATGAAGTAATCGAAGCGGGCCCGGCGGTTCTGTGCCGCCAATTTGCGCTCGGGCGCGTTGTTCGCCATCGCCTGAAAAATCCAATCAGAAAAACAAAACGTCCCCCCTGTTATGGGGGGACGCCTGTCCAAGTTCAATGGAAAGCGGGGTTCAGATCAGGCCTGCCTTGCGCATCGCGGCCTCGACCAATGTCCGACCCTCGGCACTGCACGGCACCAGCGGCAGGCGCACGTCCGGGGTGGACTTGCCCAGCAGGCTGGCCGCGTATTTCACCGGGGCGGGGCTGGTTTCCACAAACATGGCGTGATGCAGGGGCATCAGAATGTCGCGGATACGGGCCATTTCGACCAGATCGCCGCGCTGCCACGCCTCATGCAGCTGCGAGCACAGCGCCGGGGCCACATTGGCCGTGACGGAGATGCAACCCACCCCACCCTGGGCCAGGAAGCCGGTAACGGTGGCATCCTCACCCGAAAGCTGGCAGAAGTCGGGCCCGATCTCGACGCGGGTGCGCAGCGGGCGGGCCAGATCGGCCGTCGCGTCCTTCACACCCACGATGTTCGGCAGCTTCGCCAGCCGCGCCATGGTGGCGACAGACATGTCGATGACGCTGCGGCCGGGGATGTTGTAGATGATGATGGGCAGATCGACGGCGTCATGGATGGCCTTGTAATGCTGATAAAGACCTTCCTGCGACGGCTTGTTGTAATAAGGTGTGACGACCAGGGCGGCGTCGGCGCCGGC
>JAIXTS010000035.1 GCA_027483805.1 Azospirillum sp. | reverse complement strand
CTGGAACAGACCTTGGTCCGGGTGGTGCCATATGGTAGGACGCAGGCCGGCATTGATAACGCCCCCGCCGTCGGGGCCATGCATAAGGGAATGTGGGAGATGACGAAGCTTGTCCTGATCCGCCATGGTCAGAGCGTGTGGAACCAGCTGGACCTGTTCACCGGCTGGACCGATGTGGACCTGTCGCCGCAGGGCGTGGAGGAGGCCAGGGAGGCCGGTGTCAAGCTGAAGGCGGCCGGGCTGGATTTCGATATCTGCCACACGTCGGTGCTGAAGCGCGCCATCAAGACCAGCAATCTGGCCCTGGAAGCCATGGACCGGATCTGGGTGCCGCAGTTCAAGAGCTGGCAGCTGAATGAGCGCCATTATGGCGGCCTGCAGGGCCTGAACAAGACGGAGACGGCGGCCAAGCATGGCGCCGATCAGGTGAAGATCTGGCGCCGTTCCTATGATATTGCCCCCCCGGTCCTGGCCGAGGATGATGAGCGTCTGCCCGATGCCGACCCGCGCTATGCCGACCTGTCCAAGGACCAGCTGCCGCGCACCGAAAGCCTGAAGGATTGTGTGGCCCGCGTGGTGCCCTACTGGACCAACGTGATCGCCCCGCAGGTCAAGGCGGGCAAGCGTGTGCTGGTTGCCGCCCATGGCAACAGCCTGCGGGGTCTGGTCAAATATCTGTCCGGCATGGGCGATGACGAGATCGTGCAGTTCGAGATCCCGACCGGCAAGCCCATCGTCTATGAGCTGGATGCCGACCTGAAGGCGCTGGACCGCTATTTCCTGGATTGATGCCGGCTGCCCCCCCCCCCCGTGGGGATTTTTCCCTGCGGGGGGCGGTGGTGATCCTTACTTTTTGAAGAAGGCCTGGGCGGCCGCCTGGACATCCTGCTTTTCGCGGATGGTGGTCCGCACGCGCAGGATTTCCGCCTCAAGCGCTGCGATGTAATCGTTCAGATCGCCAATGGACAGACCGGTCAGGTCCACCGGTCTGGATGGTTTCTTGGTCGGCAGCAGTTCGTCCAGGTCGAAAGCCATCGGTTCCCTCCCTATCTTTGATCTTGGGCGTCATTTTGCGGCATCGCGCTGCTGCCCGCCACAGTGATGATCAAGGAACCCGATCCCATGTCCCTGCCCAAGCAGATGCGTGCCGTGGAAATCACCCGGCCCGGCGGTCCCGAGGTGCTGTCACCCACGACCCGTCCCGTACCATTGCCGGCGGCGGGCGAAGTGCTGATCAAGGTGGCGGTGGCCGGTGTCAACCGCCCCGACATCGTGCAGCGCCAGGGCCTGTATCCGCCGCCGCCAGGGGCCAGCGACCTGCCGGGGCTGGAAGTGTCGGGTACCATCGCGGCCCTGGGGGCGGGTGTCACGGGCTGGCAGGTGGGGGACAGGGTCTGCGCCCTGCTGGGCGGCGGGGGCTATGCCGACTATGCCACGGCGCCGGTGGGGCAGGTGCTGCCGGTGCCGGACGGGCTGGACATGGTACAGGCGGCCGCCCTGCCGGAGACGGTCTTCACCGTCTGGACCAATGTGGTGGAACGGGCCGGCCTGGTGGCGGGGGAAAGTTTCCTGGTGCATGGCGGTACGTCGGGCATCGGCACCATCGCCATCCAGGTGGCGAAGGCGCGGGGTGCTATCGTTTTCGCCACCGCAGGCGGGGAAGAAAAGGTGGCGGCCTGCCGTGATCTGGGGGCCGATCACGCCATCGATTACAAGACCCAGGATTTTGTGGCCGTGGTGAAGGCGGCGACGGACAAGCGCGGCGTGGATGTCGTGCTGGACATGGTGGGCGGGGATTATCTGCCCCGCAATATCGACTGTCTGGCGGTGGAGGGCCGCCATGTCTCCATCGCCTTTCTGCGCGGGCCCAAGGTGGAACTGAACCTAGCGCCCATCATGCTGAAACGGCTGACATTGACCGGATCCACCCTGCGGGCGCGGTCGACGGCGCAGAAGGCGGCGCTGGCCGCGACCGTGCGGGAGAAGGTCTGGCCCCTGGTGGCGGCCGGGAAGGTCCGCCCGGTCATTGCCGCAACCTTCCCGCTGGAAGCCGCGGCCGATGCCCACCGGCTGATGGAAAGCTCCACCCATATCGGCAAGATCATGCTGGTCCTGTAACCCCATTGCCGGCATGGCAAAAAAATCCCGTGGCTTGTGCCGTGCCGGAACGCTATAGGTGTTGGGTCGTTGACTTGTCCGTCCGGTTGGCTGCGCGGGGCCCCTCCCGCGCGCGACGGGCGGCTTTTGCGTTCATGGATCGATTTGCTGCCGGCCCGATGGCCGGCGAAGCGTTTGAGGAGGAAGCATGGCACTGCCCCTGATGCCGAAGGCCACCGCCGTGTGGCTGGTCGAAAATACCAGCCTGACCTTTGAGCAGGTCGCGGAATTCTGCGGCATGCACGAGCTTGAGGTGCAGGCCATCGCCGATGGCGAGGTGGCGGTGGGCATGGTTGGCCGCGACCCGGTGGCCGGTGGCGAACTGACGGCGGAAGAGATTGCCCGCGTCGAGGCCAATCCCAACCTGAAGCTGAAGATGCGTCTGCAGGACCTGCCGCAGCCGGTGGCCCGTTCCAAGGGCCCCCGCTACACGCCGGTCACCAAGCGTGGCGACAAGCCGGACGCCATTGCCCACCTGCTGAAGGCGCACCCGGAATTGTCGGACGCGCAGATCTGCAAGCTGATCGGCACCACCAAGCCGACCATTGCCGCGGTGCGCGACAAGACCCACTGGAACTCCGCCAACATCAAGGCGCGCAACCCGGTCCTGCTGGGCCTGTGCAGCCAGCGTGAGCTGGATGCTTCCCTGGAGCGTGCCCGCCGGGGTCGCCCCGAGCCGGAGACCCCGGAGATGGATGCGGTGGACGAGGATCTGGATCCGGCGATGGCCGGGGACGACTCGGACGACTGAGCGGCACCTTGTGTCCATCGGGAATTGGCCGGCTTGCCCTGTGCAGCCGGCCTTTTTCTTTTCGGCCACGGTTACGATATCCTGGGTATCGATCAATGCCGTGACAGGGGGGATGGGGCATGACGCAATGGTTCTTCCATGATGATCAGGACCGGGTGGGGCCGCTGGACGGTCAGGCGGCGCTGGATTATGTGCGCGCCCATCCGGAGGCTTTCTGCTGGCGCAATGGCATGGCCGAATGGCTGCCGGTGCGCGCCGTGGCGGAACTGATGCCGCAGGATGGCCCCTGGGCCCGGGCCGGCGCACCGCCACCCCCGCCGCGCGGCGATGCGCGCCATTCCCGCGCCGACCGGATCGATTTCAAGATCCACGGGCAGGAGATGCAGTTCGTGGAGGTTGAACTGGACCCCGGCGAGAGTGCCATCGCCGAGGCCGGGGCCATGGTCTATAAGGACGCATCGGTGGAGATGCACACGATTTTCGGCGATGGCCGGGAGTCGGGCGGCTTCCTGGACAAGCTGATCGGTGCCGGCAAACGGGTGCTGACCGGCGAAAGCCTGTTCACCACCGTCTTCACGCAAAGCGGCCGGGGCAAGGCGCGGGTTGCCTTTGCCGCCCCGTTCCCCGGCACCATCCTGCCGTTGAACCTGGCGGACCTGGGCGGTGGCCTGATCTGTCAGAAGGACAGTTTCCTGGCGGCAGCCAAGGGCGTGTCGGTCGGCATCCATTTCCAGCGCCGCATCCTGACCGGCCTGTTCGGCGGCGAAGGCTTCATCATGCAGAAGCTGACCGGTGATGGCTGGGTTTTCGCCCATGTGGGCGGCACGGTCATGGAACGGCAGCTGGCACCGGGAGAGGTTCTGCATGTCGATACCGGTTGCGTGGCCGCCTTTACCCCCGACATTGATTTCGATCTGGTGCAGGTGGGGGGCGTGAAATCCATGCTGTTCGGGGGCGAGGGCCTGTTCTTCGCCACGCTGCGCGGGCCGGGGCGTGTCTGGATCCAATCCCTGCCCTTTTCCCGGATGGCCGGGCGCATGCTGTCCGCGGCCATGCCGGGCGCCGGCAAGGGGGAGGGCAGCGTGCTGGGCCCCCTGGGGGATATTGTCATGGGTGGCAAACGCTGACGGGCCGGGCGGCCGGCCCCGCTCTGCGCGAATGGATAGCTTGCGGCCCGATCGGCATCGCGCGAGTTTAGGGGAACGACCGGGTCGGCCAGGATGGCTGCCCCGGTCTTTTTGCGGCCGCAAGAAGGATGCCTCCATGGGCACCGTCATTCCCTTCCCCTCCATGCCGCACCCGTTGAGCCGGGCGGCGATGTTGGCTGATCAACTGGCCGAGGTTACGGCCGGGTTGCCATGTCTGGTGATGGCGGTGGACAGCATAGGGCGGTCGGCGGAAACCCTCTGCCACAGCCTGCAGGGCGGGCTTATGGCCATGAATGCGGCCTTCGGGCAGGCGCTGCTGGTCAATGCCGCCCACCAGAAGCTGCAGAATGAAACCCGTGCCGCCATGGATCTGGCCGCCACCGATGTGGAAGCCGCCGCCGCGCGGCTGGCCGAATTGCGGGCCGATTATGCACGCCTGTCGCAAGGGAGCATTCGCGCCTGACGGGTGGATGACATCAAGAGCCATGGAAGATGGTTCTTGATTTTGCAGGATCCTTCAGTCGCCGGGCCGGCGGCCGCCGGCCTGCCAGGGTCCTGAACCATGACCCTGGGGATTACACAGCGTTCACCTGAAATCCATTGGCATTCCATTGACCCCGCGCCACAGTACGGGCCACATGTCCCGAGCCGGGAGGAAATGAGCCTCGTGATCCGTCCTATACGTCCCGAACCCCGCCCCCGCTGGCGGGCGCTGGCCGCCGGTGTGGCGCTGTCCGCCCTTGTGGGCCTGACGGCAGCCTGGCCCGCCGCCGCCCGCGTTTTCGATCCGGAGACCTTCACCCTGAAGAATGGCATGCAGGTGGTGGTGATCACCAATCCCCGCGCGCCTGTGGTCAGCCATATGGTCTGGTACAAGGTGGGCTCAGCAGACGAGGAGCCGGGCAAGTCCGGCCTGGCCCATTATCTTGAACATCTGATGTTCAAGGGCACGGAAAAGCTCAAGCCGTCGGAATTCTCCCGCATCGTGGCCCGCAATGGCGGCCGCGACAATGCCTTCACCGCCTATGATTACACGGCCTATTTCGAGAATATCGCCCGCGACCGGCTGGAACTGGTCATGGGCATGGAGGCCGACCGCATGGTCAACCTGCGCCTGACGGACGAGATCGTCCTGCCGGAACGCAAGGTGATCCAGGAGGAGCGGCGCCAGCGCACGGAGAACGAGCCGGCATCGCGGCTGTTTGAGCAGCTCTACAGCCTGCTGTTCGTGCACCACCCCTATGGCACGCCCATCATCGGCTGGATGCATGAGATCGAAAAGCTGACCACACAGGACGCGCTGGATTTCTACAAGCGCCACTACGCGCCCAACAATGCCATCCTGGTGGTGGCGGGCGATATCACAGCGGCAGAGTTGAAGCCGCTGGCCGAAAAGACCTATGGCAAGATCAAGCCGTCCAAGGACATCCCGGCCCGCGTGCGCGTGACGGAGCCGCCGACGGAGGGCGCGCGGCGCATCACCCTGACCGATGATCAGGTGCGGCAGCCCAACTGGATGCGCATCTGGAAGGCCCCCAGCTACAGCGCTGGCGAAAAGCAGTACGCCTCGGCGCTGGAGGTGCTGGAGAGCATCCTGGCCGATGGCGCCACCTCGCGCCTCTACAAGTCGCTGGTGGTGGAGCAGAAGATCGCGGCGGGTGTGAACCTGTCCTACAATCCCAATGCGCTCGACCTGGGCACCCTGTCCGTCTCCGCCACGCCGGCACCGGGGCAGGATGTGGTCGCCGTGGAGAAGGCACTGGATGCGGAATTGGCAAAGCTGCTGTCGGGCGGCGTGACAGATGCGGAGGTGGCATCGGCCAAGGGGCGCCTGCGCCGCGATGCCGTCTTCGCCCGCGACAGCCTGCAGGGCCCGGCTTATGCCT
>JAIXTS010000338.1 GCA_027483805.1 Azospirillum sp. | reverse complement strand
CAGACGGGCCAGCAGGCGCCGCGCGCCGGCCACGGGATCGGGGCTCCGTCCCACCTCCGGCACAATCGCCGGGGTGCCGCTCATCATCGTCATGGCCTGACCAGTTCCATCCGCGAAGCTCCAGGCCCGGCCCCCAGGATATGGGCGTCCGGTCGGGTATCCCTACCACAGGCAGCGCGGGTTCACACGGATGGAATGGCGGTCAGGCGTGCTTAAATCGGGGTAAGACACTTACCGGCTCCCCCAGCGCCGGGCCGGCGGTTGCCGGCCCGTTCATGGTCCGCCGGGCGCCGGGTCAGAACCCGGCATAGACCTCATCCAGGTCGGTATCATTGAATTTATAGGTGGCGTTGCAGAATTCGCAGCTGACGGCCACGGCGCCATCGATGCGCATATCGTCAAGTTCCGCCCGGTCGATGCTGCGCAGGGCACCTGCCACCCGTTCGCGCGAACAGCGGCAGCCGGGGCGCAGTTCCTTGCGTTCATAGATGCGCGGGCCTTCCTCATGGAACAGGCGGAAGATCAGCTCGTTCACCGACAGGGCCGGGTCCAGCAGTTCATGCGCCGTCACCGTTTCCAGCAGAACGGCGGCGCGGTGCCAGTCCTCCTCCCGCACACCGGGTTGGTGGTCGGCAAACGTGCCCGCATCGTCGGGCGGCAGGGCCTGCAGCATGATGGCCCCGCCCACCCATTGGCCATCCGCATCCTTGGACACGAAGCTTTTGATGCTGGCGGCCAGCTGTTCGGATTGCTTGAAATAATGGCGCACGGCATCGGCCAGCGTGGCCCCGCGCAGTTCCACGATGCCCTGATAGCGCTCGGTATGTTCGCCCTGATCCACGGTGAAGGCGACATAGCCGGCACCCAGCAGCGACCCCAGATCCGCGTGGAACCCCTTGTGGGCGCGCTGTTCGGTCAGACGGTCGGCGTCAAAACGGGCATAGCCGCGCAGATCGCCGACCGAGGTGACGTCCGCCACCGTATAGGCGACGGGACCGTCGCCCTTGGTCTGCAACGTGAAGATACCGTCATATTTCAGGCCGGACGCCAGCGTGGCCGCCAGCAGAATGGTGTCGGCCAGCAGGGGCGCCAGCTCGTCCGGGTAATTATGCCGTCGGATGATCTCATCCAGGGCCGGGCCCAGCCGGATCAGCCGCCCACGGAAGGAGCTGCTGTCCAGCTGGAACGGCTGGCAGATATCGAATTCGGCGGTCACGGCATTGGTATCGTGGCGGGGCTGGCCCGCCACGGGGGGAAGCGAATTCATCGGTTCAGGCACCAGGTCAAAATGCCCTTCTGGGCGTGCATACGGTTTTCTGCCTCATCCCACACAGCCGACTGCGGACCGTCGATGACGCTGGACGTCACCTCTTCCTCACGGTGTGCGGGCAGACAATGCATGAATATGGCGTCTTTTTTTGCCAGACCCATGACGCGATCGTTTACCTGGTATGGCTTCAGCAGATTGTGGCGGCGGTGCGCATCCTTGTTGTGCATCGACACCCAGGTGTCGGTGACCAGGGCATCGGCACCCGCCGCGGCCTCTTCCACGCTGCGATGCACGCTGACGCGGCCCTTGTTGGCCTTGATCCATTCCAGGGTCTGGTGCGAGGGGGTCAGTTCCGGCGGGCAGGCAATGCGCAGTTCGAAATCGAACGCCACGGCCGCGTGGATGAAGCTTTCGCAGACATTGTTGGCATCGCCGGTCCAGCAGAAGACGGCATCCTTGATGGGGCCCTTACGTTCCTCATAGGTCAGGATGTCGGCCATGATCTGCACCGGGTGCGAGCTGTCGGTCAGGCCATTGATAACGGGGACGGTCGCCGCCTCGGCCATTTCCTGCAACTTCGCCTCATGGTCGGTGCGCAGCATGATGATATCGACATAGCGGGACAGGACACGGGCCGTATCGCCGATCGTCTCGCCATGACCAAGCTGGATTTCCTTGCCAGTCAGGCAGATGACCTCGCCCCCCAACTGCCGCATGCCCACCTCGAACGAGACACGGGTACGGGTGCTGGGCTTTTCGAAGATCAGGGCCAGCGTCTTGCCCAGCAGGGGGCGTTCAGCCCCCTGTCCACGCTTCATGAAGGCCGCGCGGGACAGCATCTCGCGCAGTTCGTCAATGGAATGGTTATGAATGTCCAGGAAATGGCGGGGGGACTTCGGAAGGGTCATTGCGCCAGCTCCTGGCAGGTCTTGTCGATGATGGAAATGGCCTCCGCGATCTCCGCGTCGCCGATGGTCAGCGGCGGCAGGATGCGGATGACATTGTCAGCGGCGGGAACGGTCAGCAGGCCGTTGTCGCGCAGGCGGGTCACCACCTCGCCATTCGGCTTCACGCATTTCACGCCCAGCATCAGGCCCTTGCCGCGCGCATCGGCCAGGACGGTCGGATACTTGGCGACCAGCGCCTCCAGTTCGGCCTTCAGCTTGGTCCCCGTCACGGTCACCTGCTCCAGGAAGCCAGGCGCGGTGATGACGTCCAGAACGGCATTGCCGACCGCCATGGCCAGCGGGTTGCCGCCAAAGGTCGATCCGTGCGTGCCGGGCACCATGCCCTTGGCCGCCTTCTCGCTGACCAGGCAGGCGCCGACGGGGAAACCGCCGCCAATGCCCTTGGCGATGGGCATGATGTCGGGTGTGACGCCGGCCCATTCATGCGCGAACAGTTTGCCGGTACGCCCGACACCCGTCTGGATCTCGTCAAACACCAGCAGCAGGCCGAATTCGTCCGCCGTGTCGCGCAGCGCCTTCAGATAGTCATCGCTTCCCACCACGATGCCGCCTTCGCCCAGAATCGGTTCCACCACGATGGCGGCCGTCTGTGGCGTGATGGCAGCGCGCAGTTCATTCATGTTGCCGAACGGCACCTGGTCGAACGCGTCCAGCAGGGGACCGAATCCGCCCACCATCTTTTCCGACTTGGCGGCGGCGATGGCGGTGGTGGACCGGCCATGGAAGGCCCCGCCCACCACGATGAAGCGGGTCTTTTCCGGGTGGCCGGTGTCATGCTGATACTTGCGCACGGTCTTCACCGCACATTCGAACGCTTCCACGCCCGAATTCGTGAAGAACATCGTGTCGGCAAAGGTCAGATCGCAGAGCCGCTTGGCCAGTTGCTCCTGGCCCGCCACCCGGAACAGGTTGGAGGTATGCCAGAGCTTGCCCGCCTGCTCGGTCAGCTTTTCCACCAGATAGGGGTGCGCGTGACCCAGGGCGTTCACCGCGATGCCGGCGGTGAAATCCAGGAATCGTCGGCCTGTGGTGTCCCAGATATGGGCGCCTTCACCCCGTTCGAACACGATGTCGATGCGGGAATAGGTGGGCATCACAACAGGGATCACGGCTGCAACTCCATTGAGCCATCGTCCAAAACGCCGCAGACCCGATGTCCGGGCGTCGGAACCGGCGACTATTGGGCCCAAGGTTCCCCCTGTCAACGCACCCCCATGCATCCCTCACGTGACGTGGGCAAGAAGCGTTGCGGATTTAACCCTTTCAGCTTATGAATGAAATCGAAATGACAGCCCGTTTCCTTATGGTCTGTCTCAATAATGCCGACCGTCCCCCGGTCCCTCTGGCGGAGTTGTTCAACCGATGCCCAACGATATCCTGGACCCGCGCAGTTTCCAGCGTCCCGGCCTGCATGGCATTGCCGAAGCGGCGGTTGAAAGCGGGCCCGCCACCGGGGGCATCACCACCATCTCCGCCGAAGCCCGCATCGAGGGGGCGAAGATTTCCCACTGCCACACCCTGCATGTGGCGGGCCGGCTGGTCGATGTCACCCTGAACGACATCAAGATCCTGGAAATCGCCGAGGGTGGGCATTTCGAAGGCGTGGCCAAGGTCGAACAGATGCGCGTCAATGGCCGCGCCACCGGTACGCTGGAAATCACCGGCATCCTGTCCGTCGGGGAAACGGGCCAGGTGGATGGCACCATCCGCTATGGCCGCATCAACATCGCCGATGGCGGCAGCGTCACCGGCACGTTGCAGACGGGCAAGGCCCCGTAAGCAGCGGTTGATCATTGCGGCTGGTTTCCCGCAGGCGTCAGGCCGGCAGGGGCATATCCATGCCCCCTGCCGGTCAGAACTGCCAGGTCACGGCCACCGCGCCATATTCATCGCCTTCCGTCTGTCCGCTGAATTCGCGGGTCCGGAAGACATGGGTATAGGTAACGCGGGCATCATAGATATTGATGGCCATCCCTGTCTGAACATCCGCGACCCAGACCTTGCGGTCCACCGACCGGCTGTCGCGAAAGCTGTTGCCATCCAGGAAGATGTTGCGGGCCACCGCCCGGCCGGAGAAGCCCAGGAACCAGTAGAAGCCGATGGGATGGCGGGCATCGGGTTCAAAAAAACCACTGCCGGGCAGCGATGGCTGAATGCGCGCGGGGCCGAAATCGGCGGGCAATTGCCACCCGGCACGCAGCATGAAGCCGGCATCGGCATAGGTTGCGACATTGCCCACCGCCCCGCCCACATGCGGCATGATGTCGATGCCGAAACCGGTTGTTTCCACCAGATCATAGCGCCAGCTGCGCTGATAGGTGATGACCACGCCCGGTTCATTATGCAGCTGCGTGTCCCATCCCAGGGGCTTGGGCGCATCGGTCAGGCGGTGGACAATCTTCTGCGCCGGTTCGGCCAGCGAGGCCGGCCCCACCACACCCAGCGTCAATTGCAGCTGGTCCATGCGGCGGTTGGTTTCATTGATCAGGCCCGCCGACCCGTGCAGCCAGCCGGCATAGGGCCGTTCCGTCAGGGGCGGGGTGCGGGTTTCAATATCGCTGGGCGTGTACATGTTCTGGCCCAGCGAGAACACCGCCCGCACATGCCCATCCTGGGCGAAGAACGGCACCCAGCGGGCCCAGCGGCGGGTCCAGTCCGGCACCTCGTCCCGCGCCGTGGTCCAGACCGCCTGCACACCGTTGGTGTAGTGGCGATCCAGATTATAGAACAGGTCGTTTTCCAGGATCAGGGTCAGGGTGCCCGTCTCCGCCCCCGCCGTCGGCCCGGTAATTTCCGCCCGACCCGGCCCGGTCAAGGCCAGGCCGGCCAACAGCGACAGGAAAAGGGTGCGGGCGCGTGACATGATCAGGTGAGCGTTGTTCAAGTTTGGTTAACGGGAATGGACCTCCCGCACGCCCGCCGCAGTGACGCCCCTCACACCGGGGCGTTTATGGGCATGCCGGCGCCCGCCGCGACCTCCCCCACACCCATGAACTGCCGGATCAGGGCAAAGGTGCTGTCGGGATCGTCGCGGAAGGTGCCATGGCCGCAATGCGGGAAGCGGTGCAGGCGGCTGGTGGCCGCGGGCAACAGGCTGATGATTTCTTCAGAGCACTCCCAGGGCGTTATCGGGTCCTGGTCGCCGCAAAGCACCAGCACGGGGCTGGCGGCCCGGGGCAGGCTGTCGCGGAAATCCATGCCCCACATTTCCCCGCCCTGGCCGGAAAAATGTTCCAGCACTTCCGGCCGCATGATGGAGCGCGCGCGGCCCGGCCCGTCCATCGGCGCCTTGACCGTGTAGAAGGGCATGACCTGGGCCGCATAGGGCAGAACCTTGTCGACCTTGATGTCGGACCAGAAATCCTGCGCGGCCTGCCCGACCTGCGGCCCGCCACGCCGGTCAAAGGCCTGCACGATCAGGTCCAGCTGCATACGGGCCGCCGTGGAGGAAAGGATGACACCCGCCGCATGGCCGGGGTGGCGGCGCATATATTCCATGGCCACAAAGCCGCCGAAACTGTTGCCCAGCACGAAGGGCTTCTCGATGCCCAGCGCATCGCAGAAACCCTTCACATCATCGGCCCATTGCGGGAGTGTCCAGGTGGCGGGATCATTGCCGCCGCTGCGTCCCTGGCCGCGATGATCCAGATAGATCACCTGGGCGTGGGGCGCCAGCGCGCCGAAAGTGGGCTTGAAGCTGGCATGGTCAAAGCCGGGGCCCCCATGCAGCAGCAGCAAGGTGGGCTTTTTCCGCAAGGACCCGCCATCGGGCACCAGCTCCGCCCCTTCGACATCAAAATAGAGCGGCACGCCATTGACCAACACCCGCACGATCACATCTCCCGGCAGAAACTGTTTGGCGCAGGCTGGCACGCGGAATGGGCCGGCCGCAAGGGTTGCCGGATAGGCAGGGTGAACGTACAAGCAAAGGCGCTGGGAAACCGGCGGACAATGGGACAGGGCGAAGGCCCGCAATCCAGGCACAGGAAGGCAATCGGACAATGGTTCAGAAGACCAGGCGCGGGTTGGCCGCGCTGCTGTTGGGGGCGTTGAGTGTCATGCCGATCATCACGGATACCGCCGTCGCCGCCGATTATGTGGACGGCGCGCAGGCCGGGCGCGGCGACCGGCTGGTTGGCGCCAATTTTGCGGGCCGGTCCGAAATCATCGCCAGGAATGGCGCGGCGGCCACGTCGCAGCCGCTGGCGACCCAGGTCGCCATCTCGATCCTGCAACAGGGCGGCAGTGCCGTTGACGCCGCCATCGCCGCCAATGCCACCCTGGGCCTGGTGGAGCCGACAGGCAGCGGCATGGGCGGCGACCTGTTTGCCCTGATCTGGGACCCCAAGCAGAACAAGGTCGTGGGCCTGAATGCCTCGGGCCGCGCACCCAAGGGCCAGACGCTGGACGATCTGGTCAAGCGTCTGGGACCGGGCAAGATGATCCCGTCGCATGGATCGCTGTCGGTCACCGTGCCGGGTGCCGTCGCCGGCTGGGTGGAACTGCACAAGAAATACGGCAAGCTGCCGCTGGACAAGGTGCTGGCCCCGGCGATTGCCTATGCCAATGACGGTTTCCCCCTGTCGCCCTTCATTGCCAAGGGCTGGGCCGCCAATTTCCGCCGGTTCGACCAGATGGGCAGCGTCATCGAGGAATTGGACAATGCCAAGAAGACCTTCCTGATCGACGGCAAGGCCCCGGTGGCGGGTCAGGTCTTTCGCAATCCCGATCTGGCCAAGTCCCTGACGCTGGTCGCCAAGGGCGGTCACGACGCCTATTACAAGGGTCCGATCGCCAAGACCATCGATGCCTATATGAAGCGTATCGGCGGTCCCCTGCGCTATGAGGATTTTGCGGATTTTAAGGCGCAATGGGTGGAGCCCATCTTCACCAATTATCGCGGCTATGATGTCTGGCAGATCCCGCCCAACGGCCAGGGTCTGGCCACGCTCCAGATGCTGAACATCCTGGAAGGCTATGACCTGAAATCGATGGGGCATAACAGCGCCGATTTTATCCATGTCTCCGCAGAAGCCAAGAAGCTGGCTTTTGCCGACCGGTCACGCTGGTACGCCGACCCGGAATTCGTGAAGCTGCCCATCAGCACCCTGATCTCCAAGGACTACGCCGCCAAGCGCCGGGCCCAGATCGACATGAAGAAGGCGGGCGCGCCGGAGACGGGGATCATGCCGGAAAGCCATGACACGATCTTCCTGTCGACCGCCGACAAGGATGGTCTGATGGTGGCGCTGATCCAGTCCAACTATCGCGGCATGGGTTCCGGTCTGGTGCCCGACGGTCT
>JAIXTS010000242.1 GCA_027483805.1 Azospirillum sp. | reverse complement strand
GCCACAGCCCGCCTGTACCTGAACCACCGCAAGGTGACGATCTTCGGCGGCACGTCGGAGATTCAAAAGAACATCATCGCCAAGGCCGTGCTGGGCCTTTGACCGCCAACGATCAAGGGGACCCTTCCCGTGGATTTCAATCTCTCCGAAGACCAAACATTGTTGAAGGACAGTGTTCTGCGCTTCGTCGCCGACCGCTACAGCTTCGATGACCGCCGCCGCTACGTGACGTTGCCGCAGGGCTTTGACGCGGCCAATTGGGCCACCTTCGCGGAACTGGGCTGGCTGATGCTGCCCTTTGCGGAGGCGGATGGCGGCCTGGGCGGCACGCCCATCGACCTGATGGTCCTGTTCGAGGCCTTTGGCCGGGGTCTGGTGGTGGAACCCTACCTGCCCTCCATCGTACTGTCCGGCGGACTGATCGCCGCCTTAGGCAATGGGGCGCAGAAGGAACGCTATCTCCCGGCCCTGATGGAAGGGCGAATGCTGGCCGCCACCGCCTGTATGGAGGCCGGCGCCCGCTTCAACCTGGCCGAAATCACCTGTACGGCCCGGCCCGATGGCGATGGCTGGGTGCTGGATGGGGCGAAATCGCTGGTCCTGAATGGGGACAGCGCCAGCCTGCTGCTGATACCGGCGCGAACGGGCGGGGAACGACGCGACACGGGCGGGATCAGCCTGTTCCTGGTGGATGCAACCGCGCCCGGTCTTACCCGTCGCGCCTATCCCACGCTGGATGGCGGGCGTGCCGCAGACATCACGCTGTCGGGCGTGCGGGTCAGGGCCGATGGGGTGCTGGGCCCAATCGGTGGTGTCTATCCCGCCCTGTCGGCGACTATAGAGCGCGCCACCCTGGCCCTCTGCGCTGAGGCTGTAGGCGCCATGGATGTCCTGCTCTGGTCCACCGTGGACTACAGCCGCACGCGGGTACAGTTCGACCAACCCATCGGCAAGTTCCAGGTGATCCAACATCGGCTGGTCGATCTTTATATCGAGTATGAACAATCGCGTTCCCTGCTGCTGCTGGCGGCCATGCGCCTGACCGAGGGTGGGGTAGAAGGCTCCAAGGCCCTGTCAGCACTGAAGGTTCAGGTCGGCAAGGCTGGCCGCTTCATCGGGCAACAGGCGGTGCAGCTGCATGGCGGCATGGGCATGACGGACGAGCTGAATATCGGCCATTACTTCAAGCGCCTGACGGCCATCGACGCCCTATTCGGCAATGTCGACCACCATTTGAAGCGTTTCGCTTCGCTGGCATGACGGTCCTCCCGTCATTACCTGGCCGGGCTGTGGGTTCTACCTGCACCCGGCCATCTTTTCCCCTGCGGGAGGTGCGCCAAACATGTCCGATCCTGTGAACCTGTCCGTGGAAGATGGCATCGCCTTCGTCATCATTGACAATCCACCCGTCAATGCCTTGTCGGCACGCGTGGCGGCGGGCCTGCATGATCGGGTAACAGAGGCAGCCGCCGATCCGGCTGTGACCGCCATCGTGCTGACGGCGGTCGGCAGAACCTTCATTGCCGGTGCCGACATCACCGAGTTTGGGGGCGATGGCCCCGCCGTCGATGTGCATACGGTGCTGGCAGCACTGGAGGATTGCGCAAAGCCCGTCGTTGCCGCCCTGCATGGAACCATCTATGGCGGCGGGCTGGAGGTGGCGATGGCGTGCCATTACCGCATCGCCGATGACGCCGCCCGACTGGGCCTGCCGGAGGTGAAGCTGGGACTGCTCCCCGGTGCCGGTGGCACACAGCGCCTGCCCCGCCTGATCGGCGTGGCCCCGGCGTTGGAGATGATCAGCACGGGCAAGCCCGTGACCGCACAGGACGCGTTGAACCTGGGCCTGGTCGACCGCCTGTCCAAGGGCGATGTACGGACCGTCGCGGCCAGATTTGCCGCCACTGTCGCGCGCCAGAAATCCCCCCCGCCGCGCACTCGAACCCGCACCGTCATTCCGCCGGCCCCCAGCTTCTGGGATGAGGCGGCGGCCAGGATCGGCAAAAGCCTGCGCGGCCTGCCCGCCGGCCCGCATATCCTGGCCTGCGTGCGCGCCGCCGTGGAGCGCCCGTTCAAGGAGGGGCTGGACCTAGAGGGACAGGCGTTTGCGGCCTGCGTGCGGTCACGGGAGTCCGAGGCGCTGCGCCATCTGTTCTTTGCCGAACGCCGGGCCGCACGGATCAAGGATATTCCCCGCGACACGGCCACCCGCCCCATTGCCCGCGTGGGCGTCATCGGGGCCGGCACCATGGGCGGCGGCATCGCCATGTGCTTCGCCAGCGCCGGCTATCCCGTCACCCTGGTGGATATCAATGAAGCAGCACTGACGCGCGGCCTGTCCACCATCCAGGGAAACTACGCCGCCAGCGTCGCCAAGGGCCGGCTGGCTGCCATCGATCGGGATGCCGCCCTGTCGCGCATCCGCACGGCCACCGACTATGCCGCCTTTGCCGATGCCGATCTGGTGATCGAGGCTGCGTTTGAGGATATGGACCTGAAGCGGCGCATCTTCCGCGATCTGGACCGCGTCTGCCGGCCGGGCGCGATCCTGGCCAGCAACACTTCCACCTTGAACATCGACCAGATGGCGGCGGCTACGGCCCGACCGGGCGACGTACTGGGCCTGCATTTCTTCAGCCCCGCCAATGTCATGCGCCTGCTGGAGGTGGTGCGCGGGGTAGCCACCGCCCCCGATGTTATGGCCACGGCCATGGACCTGACGCGGCGTATCTGCAAGGTGGCCGTGGTGTCGGGCGTCTGTGACGGGTTTATCGGTAACCGCATGGTGGCGGGGTATGGGCGCGAGGCAAATCTCTTGATGCTGGAAGGGGTGGAACCGGCCCGCATCGACAAGGCCCTGACCGAATTCGGCTTTCCCATGGGACCCATCGCCATGGGCGACATGGTGGGCCTGGATATCGGGGTGAAGGCAGCGGCGGAAGCGGAAAAGGCCGGGCGCGGGTCCGACGATCCCCGCCCCGGCATCATTGCAAAGCGGCTGGTGGCGGCAGGCCGGCTGGGACAGAAGACCGGGGCCGGCCTCTATCGCTACGAACCGGGCGGCCGTCGCCCCCTGCCCGATCCTGTTGCACTGGCCATCATTGCCGATGCCGCACGGGAGCTTGGGATCGAACCGCGCGACATTGATGATCAGGAGATCGTCGATCGTTGCATCCTGCCCCTGGTCAACGAGGCGGCCCGCATCCTGGCGGAAGGCATCGCGCAACGGCCGGGCGATATCGACATTGTTTGGGTCAATGGCTACGGCTTCCCATCCCTGCGGGGCGGGCCGCTGTTTTATGCCGACAGCGTCGGCCTGCCGGCAGTGCTGAACCGTATCCGGCAATTCCGGAACCGGCAGGATCCACGCGACTGGACCCCGGCACCCTTGCTTGAACAATTGGTGGCCGAGGGCCGGCGTTTCGCCGACCTGGAGGATTGAGCATGCAGATACGCGACAGCATCATCGTCGTCACTGGCGGGGCCAGCGGTATCGGTCGCGCCCTCTGTCAACGCTTCCACCAGGAAGGGGCCGCTGGAATTGTGGTGGCCGATCTGGACGGGCGGAAAGCGACCGATCTGGCTGCAACACTATGCCCCAACAGCATCGGCATCGCCTGTGATGTCAGCGACGGCGAGGCCATTATACGGCTGGTGCGGCTGACCGAAGAGCGCTATGGCCGCATCGACCTGTTCTGCTCCAATGCCGGCATCGGCAGCGCCGATCCCGACCCGTCCGACGCCACCTCCGCCGATGCCACCTCCTGGGACCGCTGCTGGCGCGTCAATGTCATGGCCCATGTCCATGCGGCCCGCGCGGCCCTGCCCGGCATGCAGGCACGCGGTTCGGGCTGGTTCCTGCACACGGTGTCGGCTGCCGGCCTGCTGGTACAGATCGGCAGTGCCTCTTACACCGCCACCAAACATGCAGCACTCGGCTTTGCACAGTCGCTTGCCATCACCCACCGTGACCGGGGGATCGGCGTTTCCGTCCTGTGTCCGCAGGCCGTGGCCACAGCCATGCTGCCGGCCGGCGACGCCCCTTTGCTGGACAATGTCCTGACGCCGGAAGATGTCGCCGACTGCACTGTGCAGGGGCTGAGCGAAGGCCGTTTCATGATCCTGCCGCATCCGCAAGTCACCACTTACGTCCAGCAACGGGCGGCCGATACCGACCGCTGGGTCGGCGGCATGGTCAAGCTGCGCCGCCGCCTGCTGACCAAAGCTACCTGACCTTCGGGAGAAACAAACGAGATGCCCACCCCCGTCATCGTCTCCACGGCACGCACGCCCATCGGTCGCGCCTATAAGGGTGCGTTCAACGACATGCAGGGCCAGGCCCTAGCCGCCCACGCTATCCGCCATGCCGTAGCGCGGGCCGGGGTTGATCCGGCGGAAATTGACGATGTCATCCTGGGTTGTGCCCTGCAGCAGGGCAGTACCGGCGGCAATGTCGCCCGTCAGGCGGCTCTGCTGGCCGGGCTGCCGGTCGGCGTCAGCGGCACGAGCGTCGATCGGCAATGCGGGTCGGGGTTGCAGGCCATCGCCTTTGCCTGCCAGCGGGTGGCGTTCGACGGGGTGCCAATGGCGGTTGGCGGTGGGTTGGACAGCATCTCCCTGGTCCAAAACCAGCATATGAATGGCTATCGCGCCATGGACCCGGCCCTGTCCGCCGCTTTCCCCGGCCTCTACATGCCGATGATCGACACGGCGGAAATGGTGGCCAGACGCTATGGCATCGGGCGGGAGGCACAGGATACTTATGCCCTGGAAAGCCAGCGCCGCACCGCCGCCGCCCAGACCGCCGGTCGCTTTGATGCGGAGATCGTACCCCTGCCCTCGCGTATGCTGGTGCAGGACAAGGCAACGGGGGCGACAGCGCCTGTCGATTGCACGCTTTCCCGCGATGAGGGCAACCGCCCCGACACGGACGCCGCCGGCCTTGCCAGGCTGAAACCCGTGCGCGAGGGCGGAACCGTTACCGCCGGCAATGCCAGCCAGCTATCAGATGGGGCCAGCGCCTGCGTCATCATGGATGCAGCGTTGGCCCGTGCGCGCGGCCTGACCCCTTTGGGGGCCCTGCGCGGCCTTGCCGTGGCAGGGTGCGAGCCGGACGAAATGGGCATCGGCCCGGTCTATGCGATCCCAAAGCTGCTGAAGCGGTATGGGCTGTCGGTCGCCGACATCGACCTGTGGGAACTGAACGAGGCCTTCGCCGTGCAGGTGCTGTATTGCCGCGACAGGCTCGGCATCGATCCGGATCGCCTGAATGTCAATGGCGGCGCCATTTCCATCGGCCATCCCTATGGCATGTCGGGCGCCCGGATGACGGGGCATCTCCTGATCGAGGGGCGGCGGCGTGGCACACGTTGGGGCGTGGTCACGATGTGCATCGGTGGCGGCATGGGGGCCGCTGGCCTTTTCGAGATTTTCTGAGGGACCGATCATGAGCGTCTTCTTCACTCCCTCCGCCCACCTGCTGGACCTGCAAACCCGTCTGCGCGAATTCATGGACCGGCACGTGTTCCCAAACGAACGCGCCCTGGACCAGGAAATCGCCAGTGGCCCCACCCGCTGGAAGACCCTGACCTTGATGGAGGCGTTAAAGGAAAAGGCGCGGGCGGCGGGGCTATGGAATCTGTTTTTGCCCGACAGCGACTTGGGCGCCGGCCTGACCAACCTGGAATATGCCACCCTGTGCGAGATTATGGGGGCGAGCCTGCATGGACCGGAAGTCTTCAACTGCTCCCCACCGGACACGGGCAACATGGAAGTGCTGACCCGCTACGGGACGGAGGCGCAGAAGCAGGAATGGCTTGTTCCTCTGTTGAAGGGCGAAATTCGCAGCGCCTTCGCCATGACGGAGCCCGATGTCGCCTCCTCCGACGCCACCAACATCGCCACCCGCATCACCCGCGATGGCGATGAGTATGTGATCAATGGCCGGAAATGGTGGATCAGCGGGGCCGGGCATCCCCGTTGCCGCGTCTTCATCCTGATGGGCAAGTCGGAACCCGAAAATCCCGACCGTCACCGCCAGCAGTCCATGATCCTGGTGCCGACCGATGCGCCCGGCGTCACCATCACCCGACCACTGACCGTCTTCGGCTATGACGAGGCGCCGCACGGCCATATGGACAT
>JAIXTS010000474.1 GCA_027483805.1 Azospirillum sp. | reverse complement strand
GCGCAGCAGCTTTGACAAAGTTGCTGCGACGCGGGATAAGGGTGGGGCATGAAAGAGACTGATTTCGACGCTTTGCATGAAAGCGTTCCCGCGCTCCCCCGTATCGGGGCCGGTGCGGATACCGACCGGGCGGATGCCACCGTCATCCCCTTCCACCGTTATACCGATTATGACCGCCGCTGGCCCGTGCCGGGCAAGGGCGAGGTTCTGGTTGTGCCCCTGGGCGGCCTTGGCCGTATCGGCATGAACTGGACCCTCTATGGTCATGACGGGTCCTGGGTGCTGGTTGATGCCGGCATCGCCTTCCCCGATCAGGGTGTCGAAGGCGTTGATTGTGTCATCCCCGACCCCGCCTTCCTGGCCCCCATCCGTGACCGGTTACTGGCTCTGGTCATCACCCACGCGCATGAAGACCATATCGGCGCCATCGACCGACTGTGGCCGCAGGCGATCGGCTGCCCGATCTGGGCGACGCCCTTTGCCACCAAGCTGATTGCCCGCCGCCTGGACGAGGCTGGGGTTCTCGACAAGGTCGAGATGAATACCTACCCCGTCGGCGGGGCGTTCAGCATCGGGCCCTTTGGTTTCCGATCCATCCGCATGACCCATTCCATCCCCGAGCCGGTGGCCCTGGCCATCGACACAGGTGCGGGCACCATCCTGCATACGGGTGACTGGAAGTTCGATCCGGAGCCGGGTCTGGGCCAGCCCACCGATTTCGATGCCCTGCGCAAGCTGGGTGACGATGGGGTGCTGGCGATGCTGTGCGACAGCACCAATGCGCACAAGGATTTGCCGTCCACCTCCGAAGCGCAGGTCCGCCGCGCCTTTGACCGGCTGTTTGCCACCCGCAAGGGCCAGGTCGCCATCTGCTGCTTTGCCACCAATGTGGCGCGCGTGTCCTCCGCCGTGGCCGCTGCCGCCGCCGCCGGCCGTCAGGTGGCGCTGGCGGGTCGGTCCATGCGCAACTGCGACGAGGTCGCCCGTGATCTGGGCATGCTGGACCATGTGCCGGAGCCGCTGACCGAACCCGCCCATCTGAAGGGTCTGGACCGCGACAAGGTGGCCCTGATCTGCACCGGCGGGCAGGGTGAGGAACGGGCCGCCCTGGCCAAGCTGGCGCGTGGTGAACGCCGTTTCCCGCCCTTTGGCGCGGGTGACACGGTTGTCCTGTCCGCCCGCATCATCCCCGGCAACGAGGAAGCGGTGGAGAAGGTCGTCTCCAAGCTGCGCGCCCGGGGTGTGGAAGTGCTGATGGGCACGGAGCTGGTGGGCGGGGAGCCGCTCCATGTCTCCGGCCATCCGGGCGCCAACGAACTGCGGGAGCTTTATGCCCTGGTTCGCCCGCGCATCGCCCTGCCGGTGCATGGTACGGCCATGCATCTGGAAGCTCATGCGCGTCTGGCACGCGCCGCCGGCTGCCAGGCCGCCATCATGGCCGAGGAGGCCGAGGTGATCCGCCTGTCCGACGGTGGTTCGCGCGTGCTGGGCCGGGTCAACGCGCCCCTGCTGGCCCTGCGCAGCCAGCCCAATGGCGACCGCGCCACCTATGATCCCGTCAAGGTGCTGGTGGCTGGCAAAGTGTGATCCCAACCGGCATTGATCAATGAACTGTACCAAGGTCAGGACATCCTGACCTTGGTATCCGTGCCCCGCTGTGGCGGCGCCGGTCAGGCCGATACCCCCGCCATCAAGGCGTTGATCTGTCCATATGGCAGGGGATCGGCGCAGATCGGGTCGGAGATGCCATCGCGCAGGAAGGCAGCCCCCACGGCCGCAACCCGTCCCCACAGCTGTTCAGGCAGGGCTGAACCGGCCGACAGACGCCTGACACCCAGCGCCGCCAGATCCGCGGCCGGCAGCAGGCCGGGGCGGGCCATGACATTAAGCGGAACATGAATATGATCCGCTATATATTTGATTTCATGCGGATCGGTCACGCCAGCCGGGAACAGGCCTGACGCGCCCGCCCCGGTATAGAGCGCCGCGCGTCGGACCGCCTCCGCCGCCCGTTCGCCGGCCGGCGCCAGGCCGCGCAGATAGATATCGGTGCGGGCATTGATGAACAGGTCCGGTCCCACGGCGGCGCGGATGGCCGCGATCTTGGTGGCCATCAGGTCGGGCGATCCGGCCCCATCCTCAATATTCACACCGACAACACCGGCGGCCACGATCTGTCGGGCCAGATCCGCCACCATGGAAGGGTCATCGCTGTACCCGGCCTCCATGTCGATGCTGACGGGAAGGTCCGGCGCGGCCCGTACGATGATGGCGGCAGCCTGCAGCAGCAGATCCGCCGGCAACCTGTTGCCGTCCGCAATGCCCAGGGCCCAGGCAAGGCCGGCGCTGGTGGTGGCGATGGCCTTGGCGCCCAGGCTGCGCATCAGGCGCGCACTGCCGCCATCCCAGACATTGCACAGGATCAGGGGCGTATCACCCCGGTGCAGGGCCTCAAAAATCTCATACTTCATGTTGGTCATGATGCCTTTTCCAGAGAAAGCGCAAAGTCGGGAAGGTTCAGGTGGCGGCGCGCATAGGCGCCCCAGGGATGCCATCGTCGCTCCCCGTCGGCAATCGGGACCGGCCCGTCCCAAGGGGCCGGTACCCGTCGTCCGGGCCGGTCCGCCACCAGAGCCGCCAGCGCAGGGTCCTGCGCCAGATGGGCATTGATGGTGGCCATGTCTGCCGACAGGTCGAACCGCCGCCGCAGCCGGGCAGCGATTCCGGACAGGGACCTGATGTCGGCGGTACGGATCACGGCCCGCAGCGCATTGGCATCGGGCAGCAGGGTCACGGTGACATCGCCATCGGGCAGGGTCCGTCGCCATGTGGCCGCCATTACCCGCTCCGCCGGATCGGTCTGTGCCGCGATGGCCGACAGAAGGTCGGGCCAGTCCAAGGGCGGGCGATAGCGCAGGCGCAGGATCACGCCATCCTGGGCCACGCTGCCCTCCGCCCGGTCGGATGCCAGGGCCTGTCGGCGCAACTCGCGGGGGGCGCGGCCATAGAGGGACTGGAAGGTTTCGTTGAAGCGGCGGATGCTGCCGAAACCCGATGCCAGCGCCACCTCCGCCATGGGCAGGGCGGTTTCGTGCAGAAGCTGCTTGGCGAACAGCACACGGCGTGTCTGGGCCACCGCGATGGGGCTGGCGCCCAGATGCTGTTTGAACAGGCGGCGCAACTGGCGTTCCCCCACGCCCAGCCGGCTGGCCAGGGCATCGACGCTGGTCTCATCCCCGTCCAGCGCCCCCTCGGCAATCAGGGCCAGACCGCGCGACACTGTGTTGGAGGTGCCGCGCCAGACGGCCAGATCGGGCGCCGCTTCCGGCCGGCAGCGCAGGCAGGGGCGGAACCCCGCCTCCTGCGCCGCAGCGGCGGTGGGGTAGAAGCGGCAGTTTTCCGCCTTGGGCGTGCGAGCCGGGCAGATGGGCCGGCAATAGATACCGGTGGTCAGCACCGCCGTGAAGAAACGCCCGTCAAAACGGGCGTCCCTGGTTTCAACAGCGCGGTAGCAGGCGAGGGGGTCGAGCGTTTCCATGTCCGCGATCCTGCCACGGGCGCCGGCCCACGGCTCGCGGTTTTCGGACATGGACCGTCAGTCGGCCGACCGTTTTGGCCAGAGCAGCACCGCCAAGGCGCCGGCATTCAGGACCAGCAGCAGCGGCACGGCCCAGAGCGGAGCCAGGAATTTCAGCGCCGCCCAGCCCAGGCCGAACAGCACAAAGCCCAGCAGCATCTCCCCGAACAGGGCGATGACATTGCTTTGATACCGTTTCTGGAAGGCCTTGCGACCGCCCAGCACCGGTCCCTGCCGCATGTCCATGGCCAGATAGGTGGTGACCGAGAGCAGGGTGACCAGCCAGAGCAGCAGCGCGGACCAGGGAGTGGACAGCGCCACATAGAGGCAGACCGGCGTCGCCGGCACGATCGCCGGCAGGGCCGCGGCCAACAGCCGGTCACGCAGCATGCGGCGCGCCGGGACGGGGGCCGTGCCCAGCAGGTCGGGCGCATCCTCCCCCGCGAAGGCCAGCCAGGCTAGGGCGCCGGCCAGAAGCCCGGCGACGGGCACGATGCCCATCCAGCCGAAGGCCAGCTGTTCGCCCGATGCCGTGTTGATATGTTTGCCGATACTGGGCAGCACAATCGGTGCCGCCACCAGCAGGATGGAACAGACCTGGGTCAGCAGGCTGGGGTCGCGCAGGATCAGGCGCCATTCCTTCCACAGCACGGTGCCGGTGATGCCCCGCGTCCGCAGGACCAGCGGACCGGCATCCCCCTGTTTGCGGCGCGGCGTGGCATCGGTTCCGGCGGCGTCGTTCACACTGCGCACAAAGGCCGGGCCCAGCGTGATGGTGACCAGTACAAAGCCACCCAGCGACACCAGGAGCAGAATCAGGAAGGGAAGCGGTTCGCCGGTGATGGCGGCCCCCAGCCACTGCACGGGCACCATGGCAGGATGGTCACCCAGTGCCGCCATGGCCTGGAAATTCTTGGATTGGGTCGCCTTGTCGGCGGTGCTGTTCATGTTGGGGATCTGGGCTGCCAGGGCGGCGCCGATACCGATCACCCCACCCAGCACCTGGGCCGCCGTCCGGGCCCGTCTGGCGCCCACCAGTTTCACCAGTCCCAGCACCAGCAGGAAAGACACAGTGACGGCCAGCATGCATAGGGCCGGCAGGGTGACATAGCCGACCAGCCAGCGGCCGGACACCATCACCGCGCCCGGGTTCATGAAGCAGGCAGCCATGGCCAGACTGCTCAGCATCACGGCCAGCCCCACCGCCAGCAGACGCACGGGCAGGATGGTCCCCGGACGCAAGGGGGACGACAGCAGAAGGTCCAGATCACCGCGCGTGTAAATGGCGTTCACCGTCATCTGCAACGACGCGGCCAGCATGATGGCGACGGAAAACAGGCCCATGCCGCCAAAGATCATATGCAGATTTTCCGGCGCCAGCCGCATCTTGGAAAAACCGAAGACGGATAGCGCCCCGATGCCATGCATGAACAGGATGCCGACAATCAGGATGGCCCAGGCCCAGGGGCCGGTCTTTTTGGTCCGCAGCGTCATCCGCAATTCATGGCGCAGCAGCCAGGGCAAACCACCCGGTTTCAGGGCGATCATGCCGCCACCGCCTTGCCGGAGACCAGATCAAGGAACAGGTCCTCCAGCGAGGCGCCGTCATGCCCATGCCGCTGCCGCAGTTCCGCCAGGGTACCCTCGGCCAGCAGCCGCCCATGCTGGATGATACCGATCCGGTCCACCAGACGTTCCGCCACCTCCATGATATGGGTGGTCAGGATGATGGTGCAGCCGGCGCGCGCCCGCTCTGCCAGCAGGTCCTTTACCTGCCTTGCGATGGCGGCGTCCAGGCCGGTCAGCGGTTCATCGAGAATCAGCAGGCGCGGATCGTGGATCAGCGCCCCCGCAAGGGCCGCCTTCTGTTTCATGCCGCGGGAAAAGCCCTCGCACCGTTCATCCCGGTGGTCGTAAAGCTCCAGCCGGGTCAGCAGTTCCTCGGCGCGGGCGGCGGCCGTGCGGGCGTCGATACCCCAGAGGCCGGCCACAAATTCCAGATATTCGACAGGGGTCAGCTTGTCATAGAGCATCGGCTCGTCGGGCAGCCAGGCGATCTGCCGTTTGGCGCCCACCGGATCGGTGGCGGTATCCACGCCGAACACGCTGACATGCCCGGCCGATGGGGCCAGAAGTCCGACCACCATTTTCAGGGTTGTGGTCTTTCCCGCCCCATTGGGGCCCAGAAGGCCATAGAATTCGCCGGGCTGGATCGTCAGATCGATCCCCTTCACCGCCTCCTTCTCACCATAGGATTTGCGCAATCCGCGGATGTCCAGGGCGGGGGCGGGCGTGTTCATGCGTCACAACCGGGGTAATGCCGAAGGGAACATATAGTTAACAAAAATTTCCGACGGACTGAAGCCTTTCGCCAGCTCTGCGCCCCTCCATTACGAACGGGCGCTGCGCATTCCCGGCTGCTTTGTCACCGATGGATCGGCCAGCAGCCGGGCGTAATCATCGGTTTCCATGCCGAACAGCGCAACGCGCCCTTCTGCATCATGATGCAGGCCGTAGCCGTGTTTCTTGACCAGGGGGGAGGCGCGCAGGCAGGCCTGCGGCTTGGCAAAAAACATTGCCGCCGTGATCTCGCCCTTGCGCTCGCACGCCACCGACAGCAGCAGGTCGTCGGACGTCATCCGGTAGGGATGGGCCGACAGCAGGGCAAATTGCCGTTCCGCCACCGTTCCGGCCTTCGCGGGCGGTGTCCCGACATTGACCGGACAGTCGGCGGAAACCGTGATCAGGGTGTTGAGATAGTTGGTGCTGTGCATGCCGGCGCCTCGACGGGATCATCCGGCATCAGGATAGCAGAACGCCGCCGTGGTTTCCCAGCGGCGGCGTTCCTCACATCGTCCAACCTGACAAGGGATCAGGCGGCGTCCACGTCGGCGGCGACGGACAGCTTGATGATCCGGTCGGGATCCTTGACCTCGCCATTGCGGCCGGCGCCGCGCTTGATGGCGTCCACATGCTCCATCCCGTCCGTCACCTTGCCCCAGGCCGTATACTGTCCGTCCAGGAAGCGGGCGTCGGCGAAGCAGATAAAGAACTGGCTGTCAGCGCTGTTCGGGTTGGCAGCGCGGGCCATGGAGCAGGTGCCACGCACATGCGGTTCGCGCGAGAATTCCTGCGGCAGGTTCTGGCCGGAACCGCCCATGCCATTGCCATCGGGGCAACCGCCCTGGGCCATGAAACCTTCGATCACACGATGGAAGGTCAGGCCGTCATAGAAGCCTTCGCGGGCCAGTTCCTTGATGCGGGCCACATGCTTGGGCGCCAGATCGGGGCGCAGCTGGATGGTGACGCGGCCGCCGGCCAGGTCGAGATAGAGGGTATTTTCCAGATCCATGTCAGTCGTCCTTGCCACCGGTTGCCCCGGTTCTCGGTTGCATGTCGACGCGCACCATAGCGGCATGCGTTGCGGATGGGAACAGGGGTGGCGGGATGGCCCACCCGCTATTTCGGCGGGGCCTGTGGTTTCGCCGGCGCCGCCGGTGGCGGCGGGCGCGGCGGGTCGGACTGGATACGCATGGACAGGATGCGGTCGGGCTCCTTCACATAGCCATCCTTTTTCTTGTCACCCGCCTTCAGCCTGTCAATCAGCTCCAGGCCTTTGGTGACATGGCCCCAGAGCGTGTAATTGCCATCCAGGGACGGGTCCTGCGCGCTGGTCAGGATAAAGAACTGGCTGTCCCCGCTGTTGCGGTTCATGCCGCGGGCCATGGAAACGGCGCCACGCACATGCGGTTCCTTGCTGGGTTCCAGTTCAAGCCAGCGTCCCGTGCCGCCGCGCCCGGTGCCGCTGCGGTCGCCGGTTTGGGCCATGAAGCCGGCAACGACCCGGTGGAAGGCCACGCCATCATAAAATCCACGCCGCACCAGCTGCTTGATCCGGGCGACATGGATGGGCGCCAGATCCGGCCGCATCTGGATCAGCACGGTACCCGACTTAAGCTCCATGACCAGCGTATCATCGGGATTTGCCGGCGGCCGTGCGGCACCCGCCATGGGCACGGCCAGCACAAGGCACAGCAGAATCAAAAGGCGTGAAAGCATGGGCGGCATCATCTCCAGGGCGTTGCAAGCGGTACCATAACGGCCGCATCCTTGCATGGAAAGAGGGGGGCGCCGTTTCGGGCGGCGGAATTTGCCGGGATGGGGTTTCCAGTGCGCAGGCTGTGGCGGAAAGAAGGGTTGGTGGGCGCGGGCATCGCCCTGGCGGCGGGACTTCTGATCCTGTGGCTGCTGCTGCCCGGCGTTGTTGCCGCTCGGTGGACGGCAGAATTGCGTTCCCTGGGCTATCCCTTGGCGGAACTGGCGATCGACCGGTTGGGCTGGAACACGGTGTCCGGTGCCTTCTCCCTGGGAGGGGAGGATGGGGCGGAGGGGTTTGAGGCGACATTCACCCCCGCTGGCCTTTGGGCCGCGCGGCCCTCATCCCTCACCATTTCGGGACTGCGTCTGTCACGGCCATTGTCACCCGCCGGTTTGGGTTCTCTTCCCATCCTGCCTGTCGACGGGCCCATAATGTTTGTCGATGCGCGTTTCAATCTGGCGCTGCCGGCCGGTCTGGCGGTGTTGCCGCTGACGGTGGAGGCAGGCCTGGCCCCCGTTGAGGGCGGCTGGCACGCCGAGGGGCGGGGTGTGGTTGCCGCAGGGCCGGTTCCCGTCCCCGTCACCTGGAGCGCGGATTGGCGTGATGGCCTGTTGTCGAGCGGCGGCTTCAACCTGACGCCCGCGCCGGGTGAAACCCGTCTGGGCGGGCAGGGGGCGTTTCGCCGTCTGCCCAATGGTTCCTGGACGGGGCAGGTGGATGTGAACGCCGTCGGTCTGCCCAAGGGACTGCCCGATGTCACCTTGAACTGGAAGCCGGGGCAGGGACGGGCTTTGCTGGAATGGAAAGGTGTGGCCCGGCTGGATGCCATGCTGGATGCCGATGGCCCGGATGGGCAGCAACTGGATGCGACGTTGCGTGTGGAGGACCTTTCCGCCTTCGCGTCGCGGCTGAACCGGCCGGAGCCGGGATTGACCGGCGGGCCGCTTACCCTCTCCCTGTCCGCGCGGGCGGGCCTTGCGTCGACTGATCCGCGCCTCTGGCCGGACCTGCTGCTGCGGCTGGAGGCATCGGGCATCGGCATCGGGCGGGGGCCGCGCGACAATGCCCTGACCCTGACGGCGATGGCCCGCCGCCTTGATGGCGACTGGTGGCTGGCCCCGGTCCCGGATCAGCCCCCCGGCCGCCTGTCGATGCCGACGCTGGGGCTGCTGGCAAACGGGGTGTCGCTGACCGGGCGGGCGGCGCTGCCGCTTGATCTGGACCTGCGGGCGGCGAGCCTGCGGCTACCCTGGCTGGCACCATCGACCCTGGCGGCCAAATTGCGGGGGCAGCCCGGTGATGATCTTCGCCTGGAATGGCAGGCGGCAGTCACGCAGACCGATGCCCGCCTGTCGGGGGCAGTCGATATGCTGTCCGATGGCGGCCACGCCCATTTTCGTCTGGCCCCATTGCGGCTGGGACCGGGCGATGTTGACCGGGTCTTTCCCGGTGCGCCCCTGCCTTCCAGCCTGACGGGAACCATCGCCGCCCGCGTGTCGACCCGGTGGACAGAGGCTACCCTGGATGGGGCCGCCGACATCCTGGTTGAGGATCTGGGTCTGGAATTGCCCGGCCTGCGTCTGGCGGGCATCAATGGGGTGGTGCGCCTGGATCAATTGTCGCCGCTGTCCATGCCGGTGCAGACCCTTGCCGTCGGGCTGTTCGATCCCGGTATCGCCCTGACAGGCGGAACGGTCGGATTCTCCATGGCGGGGGATGGTGTGCTGCGGCTTGCCCCGACCCCCTTTGCCTGGGCCGGACAAGCAGTGACCATCCCGCCATCTTCATTCCGAATCGGGAACGATTTTCTGGATATCCGCCTTGATGTCCCGGCGACCCCGTTGCCGGATGTCCTGGCCACCCTGGGCGTTGCGGGTATGGCGGCTGAGGGTACCGTTATCGGATCGATACCGGTACGAATTACGGCCGACGGTTTGGGGGCCGGTGACGGCGCATTGCGGGCTGTTGCGCCCGGACGCCTGTCCCTGCACGGTGATGCACCACTCTCCTGGCTTGACCCCGTGCGAAATGACAATCTGGCCCTGGTGGCGCGGGCGCTGGCGGACTACCGGTTCCGCACGCTGGAACTGGCCCTCACCGGGCGGGGGACGCGGCTGTCGCTGCAAGGGGCGAATCCGGCGCTCTATGGCGGCTATGCCATGCCGATGAATCTGGTGCTGGCCCCGGCGCCATTGGTCGCGCGACCAATGGCGGTACCGGCGGAGATTGTGGCGGCGATGGCCGCCTTTAAGGCACGACGGGATTGAAAAGCGGGGCAAGGAAGGGGCAAGGGTGTGATTGAACTGGCCATTGATTTCGAAACGGCCAATGAACGGCGGGACAGCGCCTGCGCCGTGGGTGTGGCAGAGGTCTTCCGACCGGATGCCGCCATTTTCCGCCGTCTGATCCGGCCGGAACCCGCACGGTTTTCGCCTTTCTGTGTCGCCGTTCATGGCATCCGCCCCGAACATGTGGCCGACGAACCTGACTTTGCGGGTATCTGGCCCGCCCTGTCGGCCCGTCTGGCGGACGCGACGCTGCTGGCGCACAATGCCAGCTTCGATGCCGGTGTGCTGACGGCCTGCCTTGTGGCTGCCGGGCTGCCGGTGCCGTCGCTGCGGTTCATCTGCACCGTCGATCTGGCGCGCGCGGCCTTTCCGCAGCTGCGCAGTCACAAGCTGAACATCGTGGCCCATCATCTGGGCCTGTCGCTTCGGCATCATGAAGCGGGCAGCGATGCCGCAGCCTGTGCGGCAATCGGGCGGCATGTGGCCGATATGCTGGGTGTGGCCACGGTGACGGAGGCCGCAGAACGGCTGGGTGTCGGGGCCCGTCGCCCCGGCATCCCCATTTCACGGCCACCGGGCCGGTCCGGCATCACGCACGCAACCCTGCCCGCCCCGACGCGGCGGGTCGAGGGCCAGAATTTCGCCATCACCGGTACGCTGGTCGCCTGCTCACGTCCGGATGCAGCAAGGGCCATCGGGCAGGCAGGCGGCACATTCCAGGCCTATGTGCGGCAGGACACGGATTGGCTGGTGGTTGGCCTCTCCCCCGGCAGGACCAAACTGACGGCAGCGCAGGCGCGCCAACGGCGTCATGGCCGGCCGGTCCTGGTTGATGAGGCAGAATTCATGGCGATGCTGGGGATCGGCTGAGGGCTGAAAACACGAAAGCCGCCGTCGTTTCCGACAGCGGCTTTTCGGGTAACCCGTTGATCGGGTTATCGAGAGATGGTCGGAGCGACAGGATTCGAACCTGCGACCCCTAGACCCCCAGTCTAGTGCGCTACCAGGCTGCGCCACGCTCCGACCTCTCGATGAACGCCGGTCGGTTTGGGCCGTCCGTCGTTCGGGCGCGGACTATAGACACGACATTTGGGGGATGCAACGTTTGTGTCAGGGAAAAAGCGTTTTTCTGTCTGCCCTGCCCGCAAGGCGGCTCTGCGCCAACCGCCCCGGCGGGGACGGGTGCGGTCGGGCTGGGTTGCGTTCAGGCCTGAACATCAAGGAAACGCTGGGGGTTGGCACTGAACGGAGCCTTGCCGGTGTCACCGCGCCCAATCGGCAGGCGGCCCCGCCATCGCCCTGGTGATATGGGCGCCCCGCCTTGCCGGACGTGCGGCGTTGACCGCTTGACGGGGGAGGGCAGCGGGTTTTATACCGCGCCGGTGAATTGGGGAGTAGTCCGCCGCCGGCACAGCCGGTGGTGTCCGTGTCAACAGACTTGGGGTGCAAGCCCCATGGCACGGACGACAGGCCGGAAGGCCCGTTCGACGAGACCGATGGCGCAAATGCCCCGACTGGGACCGGGGGCGGATTGCGTTCATCGTCCTCGCGGGCCCCGGAGTTCCTGTCTTGATCGCCACGACCACTTTTGCCCTGGCCGTCAGCCTGGCCATGGACGCCTTTGCCGCCGCCCTGGGCAAGGGGGCCGCGCTCCGCCGACCCAGTATGGGGCATGCCCTGACGGTCGGCGCGGTGTTCGGTGGCTTCCAGATGGTGATGCCGCTGATCGGTTTCGCCTTGGGCCTGGCCTTTGCCGATATCGTTGCCGCCGTCGATCACTGGATCGCCTTTGTCCTGCTGTCCGTTGTCGGCGGACGGATGGTCTGGGAAGCCTGGAAAGGCGGCGACGATACGGAGGAAGGCGCTGCGGGCATGGCCCTGACCCTGTCGGCCCTGTTCATGGCCGGGTTTGCGACCTCTGTCGATGCGCTGGCCATCGGCGTGCCGTTGGCCTTTTTTGATGAGCCGATTCTGGCCACTGCCCTGGTCATCGGTTTGGTCACGTTCGGCCTGTCCACCATCGGTGTTCTGTTGGGCCGGGCTGTCGGGCCACTGCTGGGCCGCTGGTCGGTGGGGATCGGCGGGGCGGGTCTGGTGTTGCTGGGCAGCAAAATCCTGGTCCAGCATCTGGCAGCATGACCGCCGCTGGCGCAGCAATCGGCAGGTCATCCACCGCCCCGATACAGGCAATGCGCTGCTGCTCTTGCATCAATGGGGCGGGGCCCGTTCATGGGCAGGCCGGCGCGGCACCCGTCGCTGCCCTGTCGTCGGTCTAAAATCATGACCTTTGGTATGGTTTGGGTATGGTATTGTTTGGGGTGTGTCGACGGGTTCCACGGCCGGTAGCGGCCGATCTATACCGATGCACTGCCACCCCCTGACACAGCAGAGCGTATTCTGAGATGACAGCGCGGCCCATGCCGCATTCTGCTGGATCGTAGGCGAGATGCGGTTGGCTTTACCTTTACTGTCGTTGCGGGGGAAACTAATTCTGCTGCTGGCAGCGGTCATCCTTGCGATGTCCGTCGTGCTGGTCATGGAGAACCGTTCGCGCAGGGCGGAGGCCGAAACGCAAGCCCTGGCCAGGGCGATGGACATGGCACGATTTGCCGCCGACCAGCACGCTGATCTGGTGGGCAATCTGCAACGACTGGTCCTTGTGGCCGCCGGGCGTGTCTCCCATGAGGCGGATGCCGATTGTGCCCATGAGTTGCAGACCCTGAAAGGCACCCAGCCTTGGGTGTCCAACATCTTCATTGCGCGGACGGATGGCTCTGTCCGCTGTTCCACGGCACCGGATGATGTCGAAATCAACCTGGCCGACCGTGACTATTTCAAGCGGGTTTTGACGACGGGACGCCCCGTGGTCAGCGGATATCTGCGGGCCCGTGTTTCCGGCCGGCCGGTCATGGTCTATGCACAGCCCATCTTCGCGGAGGATCGGCGTATCACGGGTGTCGCCCTGGCCGGGCTGCTGGTGGACTGGCTGGATGGCTTGGCGGGTCGCCTGCTGGAAACGACCCCGGGCGCCACGCTGATCGCCGTGCATGGCGACGGTACGGTGATCGCCCGTTATCCCGCCATGGCCGGGGTCAATGGCCAGAACATGTCCGATGTCCCCTTCATCCGGGCGGCGTTGGAACAGCGCAAAGGCACCTGGATCGGCACGGGATTGGACCAGGTGGAGCGTCTGATGGGGTTCGTGCCCCTGCCCAACGGGGACCTCCGTGTCATCGTCTCCTATCCACGGGCCCAGGCGCTGGCCGCGGCCAGTGTCGAGTTTCGTCGCAACATGGGGATTTTGCTGGCCATGTCGCTGCTGGCCATGTTCCTGGTCTATTTCAGTATCGCCCGCACGGTGCTGGACCCGTTGCGCCAGCTGATCGGTACGGTCCGGCGCCTGGGCCGGGGTGAATTGGGGTTGCGCGCTACGGCAGGTCGGGGGGAGATCGGGGTGCTGGCTGGCGCCATAAACGATATGGCGGCCAATCTGCAACGACAGGCGGCGGAACTGGCGACCCGCGACGCGCAATATCGGCTGCTTTCCGAACAGGGCAGCGACGTTGTGGCGCTGCATGCCCTGGACGGGACCTATCTCTATGTCTCGCCCACCTGCAGCTGGATGCTGGGTTATGCGCCGGAGCAATTGCTGGGCAGTACCCCGCAGGACCGGACACATCCCGATGATGTGCAGATCATTGAACGGCTGCTGCCCATCCTGCTGGCGGGCATGCCCTGCGCGCCTGTGACTTACCGTCTGCGGCATGGTGACGGGCGTTGGATCTGGGTGGAGACCGCCTTCGCGCTGGCGGCCGATCAGTTGGCGGGACAGCGCATCGTGTCCGCGACGCGCGATGTGGGTGACCGTGTCGCACAGGAACAGGAACTGCGCGCGGCGCGTGACCGCCTGGGCGAACAGGCCGAGAGTTTGCAGGTGTTGGCCGCCGATCTGGACCGGGCCCGCCGTGTGGCCGAGGCCGCCGCCAGCGCTGCCGACGTGGCCCGCGGCGAGGCGGAGGGGGCCAATCAGGCCAAGTCGGAATTCCTGGCCAATATGAGCCATGAGGTCCGGACGCCCATGAACGGCATCATCGGCATGACGGGATTGCTGCTGGACACCGCCTTGTCGCCCGAACAGCGGGGCTTTGCCGAGACTATCCGGGAAAGTGCCGACGCCCTGTTGTCGGTCATCAACGACATCCTGGATGTCTCCAAGCTTGAAGCCGGCAAGCTCGAACTTGATCAGATCGACTTTGGGCTGGAGGAGATTGTCGACGGGGTTGTGGCACTGCTGGCCCCCAGGGCGCGGCAGAAAGGCGTGATCTTGAATGCCGAGATTGATCCGGCCATCGCCCGCGCCTATCGCGGCGATCCCTCCCGGTTGCGTCAGATATTGCTGAATCTGGCCGGCAATGCTGTGAAATTCACGGAGGAAGGGCGGGTATCGATCAAGGTGCGGCCGGCCGCACGGGGCGAGCCATCGCACGCAGCCGCCATGCGGCTTGTCTTCACCGTGGCCGATACCGGCATTGGCATGAATTCTGACCAGATGGGGCGGCTGTTCCAGAAATTCACCCAGGCCGACAATTCCATCACCCGACGGTTCGGTGGCACCGGATTGGGCCTGGCCATCTGCCGGCAGCTTGTCGAACTGATGGGCGGGGATATCCAGGTGGAAAGCCGCCTGGGGGAGGGCAGCCGGTTCAGTTTCACCCTGGAACTGCCGCCGGCCGCGGCACCCCTTCCCGACCGTCAGGACATCCAGGAACGGATCAAGGGTCTGTCCGTGCTGGTTATCGACGATATGGAAACCAACCGCCGTATTCTCTCGCGCCAGTTGCAACGGCTCGGCCTGCGGGTGAGCACGGTCAACGGTGCCACCGCGGCACTGGCCGAACTGGAACGCTGTCTGCGCGAGGGCAATTGCCCCGCCCTTGTCCTGATCGACCATGCCATGCCGGGGATGACGGGGGATGCGCTGGCGGGTTGGCTGCGCGGCCATCCCAGTTTTGCCGGGATCAAGCTTGTGCTGGTTTCATCGACCGGTGGCCTGGATGCGGGCGACCCGGCGGCGGACCTGTTCGACGCCATCATGGCCAAACCCGCCCGACAGACCGACCTGCGCGACCTGCTGGGGCGGCTGTTCGCGCCGACGGAGGCGGCGGCCGACCATCCTGCCGACAGGTTGGCGACGGGGCTGGGCCAGGGACGCCGGGTCCTGGTCGTGGATGACAATCAGGTGAACCAGAATGTCGCGCGCCTGATCCTGGAACGGGATGGCTATGCCGTCCATCTTGTCGATGACGGGATGGAGGCCATCGCGGCGGCCGAGGCGGTGTGTTTTGATCTGATTCTCATGGATGTGCAGATGCCGGGGATGGACGGGATCGAGGCCACCCGACTGATCCGCACCCAGGAAGTCCAAACCGGACGAAAACGCACCCCTATCATCGCCATGACCGCGAACGCTATGGTGGGCATGCGTGAGAGCTATCTGGATGCCGGCATGGATGATTACCTCTCCAAACCCTATGAGCCCAAGGCGTTGCTGCAGGCGGCTGCGAATTGGGCCGGCATTCGCGACAATGTCGTGGAGCAAGCCGCACCCCGCATGCCTGTGGAAGCCGACATGGACATAAAAAATCTGCCCGTTCTGGACAGCACCGTTATCGACGGTCTGTTGTCATTTACCGATGGCGCCGAGTTTACCGAGCTGATGACCCGGTTCATCACGGCCGGCCGTGAACGGGCGACCCGCATGGATGGGCTGCTGCGGGACCAGAACTGGGACCAGCTGCGCCGGGAGGCCCATTCGATGATTTCCCTGGCCGGCAATCTGGGGTTACGGCAGGTCCAGCACTTGTCTGCAAAAATCGAAACCAGCCTGATTGACGGCGACCGGTCGGCGGCCACGGCCTTGTCCGGCCTGCTTCTGTCCGTATCGACGGATGCCTGGACGGCGGCGGAAGACTATGTGAGGACACGCCTGCCACTGCAAGCTGCCGTGCGTTAGACCGGCAGCACAAAACCCTGACCGATGGTCGGGGTTTTGTGCTCCGCATTCGCCGGGCGGGCGCATCCGCGCCCTTGGCTACGCGGCACGTGCCGCGTGCCCCAACTGCGGATGCAGCGCCGTGACTGAAGGAAAACGAATGGTGGGGGCATGTTTCCGCTCAGCGATAAACTGCGCTAAGCCGGTATCAACCCAGCCTGTGCCGCAATTCTTGCGTCACCCGGTCCAGTATGGTCGACCAGTCCCCCATTGTTGTTTGCCGCATCAGCGCCATGGATCCGTACCAGGGTGTGTCTTCCGCCAGCGACGTTCCCCAGCGCCAGTCCGCATGTCGGCGCAGCAGGGTCCAGACCGGGACCCCCAGTGCGCCGGCCAGATGGCAGGGCGCACTGTCGATGCTGATCACCAGGTCCATGGCTTCCATCAGCGCGGCGGTCACTTCCAGACCTTCGCCTTCGGCCACCGGAAAATGCAGGTTGGACGGCGCTGTACCGCCCAGCGGCAGCAGGGATGCCGGCGACAGGGCATAAAAATCGATATGGGGCGAACGTTTCAGGAAAGACAGGACAAGGTCCGGCGGGAGTGAGCGGATATCGTCATCCGGGTGGCCCGGTGAACCCTGCCATGAAATCCCCACCGCCGGGCGCGACCGGGATCGACGGCGGCCGCCATGCCCGGCCCAGGCAGCGGCAGACAGATAGCCAAGCGGCGCCACGATCCGGTCCGGCCGCACATTCAGGGCATGAAGGATGGACATGGACATCAGGTACCGGGAGCTGTCCGTCAGCGGGACCTCCCCAAGGGGCACGACACGCAGGTTGGAGAAGGGCGCAAAATTCCGGGTGAACAGGGCCATCAGGGGCGGCTGCGCCATGGCGGTGACGGTGCGCACCCGACGGGCCAGCACCGGTAGGTAGCGGGCCATCATGATGGTATCGCCAATGCCTTGCTCCGCACCGATCACCAGATCGATATCCGTCTCCGTTGCGGGGTTCCAGGCCGGAACCGTGGAGAGATGGCGATGGATCGTCGCTGTACTGGCATCCACATGTGGCCAACGCCGCTCATAAAGCGGCAGCCCTTCGTCCCAGCGCCCCAGGGTCAACAGGGTGGTGGACAGATTGAGCGTGTTTTCGGGGTGGTCCAGTCCCCGGTGTGCGGCGCAGCGGCGCATGGCTTCCAGCGCTTCATCCAGGCGCCCGGACTGCATCATGGCGACACCCCGAACGGCCCAGGTTTCGGGGTCGTCCGCATCCCGCACCAGCAGAGCATCGATGATGCTGAGGGCGGTCTGCTCGTTTCGAAGCCGCAGGTGGCCGCGGGCGATGTTGCGCATCAGGGAGGGACGGTCACCGATGATGCGCCGCACCTGTTCCCAAAGTCGGATCGCCGGACGCCATTCATTCAGTTGCGACAGGGCCACGGCCCGATCCAGCATGGCCTGTGGGTTCTGCGGATTGTGGAGCAGCGTGGCGTCGGTCCGCCCTGCCGCACTGGACCATTCCATCTCTTGGGCCATCTCGTCACCCGACCGAAAAAACGTAGCCTGTTCGCGCAAAGGTCGCACAGCGCCCCCGGTCGTGCCAACAGGATTGCGGGCAAGAAAAAGGGCGCTCCCGACTGGCGGGAACGCCCTTTCTCCGTAACAAACCCGGCGAACCGGAACCAAACGCGGTTAGCGCTTGGAGAACTGGAAGCTGCGGCGGGCCTTGGCCTTACCGTACTTCTTACGCTCGACAACGCGGCTGTCGCGGGTCAGCAGACCAGCGGCCTTCAGCGGCGGACGCAGGCCCGGCTCGAAGTAGGTCAGGGCCTTGGAGATGCCGTGACGCAGCGCACCGGCCTGGCCCGACAGACCACCACCGGAAACGGTGGCGACAATGTCGAACTGCTCAATGCGGCTGGTGATCTGGAACGGCTGGTTGATCATCATGCGCAGCACGGGACGGGCGAAATAAACCGCCAGTTCACGACCGTTCACGGTGATCTTGCCGGTGCCGGGCTTCACCCAGACGCGGGCGACGGCGTTCTTGCGCTTGCCGGTGGCATAGGCGCGGCCGAAAGCGTCGAGCTTGGGCTCAACCGGACCGGCCGGGGCAGCGGCGACGGAGGCGGCGGCAGCGCCGGCCTTCAGGTCAGCGAGGCTGTTGATCGTGGCCATTTATCAGGCGCTCCGCTTGTTCTTGGCGTTCTTGGCGGC
>JAIXTS010000065.1 GCA_027483805.1 Azospirillum sp. | reverse complement strand
TCACACCTCCACCCAGCGGCGCAGAAGGTTGTGATAACAGTTTGTCAGCGTCAGAATGCCCGGATGGTCCGGCATATCCTTGTTAAGGGCCAGGATGGCCATGTCCATGTCGAACAGGATGCGGCGATCCCCATCATCGCGCACCATGCTTTGCAGCCAAAAGAAAGAGCAGACACGCGCCCCGGCGGTCACGGGCCGCACATGGTGCAGGCTGGAACTGGGATAGAGGACCATATGTCCGGCCGGCAGTTTTACGGCATGGTGGCCGTAAAGATCCTCCACCACCAGCTCCCCACCCTCATACTCGTCCGGATCGCTGAGAAACAGGGTGCAGGACAGGTCGGTGCGGATGCGTGGGCCGCCGAATGGGGCCTGGCGGACGGCATTGTCAACATGGGCACCGAAATGCTGCCCCCCGGCATAGCGGTTGAACAGGGGCGGAAAGACCCGCGCCGGCAGCGCGGCGGACATGAACAGCAGATTCTTTGACAGGGCATTCAGGATCACCTGCCCCAGTTCCTGCGCCACCGGATGCCCTTCCGGTAACTGACTGTTTTCCTTGACCTTGGCCGACTGAAACCCCGCCGTGCCCTTGCCATCGATCCAGTCGGCCGCGTCCAGCGCCTGACGGCACTGTCGCACTTGCTCGGGTGTGAGCAGATCGGGAATGCTGAGCATCATGATAAAGGGTCCTGACGGTAAACGGGTGAAGCCAGCTTCTAACAAGCTCAATTGCAATCCATTCTGATCCCATAGGCCAGAATTTTTGACCGATGGATGCTACAATGGCGACTGCCGCCGCGCGGTACGTGCCGCGTCGCCAAGGGCGCGAATGCGCCCGCCCGGCGAATGAAGGGCAAGAAGTCCTGACCATCGTTCAGGATTTCATGCTGCCGGCATCACTTGCATCAATTGAAGATAGAAGGGGCCGCAGCCACATTATGCGGCTGCCGCCCCTTCCCAGCCTCCAATCCCAAGGGACGGGTGGATCAGAAGCTGTAATTGACCGTCAGCATGGCATTGCGTGCCTCGCCCGGCGTGGCCCAGCCGCTGGCCGCGACATTGCGGATGCGGGTGTAATAGGTCTTGTCGAACAGATTATTGACGTTCAGACGCAACTCGACCTGATCATTGATGAAGTAGGAGGCCGAAGCGCGGTGGACCCAGTAGCCCGGTGCCGTCCGCATGATGGTATTGGCATTGTTCGGATACATCTTGCCGGTGAAGGTGGCGCCATAGCCCAGCTGCACGCCCTCTGGCAGGTCATAGGTGGTCCACAGGCTGAAGGCATTTTTCGGCGTGGCCGTCAGCGGCGCACCGGCGCGACCGTTTGTGCCGACCAGGGCCGTGGCACAGGCCGCCACCGTCGGGTTGGCCAAACAATAGTCCGACACGCCCTGCAGCACCTTGGTGTCAAGGTAGCTGTAGTTGGCGAAGACGTTCCAGCCCTCCATCACGGTACCCGCGACACCCAGCGCCACACCGTTCACCCGCGACTTGCCATCCAGCTGCTGATCGGGAATGCCCGGATCGTTGGACGCCACACGGTAATTGGTGCGTTCGTTGCGGAACAGGGCGGCGGTCAGGCCCAGCCGCCCATCCAGCACGTCCCACTTGGTGCCGATCTCGTAATTCTTGGCGGTTTCGGGATCAACATTACAGGTGGTGCTGGTGCCGGTGGCGGTGCAGGACCCGGTCACCGTGCTTTGCGACGGGGTTTTTGAATTGCCGATCGCGACATAGACGCTGCCATTGGAGGCCGGCTTGTAGACAGCGCCGAGACGCCAGGAGAACAGGTTATCCTCGTTGCGGGCGGCGGGGGCAGCCGTGGTTGTTACACCCGTGGTGGCATAGGTATAGGTGGTCGTCTGGGCGCTGCCCTTGTTATGTTCCCACCGCACACCGCCATTCAGCTCGAACTGCTCGCCCAACTGCACACGGTCGAACAGATAGACGGCCTGATTCTCCACCTCATTGTCGGCATCGGCGGTGACCGTGAAGTTCACCGGGCCGTTCCAGACATTCTCCGGATTGGCGATGGTGATGGGCGTGAAGCTGGCCGTGGGGACCGTGCCATTGGCATTGCGCAGGCGGTTACCCGACTGCTGGTCAAAGCTCTCCGACGAAATGGAGGCACCCAGCACAAGATCATGGGTGATGCCGCCCGTCACGACTTTCGCCTTCAGGTCGGTCTGATTGTACAGCATGGTGGTACTGGCGTCGCGGGTGATGCCGCGATTGGTGTTGGGCGTGTACAGGCCCGGCGTGGTGCAGGTGGCACCCGTATAGGCGTTGATGCCACTGGACAGGCACCAGGTGCCCTGCAGGTAGGAGGTAGTAACGAAAGCATCAACCTTCTGCCAGCGCGACAGGTTGCTGACCGACAGGCTGTCGTTGAAACGATGATCGATCTTTACCGTGGCGGTGTTGACCGTGCTTTCCTGCGTATCGATGTTGCGATAGCCGTAATAGGCCTCGTGATCCGCACCTGGCAGGACACCGTTGGAAAAGGCATTCAGGGCGTAGGGCACGCCATATTGCGGGACGTTATTGTCTTCCTGGTGGAAATAGCTGAACGACACCTGCGTATCGCTGCGCAGACCCAGGGTCAGTGACGGTGCGATGCCCCAGCGGCGGAAATCCTCAACATCACGGCCCGGCACGTCATTGCGATGCCACATGCCGTTGACGCGCAGCGCCGTGTTGTCATCCAGCTTCTGGTTCGCATCGACGGTGGCGCGATAGTAATTGTCGGTGCCGATGCCCGCGCTGGCCTGGGTGAAGCTGTCATCCTTGGCGGCCTTGGACACCAGATTGATGGTGCCCCCGACGGAACCGGAACCGGAATAGACGGAATTGGCGCCGTTGGTGACCTCCACCTGTTCCAGGTTGAAGCTGTCGGAACGCACATAGGCGCCGCTGTCGCGCACACCATCCACGGCGATGTCGCTGTTGGCGCTATAGCCGCGCATGGTGATGCTGTCGGACCCGCCGGCCCCGCCCTCGCCAGCGCCAAAGGTGATGCCCGGCACATTGGTCAGCACATCGCGCAAGCTCAGCAGGTTCTGTTCCTTAATCACCGAACTGGGGATCACGGTGATGGTCTGCGGCGTCTCACGCAGCGGCGCGGTGTATCTCGGTGAGGCGACTGTTTCCGGCTTGTTGGCCGGCGCCACCGCCTGCCCTTCCACGCCCAAGGTCGGCAGTATGACGGTCTTCTTATCCTTTTCCGTGGCCGTCTGTTGCGCCATGGCCGGGGCAGCGGAAGCGGCAACGCCCACAGACAGGGCGGCCATCAAAGCCATGCGGCCACGCGCAACCTGTGAATTCGTCTTCTCATCCATTTTTTAGACCTCTCTTATGGCAAGAATGCCAATAATTCTTATTCGCCTTAGCAACGTGACCGCCCAAGGTGCAGCCGCGCCTTCCCGTCACGCGGACTATATTGCGAGCCATTCGCATTCGCAAACCATGAAGCGAGAAACATCATGCGGCCTGCGCATGACCTGCCCAGTCAGTCTGCATGGCAGGATGGGTTCACCTGAATATGGGAAGACAGATATAAGCAGACCAAGTTCTTACGCTGGCATTCAAGATATAATGGTTAAATGTAGAATATCGCTCCTGCCGCAGCAGATTGCACCAGTGGATCGACTGCAACACGCCCTGACCAAGCGATTCATCATGCCGGTTCAGCGGGAGATTTTTACGTATCTTTACCAACTTCGGGAGAGTCTGGACCCGGAACTCCGGGCCAAATACCCTTATGTAACGCCGGAAAAATTATACCCATTAGGCCGGTGTACGGAGATTACGGAAACAGTGCTGATGGTGCTGACGCAGCGTCTGGCCCGCCCTTCGGTTGCAGCCGAACGGGCGATGGCGGCGTTTGTCCGGTCTGGCGGCATCATGCAGCCGATCTGGGGCGCTCTGCGTGGTCAGTTCTTCCAGAATGCGACACAAATGGGCGCCCTTTATGTCGATGTCGCCAATGACACTGTCACGGTCACCAAGCCCAAGGTCGAAATGATGCCGCTGGACGAGGCGGGCATTGTCAATATCCGCGACCTGGCGCATTTCGCCGAGATTGCCGGCAAATACTGGAAGGCGCGGATCATCGCCAATCATGTGGCGCCCAGCCTGGCGCCCCTGCTGCCCATGGTGGCGATATTCGGCGAAAGGGAAGCCCGGCTGACCTCCATCTGCGACTATATGGTCCGCCTCATGATGCAGGATCGGTTCAAGATGGCGGAACAGTGGGTCGCAGAAATGCCGTCCCCATCCGCAGAGATCATGGCGCATTACCGTGCCAACCTGCCGGAAACGCTGCGCCTGGCTGCGGGGCAGGATGGACGTGAGGCCGCCATCGCGGCCTGCCGTCAGGCCCGGGCCGCCGGTCGCTGGAAATGCCAATCCTGGCTGACGGCCCAGATGCAGGAGATCGGTGGTCTGGTCAATCTGTGACCGGCCTGTTGGGTGTCAAGGCGGGCTGTCTAACGCGAACAACAGCACAAGTCCCGCGGTTTCCGCCCCCTGCCCTGCGGCGCCCCGCCGGAGATCCAGCGCCCGGCAGCCCGGTGCCATCGGTGCCGCCAAGGCACTGTTGACGAAACGCGAGAAGGTCGCGTCGGTCATTTCCCGGTTTCCACCCAGAAATGCGGCGCCCCGCACCTGCCCCGTGGCCGGATCGAAATAGACCCCAACTTCCGCGCGGTAGCTTCCCGCGCCCGACGGCAGGGGCGGCGGTTCCCAGCAATCCATGATCTGGCTGCGCAGCAAGGGGGTGGCCCGGCCGGTAAGATCATCGATCTTGGCCCAGTTGACCGGTGGTGCCGGTGCTTCGCTGATCGTTGGCTCGCCCTGCTGATGGCTGGGCGGCGGCGCTTGTACCCGCGGTGCGGTGGTCTTGGCCCGTGGTGTGACCGGGGCCGTCTCCCTGGCGGCGGGTTTCGGCGTCAGCGCCTCGATGCGGATTCGCGCCAGGGCGGAGAAGCGGCCCGCTGGATAGGCCTGGAGATAGGCGTAATACTCGGCCACATCCTTGCTGTCGCGCACCGTTTCCCAGAAGACCAGTTCGGGATCGGCCGGCACGGGCGCCGCGGGCACTTGTATCACGGGGGGCGGGCGGCCACAGGCCGTCACCAGCAGAAGACTGACAAGTGCAAGGCTGTGACGAAGCAGGCGGGCCACCGGCGGTTCCTTGTCTGGCGGGCTGTTTCAGGGTGGGGACAGACGGGAAATGGGCGAAACCGGGCGGCCCTCGACGCTTCCGCTTGGCAGATGCCCCCCTGGCCGGGTTATAAATGAGCAACGTCCATCGTGAAAGGCCCACCATCGGCAGGGGCCTTTGAAAACGCTCAAAAGGAAGAAGCATGAAGCGGGCACGCAAGCGGGTTCTGGTTGCCGGTGGCGCTGGCTTTCTTGGCTCTCACCTGTGTGAACGCCTTTTGAAGGATGGGCACGAGGTACTCTGCGTCGATAATTTCTTTACCGGGTCGCGGGAGAATATCCGCCATTTGCTCGCCAATCCCTATTTCGAGGTCATGCGCCACGACGTGACCTTCCCGCTTTTTGTCGAAGTGGATGAAATCTACAATCTGGCCTGTCCTGCCTCCCCCATCCATTATCAGTTCAATCCTGTGCAGACGACCAAGACGTCGGTGCACGGGGCCATCAATCTTCTGGGTCTGGCCAAGCGCACCAAGGCCAAGATCTTTCAGGCCAGCACATCGGAGGTCTATGGCGACCCGACGGTCCATCCCCAGACCGAGGATTACCGTGGCAATGTCAATCCGATCGGTCCCCGCGCCTGCTATGACGAAGGCAAGCGCTGCGCCGAAACCCTGTTCTTCGATTATCACCGGCAGTCAGGGGTCAATATCCGCGTCGCCCGCATTTTCAACACCTATGGGCCGCGCATGCACCCGAATGATGGGCGTGTGGTATCGAACTTCATTGTCCAGGCCCTGCAAGGCCTGCCCATCACCATTTATGGTGATGGCACACAGACCCGGTCCTTCTGTTATGTCGATGATCTGATCGACGGGTTTATCCGGTTGATGGCGGCCCCCGACCACGTGACCGGCCCTATCAATATCGGCAATCCGGGCGAATATACCATCCGGCAGCTGGCAGAGAATGTGGTCCGCCTGACGGGGGCGAAGTCTGACTTTATCGTCAGGCCGCTGCCCCAGGACGATCCGCTGCAACGCTGCCCAGACATCACCAAGGCCCGCACCCTGCTCGACTGGCAGCCGAGCATCCATCTGGAGGAAGGGCTGAAACGCACCATTGCCTATTTTGCAGACCAGTTGGGGGTTGAGGTCGCCTGACGCGACCCAGCTTCCCACCCCTCACCCCACCTGTTTATGATCAGCCCGGTATGATGCGCCATGAATATCCTTGAGCTGTTCGCCGCCGCGCAAAATATCGAACGAACCGGAGACCAGGCCGGTGCCATTGCGCTCTACCGGCAATGGGCCGAAACGCACCCCGACGACCCCTCGTTGCACGCCTGCCATTTTAATCTGGGCACGCTGCTGATGAACAATGGCGATCCTCATGCCGCCATGATCTGTTTCAACGAGTCGGTACGCCTGCGGCCGGACTTCATGCCGTCGGTCATATCGTTGGGCAGCGCGCTGGAACGCCTGGGCCAGATGGACATGGCTATTTCCTATTGGCGACAGGCGGCCAGCCAGTTGTCGACCGTCGCGTCCGACACGATCAGTTACAAGGTGACGGTGCTGAAGCAGTTGGCCCGTGTGCTGAACCAGCGCCAACAGGCAGCCGACGCAGAGGAGATGCTGCGCCTGTCCCTGGACGTGGCACCCTATAATCGCGAAGAGCTTCAGCATTGGGCAAATGCCCGCCAGCGCCTGTGCAAATGGCCGGTGCCCATGCCGGTCGGGCCGATCAAAGCTGCCGAGGTGGTGGCGGCGATGGCGCCCCTGACCCTGGCCTATTACACCGATGATCCGATGCTGGCGCTGGCCAACGCGTTCAATTACTCCCGTCGCGATGTGGGGTGGCCCGACACCTTCAAGACCAGCGCAGATTTTGCCGGCCGGCGTCGCCGGGAGGATGGGCGGCTGCGCATCGGCTATCTGTCATCCGATTTGCGCGGGCATGCCATCGGCTATCTGACATCGGAAATGTTCTCCCTGCATGACCGGTCGCGGGTCGAAATCTTCGCCTTCTTCTGTGGCTTTCAGATGGAAGATCCCACCATGCTGCGCATCCGGAACAGCGTGGATCACTGGTTCGATATCAACGGTCTGGATGATGCCAAGGCTGCCGAACTGATCGAAGAGCTGGGCATCGATATCCTGGTCGATATCAATGGGCACACGAAGGATTCACGCACCCGGATGCTGGCCCGGCGCCCGGCGCCCATCATCATCAACTGGCTGGGCTTTCCGGGCACCATGGGCAGCCCCTATCACCATTACATCATCGCGGATGAGGTGATCATTCCGCCGGGATCGGAAAAGTATTTCAGCGAGCAGGTTGTCCGTCTGCCTTGCTATCAGCCCAATGATCGCCAGCGTGTGGTGTCCGCAAAGGGACCGACCCGTGCCGAGTGCGGGCTGCCCGCGGATGCGACGGTGTTCTGCTGTTTCAACGGCATGCAGAAACTGACCCGTTTCACGCTTGACCGCTGGACGGAGATTCTGCGCCGGGTACCTGATAGCGTTCTGTGGATCCTGGCCGCCGGCAAGGAATCCGATGCACGGTTCCTGGAGCTGATGGCCGCTGGCGGCATTGATCCGTCCCGTATCATTTTTGCGCCCTATGCGATCAATCCAGACCATATGGCCCGCTATCCGCTGGCCGATCTGTTCCTGGACAACAGCCCCTATGGCGCACATACGACCGCATCTGATGCGCTGTGGGCCGGGGTTCCGGTGCTGACCGTGCCCGGCCGCGCCTTCCATTCCCGGGTCTGCGCCAGCCTGGTGATGGCGGCGGGTGTCCCGGAACTGGTCTGCCTGGACCCGCGCGAATATGTGGAAAAGGCGGTTCGCCTGGGCAATGACCGCCCCGCCTTGCAGGTGTTGAAGCAGAAATTGCTGGAATTGCGGAACCAGTCCGTTCTGTTCGACACGGACCTGTTTGCCCGGTCGATGGAGGATCTGTTCGATCAGGTCTGGTCGGAATGGGAGGCCGGGCAGCTGCCGGTACCGGACCTGACCAATCTGGACACCTACCTTGAGATCGGCAGCACCTTCGATCATGATGCGGAAGAATTCGGCTTCATCCCGGATTATGAGGAACGATACCGTGCCAAGATGGCGCAACGCCATGCGTTGACGCCGCAGACCCACGATAGGCGTTTCTGGCCGCTGCCCGAGTAACCCGCCATGGCTCCCCTGGACCTCCTGCGGAACGAGTTGCAAAATGCATCGCCCGCCGCATGGGGACCGGAGCGTGTGGCCCAATGGCAAGAATGGTTGCGGCCCCTGACAGTACCCGATCTGCTGGCCCTTTCGGCAGGCGTGTCCACCGAAGGACGGGCCTTGCTGGTGCAGATGCTGCACAAATGGCTGCTGATGCAGGGGTCGACGACACCCGCGGTCGGTCTTGTCTGGTTCAATCTGGGGGTTGAACTCGCCACGCTCGGCCGGCCGGCCGATGCGGCTGCCGCCTATCAGAATGCCTTGCTGCTGCGTCCCGACCTCTGGCAGGCGGCCGTCAATCTGGCCAATCTGCGCGAGGCGGCGGGGGATGCCGCCGGTGCGGCTGAGCTGTTGGGGCAGGCGCTGCAGGATGATCAGGCGCGGATCACCTTGTTCAATCAGCGGGGGCGGGTTCTGGAAGGTCTGCGCCGGCTGGCGGAGGCAGAGCGATGCTATTATCAAAGCCTGCTGATTGATCCCGCCCAACCCGATGTGGTGCAGCACTGGGCTTTTACCCGGCAGAATATGTGCGCCTGGCCGGTCTTCGGCCCGCCCGTGCCCGGTCGCGCGCCGGCGGACCTGCAGGCGCAGTCGGGAGCATTGGCCACCTTGTCGCTGACCGACACGGTGGCGGGACAGCGGCGGGCCATTGCCGATTGGCTGGACCGGCGCTGGGCCAACGCGCCCGCCCCGACGGCCAGACTGGCACCGGTGGACGGTTATGCCCATGAACGGCTGCGCATCGGTTATCTCTCGTCGGATTTCTGCGCCCATCCGATCAGCTACCTGCTGGCGGAACTTTTTGAGCGACATGACCGGTCACGGGTGGAAATCTATGGCTATTGTTCCAGCCCGGAGGATGGCAGCGATACCCGCCGGCGGGTGCTGGCTGCCCTGGATCATTGCCGGCTGGTCCGGTCATGGGATGATGACAGCGTGGCGCGGCTGATCCGCTCGGACGAAATCGACATCCTGATTGATCTCAACGGGGCGACGGCGGGTGACCGTCTCCGGGTGCTGCGCTGGAAACCGGCTCCCGTCCAGGCAACCTATCTGGGCTTCATCGGCCCGGTGCCGGTGCCGGAACTGGACTATCTCCTGACCGATGCATTTGCCATTCCCCCGCATCTGGCTGCGGATTACTGGCCACCCCCGCTTTACCTGCCCGGTGTTTACCAAGCCAATGACAGCCGCGCCATTCAACTCCCCTCCGTCAGCCGTCCGGCCGAGGGATTGCCCGACAATTGTTTTGTCTTTTGCTGTTTCTCCAACGCCTACAAGATATCCGATCGCATGTTCGATGCCTGGATGGCGATCCTGAAGGCGGCCGATGGTGCGGTCCTCTGGATCCTGGCCGATAATGAGTGGGCGGCGGCCAATATGCGGGCGCGGGCGGCGGACCGGGGGGTTGACCCGGCCCGGGTGATCCCGGCGGACCGGACGGACCCGGCCCGATACCGCGCCCGCCTGGCATTGGCCGACCTGTTCCTGGACACGGGTCCCTATAATGCCGGTACCATTGCCAGCGACGCGCTGCGCATGGGATTGCCGCTGTTGACCCTGTCAGGTGAACCATTCGCCAGCCGGATGGCGGGAAGCCTGCTGAAGGCCATGGACCTGCCCGAGTTGATCACGACGGACCTCCCCGACTATATCAGCCGCGCGGTACGCCATGCGACCGACCCGGTATGGCATGCCGCCCTCCGCGCCCGCGTCACGCCGGCGAAATGGCATGAAGCGCTGGGCGACACACCCCGCTTCGCCCGCGCTTTCGAGGATACGCTGCTGCGCGTGGCGATCCGGCCGCGCGACTGAAGGAACCCGGTTCAAGGTTCCTTCAGCGACTCATCCAATCCGCGGAGAATCGGGTACAGGAAATAGGACATCAGGCTGCGGCTGCCGACCTTGATCTCCGCCTGTACCGACATGCCGGCGGTCAGGGCCGTGCCTACCGGCATGCGGTCCAACTGCATGGATACCAGATCCACTTGGGCTCGGTGGATATAGCTGGCAGAAACGACAGGCATGCGCAGGGCGTCCGACTGTTCGACGGTGCCCGGGGCGAAGCTTTGACGGCTGACAGAACGCAGTGTGCCTTTCAGCATGCCATGGCGCTGGAACGGGAACGGATCGACCTTCACCTCGACCTGATCGCCAGCCTTCACATAGCCGATATCGCTGGAACTGATCGTGACATCGGCAATCAGCGGCGTGTTGAGAGCGACCAGGGTAATCAGGGCCTCGGCCTCGCGCACGACGGCGCCCGGCGACATGCGGGCCACTTCCTGGACAACGGCATCGGCGGGGGCGGCCAGTTCCACCAGATCATTGCGGCGGACCGCCTTGGCCAGATCTTCATCGACCTGGCTCGCCTCATGCCGGGTGGTGACCAGTTGTTCCAGCAACTGGCGCTGCCAGTCATCGATGAAGTTCTGTCGTTCCGCGCGCCGGGCGGTCAGGGTTGCGCGCAACTCTTCCATCCGGTTCGTCATGGACTGCAAGGACCGTTCGGCGTCCATGCGGGCGGCCTGCGACTCCAGTAATTGCAGGCGCGAACCGGTCTGCGCCTTGAACAGCTGATCGCGGACATTCTCCACGTCACGATAGACAGCCAGTTGGCCGCTCAGGGCCTTCTGTTCATCGGCTGTTGATCGCAAGGTGGCCTCCAGGCTGGCAATATCCCCGTCCAGGCTGGCCAGCCTGGAAGCGTACTGGGCCTGGCGACGGCGCATCAGGTTGGTCTGCAAGGCCATGTCGGGGTCAGGGTCGGCCGCCATCTCGGCCGGCACCTCCTTGCCCGCACTTTCCAGTTCCAGTCGCCGCAGCTGCGCGAAAAGTGCACGTTGCCGCGATGACAGGGCGGCGCGGTCCGCCTGGGTGAAGGTCGGGTCCAGCGTGGCCAGCACCTGCCCCTTGCGCACCAGGTCACCGGGTCTGACCAGCAGCTCGCGCACCATCGACCGTTCGATGGGCTGCAGCAGGATGGGGGCCGCCTGGGTGACCAGACGGCCGGGCGCCACCACGATCTTGTCAACCTGCACAAAACAGGCGATCACCGCGATGAGGACAAGCATCCCCGCCGCCGCCAGATGTGGCGCGCCCAGAATACGGGGCGGCGGCTCGCGCACGATGATCTCAAGTTCCGTCTGGAACTCCAGAGCCTCAGGCGCCACGGACAGACGCGGGGCCGGCGTGCCGACAAACCGCCGCCAGCGTTCGCGCAGCGTCCGGAAAGGCCGCGTCATTGGATGTGCTGTGTCTGGGTTTCCCATAGGTGCCGGTAGATGTCACAACGTTGCAGCAAGGTGGAATGGGGGGCGCAATCGACCAGCCGGCCCTGTTCCAGCACGATGATCTTGTCCGACCTCACCAGCGACGAAAGCCGGTGCGAGACGATGACCATGGTGCGGCCCTGGGCGATCCGGGTCAGGTTGCGCTGGACGATGGCTTCGCTGTCAGGATCAAGCGCGCTGGTCGCCTCATCAAAGATCAGCAGACGGGGCTGGGTAACCAGGGCACGGGCAATGGCAATACGCTGCCTTTGCCCGCCGGAGAAGTTGGACGCGTTCTCCTCGACGATCGTATCATAGGACAAAGGCAGCCGATCGATGAATTCATCGGCACCCGCCATCTGTGCCGCGTGCAGGATGTCCTGTAACGGCGCATCGGGGCGCGCTGCCGCGATATTCTCACGGATGGTGCCATGGAACAGCAGATTGTCCTGCAGGACCACGCCGATGGATTTGCGCAGATGGTTCAGGTCGATATGGCGCAGGTCGACACCATCCAGCTTGATGAGGCCTTCCTGCGGCAGGTGGATCGACTGGATCAGGCGCGTGATGGTGGTCTTGCCGGATCCGGACCGGCCCACCACACCGACCACCTGGCCTTCCTCCACCTCGAACGACACACGGTTGAGCGCGGGTGTCGCACCGGGATTATAACGGAAGGTGACCTCGTCAAAGATCATCTTACCGGTGATCACGGGCCGGGACTGACGGGTGTGGCCGCTGCGCTCGGGCTCGCTGTTCATCACATTGCCCAGCATGTCTACCGACAGTTCGGCTTCCTGATACTCGTTGATCAGGGCCACCATCTGCAGCAGCGGCCCGGTCACGCGACCTGACAGCATGTTGAAGGCGATCAGCGCCCCCAGCGTCAGGTGCCCGTCAAATACCTGGACCGCGCCGATGGACAGGATGGCGATCTGCATCACCTTTTCCAGACCCGTGGTCAGCACGCTGCCAAGCGCGCTGATTCGGCCGACGGTGGCGTGCCGGCGGACGGCCTGGGCGACCTTCTGGTCCCAGGATTGCTGCCGGTTATGCTCCAGCACCAGCGATTTCACGGCGCGCATGGAATGCAGCGTTTCCACCAGATGCGCCTGCCGGCCGGCCTCGGTTTCGTAAAGCCGGGCCAGCTCACGCCGGAACATCGGCACCATGCAGCCGATCACCCCGGCGATGGCCAGGGAAAAGCCCAGCACCACCGCCATCAGCAGACCGCTATACATGAACAGCAGCACAAGCAGTATGGGGAGCGTGATGCTGTCCAGGATCACCTGGAACAGGCGACCCGTCAGGAAATGACGCAGCTTCTCCGTCTGCTGCATATGCCGCGTGAGGACACCCGCGCTGTTCCGCTCAAAAAAATGCAGCGGCAGGGACAAAAGATGCTGAAAGGTGCGGGATGTCAGTTTTGCGTCAATCTTGTTCGACGCCAGCAGCATCAAGTTCTGCCGCACATAACTGAAAAAGCCGTCGAAAAGCGTCAGCACCAGATAGATGATGACGATGACGAACAGCGTCTGATAGCTGTGGTGCGGCACCACCTTGTCGATCAGCACCTGGAACATCATCGGCATGAACAGGCCGATCAGATTGGCCATCAAAGTGGCGATGGCGACGCCACGGAAAAACTTCGCGTTGCGCAGGATTTCGGGCAGGAACCAACGGAAACCGAAGGGCTGGGACTCGTCCAGCAGGGCCCAAACCCGCTTGGCCAGAATGACCTCCCCTGACCATTCGGCGATGAACTCACTCTCCGGAATGAACCGAACGCCCTCTGCCTCGCGTCGCGGGTCCAGAATTGCCGCATGCATGACCCCGCCATCGGCAGGAAGTGCATAGGCAAGGATTACCCAGTGCCCATCCTTCATGATCGCAATTGCCGGGTAGGCACTACCCAGTTCGCATGCAGACTTCCAGCTGAGGCGGGTATGCCGGCCCTTCAGACCGGCCGACCGCATGGCTTTGAGCACACCGGTGACGTGATCGCCCTGCGATTCCTGCGGCAACTCATCGGGCGCCAGTTGCACACCATGGTGCAAGGCAATCAGGAACAGGCAGCGCAATACCGTGATGTAAGGGGACAATCGCCACGTCCATTGGCAAGAAGGAAGCCATCCAAGCCGCGCAAACTAATGTGATTCTGCCGGACGCACGACAAAAAACAGCGAATGACCTGCAAAATCGCGGATGCATCCGACCGGGGGCGGTCGGGCGGCGGGTGCCGGGGGGGGCACTAAGGTTTAACCCAGGTGCGCCGGCGGCGTTTGGCAATCGAAAATGGAGGGGGTACACCTAATGTAACTTGACTCCTTTTATGGATGGGTATTCTATCCGCAATGACCCAAAAAATTTGGGCGCCTATACCAAAAGGGGAACGGACCCGGCTTGTTGGCCAGC
>JAIXTS010000410.1 GCA_027483805.1 Azospirillum sp. | reverse complement strand
TTCCAGCCATACAGGGCAAAATGGGTCAGCGCGTCGATACCACCCGTGGCCACGGCGGTGGCCACGTCGGGATTGCTGGCCAGATACCAGTCGGCATCGAACATGATGTTCGGATCGCGGCCTTCCCTGGCCCCGAACTGTTTGTAATGGGTCCAGGCGTCGGTCACCGTGCGGTTGCGGATGGCCTGATCCACATCGGGATTGGTCAGGCGGTAGAAATTGCTGTCGAACAGCACCACCGTGCCGTTTTCCACCGCCGGTGAGGCGCGGTTTTCCGCCCGTCCAAAGGCCAGATAATGCTCTTCCCCGTTTTTGTGGATGCCGGCCGCCACGGCGCGGGCCACATCGGGATAGAGCGCCAGATAGGCGGCATTGTCGAACTGGCCCTTTTCATAGGGTTGATAGGGGGTCCAGCGCTGTGGCGCGATCAGCGGCAGGATCGTATTGTTGAAGATGCCGATTTCCACGCCATACAGCGTGTCGGTACCTTCCCCTGTCACACGATGGTCGGAGACGATGAAATAGGTGGCACCCGACGCATCCGTCCGCTGCTGTACACTGACCACCGTGGCATTGCCCGGCGGGGCCGTGAAATAGCCGGCATCCAGACCGTCACCCCCGCGCAGCAGATCATTGCCGCCACCGCCGATCAGCAAGTCGCCGCCCTTGCCACCCGACAGGCTGTCCTCACCCAGCCCGCCGCGCAGCAGGTCATTGCCATCGCCGCCATTGAGGGTCTGCGGGTTATACTGGGCCAGGACCGACAGGTCGAAGCCGGGGGAGAAATGGCTGCTGGTCAGGCTGCTGACCTGCACATTCTGAAGCCGGGCCAGCACGCCCCGGTCGGCATTGTTCCAGGACAGGCCGCCGGCATCCGGGTCCAGCGTGATCAGCGTATCCGCCCCCTCCTGCTGAAGCCGCAGATAGCGGCCAAACGGGTTTCCCCCTTCATAGCCGTAAACGGTGCGCAGGATGACCGACAGGTCGATAACGTCACCGCCAGTCAGGTTGAAATCCGTGATGGTGACACTTTGTACGCCGTAATATTGCCAGGAGCCGGAATAGGGGCGGGTCACACCATCCAGCACAAAGCGGTCGGCACCGGCACCGCCGGTCATTTGCCCGGATGTCAGACGCAGAACATCATCCCCCGCCCCGCCATCGGCGGCACCGCTGCCGGTGATCGTGTCGTTACCCGCCTCGCCGAAGACCTGGCTGGTGCTGCTGGCCGACAGCGTATCATTGCCGTCGCCGCCGCGCAGGGTCGATTGGCCGCCCGTGGCGGTCAGCGTGTCGTCGCCGATACCGCCGGTCAGCACGCTGCCGGACCCGGCCGCTTCCAGCGTGTCATTGCCCAGACCGCCATCCAGCGTGCTGGACGCGCCGCTGCTGATCAGCCGGTCATGGCCATCGCCGCCATTCAGCTGATCGGCACCCTGGCCGCTGATCAGCAGATCGTCACCGGCGTCACCGGACAGCGTGTCATTGCCATTGCCGCCGGTCAGGATATCGTTGCCATCGCCGCCCGACAGGGAATTGTTGCCGGCGGCGTCGGAGATGGTGTCGTTCCCAGCGCCGCCCGCGATGGTGTCATTGCCCCAGCCGCCGGCCAGGGTTTCCGATGCCGCGGTACCGGTCTGGGTATTGTCGCTGACCGTCTTATCACGCGTCGGCACCCATTCGCCGGCAAAATTGGCCGCAACCAGATCATTGGCGAAGACACCGTCCAGAACCACCAGCGTCTCGCGGTCATACTGGCTGCCGGCGGCATCACGGTCGATGATGATCTGTGTAGTGCCACCGCCGACGGCCTGTATCCACAGATGGGTCCCGAACGGGCTGGCACCGCGTGGACCAGTCAGCACCGGCAGGATATTGGTCAGATCAAGAACTTCACCGCTGGGCCCGCTGACGAAATCGGTGATTGTGACGGTTGAAAGCTTGCCGCCGTAATAGCCGGTCGGCTCATTTGGCCGGACAACAAACCGATCCTGACCCGCCCCGCCCGTGACTGTGCCATAACTGACAGTCAGAAAATCGCTACCGGCCCCACCATCCACGGTCTGCGCCAAAAGGGCCGTGATAACGTCATCGCCACCATCGCCATATATCGCAGTAATATAGAAGTCGCCGCCGGTTCCGGTGATTGTGTCATTGCCAGCGCCACCCCTGACCGAGCTGCCACCGGCCGGGATGATGGTGTCGTTGCCGGCACCGGCGTCAACGATGCCCCAGTTGACCGTAATCCAATCATCACCATCACCGGCATTGATTGTATCAAAGCCGAACCCGAGCCCACCATCCAGACTGTCATTGCCGTCGCCGCCGATCAGGCTGTCATAGCCGGCCAGCCCCGTGATGGTATCGTCGCCGGACGTCCCCGTCAGCGTGTCATTCCCGGCGGTGCCCACCAGATTCTGTCCCGTCGCCATGTTTCTCTCCCGGATGCGCCGACAATTTTCAGGAAATCATAAGCGACTTTAATACTCCCTTTAAGGAATGGGTAGTTCCCCGTTGGTAGTAGGACATGACCATTTCAGGGCAGGGGGGAGAGGGGGTTTCCACAAAGGACATGACCCGTCAGATCAGGTCGCCCGTGTAATGCAGGGGGCGGCTTTCGTGATAACCGAAGCGCAGGTAATGGGTCAGCGGATTCATGCCGGAGGCCGCGACATCCGCATTGTCCGTGAGATAGCGGTCCGTATCGAACCAGCGCGACGGATCGCGTCCTTCCTTCCACCCATACAGCGCATAATGCGTCAGGGCATCAATCCCGCCGGTGGCGACGGCGGCGGCCACGTCCGGATTGGTGCTCAGATACCAGTCGGTATCGAACAGGCTGTTGGGATCGCGCCCCTCCTTCTGCCCATACAGGGCGAAATGGGCCCAGACATTGGTGATGGCGCCTTTGTCGACGGCGCTGGCCACGTCCGGGTTGAACAGCAGATAAAAATTGCTGTC
>JAIXTS010000481.1 GCA_027483805.1 Azospirillum sp. | reverse complement strand
CTGGCCACGGCCCGCGCCGCCCGGCGCGAAGGGGCCACGGTGATCATCACCGACCGCAATGTGGCGGGCGGCGAGGCCGCGGCGGCAGAGCTGGGCGACGGGGTGGAATTCCTGGCCCAGGATGTGACCAAGGAAGAACGCTGGGTCGAGGTGATCGGCCATATCGTGCAGCATCATGGCCGGCTGGACGGTCTGGTGAACAATGCCGGCTGCGGGTCGCTGTACAATATCGAGGATGAGACGCTGGATGGCTGGCGCCTTGTCCATTCAGTGAATGTGGAAAGCACTTTCCTGGGCTGCAAATATGCCATCAAGGCCATGAAGCAGACGGGTGGCGGGTCCATTGTCAATGTCTCCTCCGTCGCGGGTCTGCTGGGGGCGGCCGATCTGGCCGCCTATTGTTCCGCCAAGGGGGCCGTGCGGCTGCTGACCAAGTCGGTCGCCATGTGGTGCGCGCAGCAGAAATATTCGATCCGCTGCAACTCCATCCACCCGTCGTTCCTGGAAACGCCGATGGTGCAGCAGATGATCGATGTCTCCCCCGACCCGGAAAAGATGCGCCGCCGACTGGAGCGTACCGCCCCGCTGGGCCGCATGGGCAAGCCGGAAGATGCGGCCAACATGGTGCTGTTCCTGCTGTCGGATGAAAGCGCCTTCGTGACGGGGGCGGAGTTCGCCGTCGATGGCGGCACGACGGCGCAGTAGTTTTTGTTCCCTCAGGCGCCGGGCCGGCAGCCGCCGGCCTTCAGCGGTCGGGAAAGACCGCTGATATCAGGTCCGTGAGAACCCCATAAGGAAGAATGAAAATGACCGTTCATCCCCTGTTCGACCTGTCCGGCAAGGTGGCCCTGATCACTGGGTCCTCGCGCGGGATCGGCAAGTCCATTGCCCAGGAATATGCCCGCGCCGGGGCCAAGGTCGTCATTTCGTCGCGCAAGATCGATGCCTGCGACCTTGTGCGCGACGAGATCATTGCCGCCGGCGGCGAGGCGATTTCGGTCGCCTGCAATATCGGCCGCAAGGAGGATTTGCAGGCCCTGGTCGATGCCACGCTGGCGCAATGGGGCCGCATCGACATCCTGGTCGCCAATGCCGCCATCAACCCCGTCTATGGCCCGCTGGCCAGCGTCAGCGATGAGGCCTGGGACAAGATCATGGGGTCCAACCTGCGCAGCACCTGGCAATTGTGCAACATGGTGATCCCCGGCATGGCGGAGCGCAAGGACGGGTCGGTGATCATCCTGTCCTCCATCGCCGGTCTGCGCGGCAATCCCGTCATCGGCGCCTATGGCGTGTCGAAGGCGGCAGAAGCGGCCCTGGTCCGCAATCTGGCCGTCGAACATGGCCGGGCCAATATCCGCGTCAACGGCATCGCGCCCGGCATCGTGGAGACGGATTTCGCCAAGGCCCTGACCGACAATCCCGATATTGCCAAGGCCGTGATGCGCCGGGCGCCGCTGGGCCGGTTCGGCAAACCCGAAGAGATTGCCGGTGTCGCCCTGATGCTGGCCGCCCCCGCCGGCGCCTTTGTCACCGGGCAGTTGCTGGTGGCCGATGGCGGTGCCACCATCGCCGATCCCACCATCCTGTAACGGGGGCTGGCATGAGCGAGGGCAAGGGGGCGGCCATCCTGATCGATGTGCTGCCGCAGCACCGGTTTGATGAAGGGGCATTGGGCACCTATCTGTCGGCCCATCTGGACGGGTTCCAGGGGCCGGCCACGGTGCAGCAGTTCCAGGGCGGGCAATCCAACCCTACCTTCCTGGTGACGGATGGGGCGGGCACGCGCCTGGTCCTGCGCAAGAAGCCGCCGGGCAAATTGTTGCCCAGCGCCCATATGATCGACCGGGAATTCCGCGTCATGCGGGCGCTCGCCGGCAGTGCCGCGCCTGTGCCCGATGCCCGGCACTATTGTGAGGATGCCGGCATCATCGGCACGCCCTTCTATGTGATGGCCCATATTGACGGGCGCATCCTGTCGGATGTGGCGCTGGACGGGTTCAGCCCTGAAGAGCGCGCCGTCCTCTATGACAGCATGAACGAGACGCTGGCCGCCCTGCACAGCGTCGACTGGCGGGCAGCCGGTCTGGGCGATTTTGGCAAGCCGGACCAGTATATCCTGCGGCAGGTCGAACGCTGGTCGAAACAGTTCGTGGCGACCAAGGGCGACAGCGACATTCCCGCCATGGACCGGCTGATGGCATGGCTGCCGCGGGCCGTGCCGGCGGGCGATGAGACCACCATTGCCCATGGTGATTTCCGTCTGGGCAATCTGATGCTGCACAAGACGGACCCCCGGGTCGTCGCCATCCTGGATTGGGAACTGGCGACCCTGGGGCATCCCCTGTCCGACCTGGCCTATAATTGCATGGCCTATCACCTGCCGGCGGGCATCAAACAGTTTCCGGGCCTGGTGGGCCTGGACCTGATGGGATCGGGCATCCCTGGGGAAGCCGATTATGTCGCGGCCTATTGCCGCCGCACCGGGCGGGCCGGCATTCCCGACTGGCCCTATTACCTGGCCTTCGCCTTTTTCCGCATCGCCGCCATCTGTCAGGGCGTCTATGCCCGTGCCCTGGCCGGCAATGCCGCCGACCGCAAGGCCTTGGCCTATGGCGAAGTGGCGCGGGCGGCAGCCGAGACGGGCTGGCGCTTCGTATCGGACCGGACATAGCACCGTCGGTCAGGTCGAGGCGTCCAGCCTCGCCCTGACCGAAAAGGCTTTTAATCCAATGCTGTCAGGGATCGCCTGCGGCTCGACCTGACCGACGCAAACGCATCCTTGACGGACCTCAACGGATTCCGCCTTGCCAACGACACTCCGTAATGCTACAGACTGTAGCACTATGAACGATAGCACTACGCAAGATCACAATCCGTCGGACCTGGGCGATCTTGAAAGAGAGATCATGGACCTAGTCTGGCGGCGCGGGCCCGTCAATGCCGATGCGGTGCGAGAAATGCTCAGCCGCCCGTTGAAGGAGTCCACCGTCCGCACCGTCCTGAAACGTCTGGAGGAGAAGGGATATCTCACCCATGACGTTGAGGGCCGGACCTTCATCTATCGCGCAGCGGAAGGGCGCGATCGGGTGGCCGCGCGTGCCGTGAAACGCATCGTCGACTGGTTCTGTGGCGGATCAGCGGAGGATGTGGTGGTCGGCATGGTCGAGACCGACATGCTGTCGCCCGAACAGCTGCAGGCCCTGGCCGAGAAGATCGAGAAAGCCCGCCGAAAGGAGAAATGATGCTGTCATTGCTGCTGGAGGCGGCCCTGCGGTCGGCCGTGCTGATGGGTCTGGCCTGGGGGGCGTTGCGCCTGCTGCGTGTCGCCAACCCGTTCACACAGATGGCCGTCTGGGTCGGGGTCCTTGGGTTTTCACTGATCATGCCGATCCTGATGCGGCTGGCCCCGGCAGATACGCTGGTGGTGCCGATGGACGGCATCCGGCTGTGGCTGCGGCCCGTGGTTGAGCTGGTGGGGACCAGCCCGGCGGCGGCGGCAGCGGCCGGTTCCGTGGAGATCGACCGGTTCGCCAGGGTGAATTGGCAGGCCCTGGGATTGACGCTCTACCTGGCCGTGACGACTGCGATGCTGCTGCGTCTGGCGGCGGGGGCGTTGGTCAGTCTGCGGCTGCGCAACGCCGCGATGCGGCTGTCCGCCGCCTGGACGGGGGGCTGCGATGTGCGGGTGTCCGACCGGATCACGGTGCCGCTGACCATCGCCGGGACGGTCCTGCTGCCGCCCGATCATGGCCACTGGACGGATGCGAAACGCCGGGCCGTCCTGGCGCACGAAACCTCGCATGTTGAACGGGGTGATTATTACACGCTGCTTCTCGCCACCTTTCACCGGGCCGTCTTCTGGTTCAGCCCGGCCGCCTGGTGGCTCAATAATCATCTCGCTGAGCTTGCCGAGGCCAACAGCGATACCGACGCTCTTGAACAGATGGAGGATCGCTTGAATTACGCAGAAATCCTGGTGGAGATGGCGGCCAAGGCCAACCGCCTGCCCGCCGGTCTGGCCATGGCCCGCCCCGCCACAATTGCCGCCCGCGTTGACCGTATCCTGCGAGGCGGGGCTTTGCCGCTGCGCATGAATGCCCGGCGCTGGGCGCTTGTTCTGGCGGTGCTGGCCCCGGCGGCGATGGCCACCGCCGGCACAACCGGCGTCGACAAGGTCGATCCCATGGTGGCCGAACGCATGGCCGAACAGCAGAAGCCGCGCAAAGCCATCACCATGGACCCGGCAGCCTATGACAAGTTCGTGGGCTATTACGAGATGCCCTTCGCCAAGGCCCGGCCCATCAAGGTCTATCGCGATGGCGACCGCTTCATGGCCAATGTCATCGGTCAGAACCCGATGGAGTTCCTGCCCGAAAGCCCGACCAAGTTCTTCTCCAAGGACATGCCCATGCAGGGCAGTTTCCAGATGGATGCGGCGGGCAAGGTGACGGGTGTGGTGCTGCACCAGAACGGCCATGAACTGCCGGCCCCGCGCATCGACGATGCCACCGGCAAGGCCCTGGAAACGGCGCTGGCCGACCGGGTCAAAGGGAACAAGCCCCTGCCCGGCAGCGAGACCGCCCTGCGCGCCCATATCGCCCAGATCAAGGCCGGCAAGATCGACCGTGACAGCATCGTCGCCGACCGCGCCGATGGCGTGATCGCGGTCCTGCCCAAGATCCAGAAGGAGATGCTGCCGCTGGGTGAATTGAAGGGCCTGGAGTTCCGGCGCGTGGATGCGGGCGGCATGGACGTCTATCGCGCCACCTATGAAAAGGGTGTCCGCGACTGGTGGGTCCTGGTCACGCCTGACGGCAAGCTCGACAGCATGTGGTTCGGCCCAGCCGCTTGACCCTCGATCCCCATCGACGTGAAACGGCTGCACCTTGGGCGCCCCCGCAATGGGGCGCCCCTTTTTCGTTGCGGTTCAATGGCCTTGCCCTTTGGGGCGTGATCCTGGCACCCTAACGGCAAAGACCAGGGGGAAAGAATGACCGCAGCCAAGCGTATCGGCATCCTGACCAGTGGCGGCGACTGTGCCGGCCTGAACGCCGTCATCCGCGCCGCCGTCCATCGCGCCGCCCATTATGGATGGGAGGTGGTGGGGATTGAGGATGGGACCCAGGGACTGCTGGCCCGCCCCGTCCGCTATGTCAATCTGGACCTGAACCGTGTCGATGGCGCCATGATGCGCCAGGGCGGCACCATCCTGGGCACCACCAACAAGGGCGATCCCTTTGCCTATCCCATGGCCGACGGGTCCCGGAAGGATCGCAGCCAGGAGATCATCGGGGGCCTGCGCGAACTGGGCGTGGACAGCCTGATCGGCATCGGCGGCGACGGGTCCATGGCCATCCTGCGCAAGCTGGCCCGCATTGGCGGCATCAAGCTGATCGGCATCCCCAAGACCATCGACAATGATCTGGGCATCACCGAAATGTCGGTGGGCTTCGACACGGCCGTGGCGGTGGCGACAGAGGCGCTGGACCGGCTGCAACCCACCGCCGCCAGCCATGACCGGGTCATGGTGCTGGAGGTCATGGGCCGCGATGCCGGCCATATCGCCCTGTCGGCGGGCATTGCCGGCGGGGCCGATGTCATCCTGCTGCCGGAACTGCCCTGGTCGGTGGCCGGTGTAGCCGACAAGATCAAACGGGTCCAGGCGGGCGGGCGCAATTTTGCCCTGGTCGTCGTGTCGGAGGCGGTGAAGACCATGGAGGGCGTGAAGGCCCAGCAGGAATTCAGCGACGGGCAGAAACGCTATGGCGGCATCGGCAATTATATCGGCCATCTGATTGCCGAAGCCACGGGGGCCGAAACCCGCGTCACCGTCCTGGGCCATGTGCAGCGCGGCTGCCCGCCGGGGCATAATGACCGGGTGCTGGCGTCCGCCTTCGGGGTGGCAGCCGTTGATCTGCTGGCCGAGGGCAAGAGCGACCGCCTGGTCGCCTGGTCCAACCGACGTGTCATCGACATCCCCATCGAGGATGCCATCGCCACCTATGCGGCGGTGGATATTGACGGAACGCTGGTGAAGACGGCGCGGGGCTTGGGGATTTATGTGGGGGATGCGTGAGCGGCCCCGCACCCGATCTCTGGTCCTTCTCGCTCTCGCTCTACGCCGCGCCCGGTGTGGCGACGGCCTGTCTGACGGCGCAGGACAGCCAGGGGGCCGATGTTAATCTGCTGCTCTGGGCCGTGTGGCTGGCCGTGCAGGGGCATGATCTGACGGCGGAAGAGGTGGCGGAAGCGGAGGCGGCTGTCGGCCCCTGGCGGGAAGAGGTGGTCTGGCCGCTGCGGGCCGTGCGGCGGCGGTTGAAGACGGGGCCGCGGCCGGCACCCGACCAGGATACGGAGTCGCTGCGTATGCAGGTGAAGGCAGCGGAGCTGGAGGCCGAAAAGGCACAGCAATCGCTGCTGCAAACCCTTCCCCGTCAGCGGCGGACGGAGGGGGCTGTCGCCGATCTCTTGCACGCCAACCTGTCGCTGTTGCCCGGCGGCGCGGTTCTGGCTGCTGTAACAATTCCGTTACATGCCGACCTTCGCGATGGGTCGGACGCGGTGCTAGGGTCGCCCGCATAAACAGACCGCCCGCGAAGGCGGCGCCTCAACACATATCGTCGATCAGACGGGGGACCCCACATGGCAAGCAAAGGCTTGTTCCTGACCGTATCGCTGTTGGCCGTCGCGGCCATCGGTGTCGGCAGCTATTACAGCTTCAAATCCCAGCAGCAGGAAAAGGACGCGGCGGAAGCCGCCAAGATGAAGCTGGTCCTCGATCAAGAGGTCAGCCCCTGCGATGATTTTTTCCTTCATGCCTGCGGGCCGTGGATCAAGGCCAACCCCATTCCGGCCGACCGGTCGCGCTGGGGCACCTTTGATGAGTTGCAGCAGCGCAACCAGAACCTGCTGCACGACATCCTGGAAAAGGCCGCCAAGGGTAATGAGGCGGGCACCGCCAAGATCGGCGCCTTCTATGCCGCGTGTATGGACGAGGCCGCCGCCGATGCCGCCGGGGTGACCCCGGTCAAGCCGCTTTTGGACCAGATCGCCGCCGTCAAGGACAAGGCGGCCCTGGGCGCCCTGATTGCGACCCTGCACAATGCCGGCGTCAATGCCCTGTTCGGCTTTGGCGCACAGCAGAGCTTTGCCAAGGCCGAAGATACCATTGCCGCCTTCGACCAGGGCGGCCTGGGCCTGCCCGACCGCGACTATTATTTCAAGGATGACGAGCGCTCCACCACGCTGCGCGACGCCTATGTGAAGCATGTGGCCGCCATTTTTGTGCTGGCCGGCGACAGCGCCGAGGCGGCGGACAAGAAGGCCGCCGCGGTCATGGCGTTTGAGACCAGGCTGGCCAGCGGCACCATGAGCAAGGTGGATCGCCGCGATACGGCCAAGCTGAACAACCCCACCAGCTTTGCCGCCTTCAGCGGCAGCGCCAAGGGTGTCGATTTCGCATCCTATGTCCGTGAGGTCGGCGCGCCCGCCTTCACCGACATGAATGTCAATGATCCGGGTTTCTTCACCAGCCTGGACAAGGCCCTGGCCGAAACCAGCCTGGACGATATCAAGACCTACCTTGCCTGGCAGTCCCTGCGCGCGACCGCGCCCTGGCTGTCCAAGGGCTTTGTGGACGAGAATTTCGGCTTCTATGGCAAGACAATGTCGGGTGCCGCCGAGAACCGGCCACGCTGGAAGCGCTGCACCAGTGCCGCCGACGGCGCCCTGGGCGAAGATCTGGGCAAGCATTTCGTCGAAGCCGCCTTTGGGCCGGAACACAAGAAGCGCATGCTGGTCATGCTGGACGATCTGCGCACGGCCTATGCCGAAGATATCAAGCAACTGGACTGGATGAGCGACGAGACCAAGGTCAAGGCCCTGGAGAAGCTGTCCGCCATGGCGCAGAAGATCGGCTATCCGGAGACATGGCGCGATTACACGGCGCTGGAGGTCAGGAAGGATGATCTGGTCGGCAACCAGTTCCGGTCAGCCCGGTTCGAGAACGGCTATCAACTGGCTAAGATCGGCCAGAAGGTGGACAAGAACGAATGGTTCATGACGCCGCCGACCGTGAACGCCTATTACGATCCCAGCCAGAACAATATCAACTTCCCCGCCGGCATCCTGCAGCCCCCCTTCTTTGACTTCAAGGCGGATGACGGCTTGAACTATGGCGCCATCGGGGCCGTGATCGGCCATGAGATGACGCACGGGTTCGATGATGAAGGCCGCGCCTTCGACGCCGCCGGCAATCTGAAGGATTGGTGGACGGAAGAAGACGGCCACAAGTTCGAGGCCAAGGCCCAGTGTCTGGTGGACCAGTATGGGTCCTATCAGGTGGCGGGCGACACCAACCAGAATGGCAAGCTGACGCTGGGCGAGAATACCGCCGATAATGGGGGCCTGCGTCTGGCGCTGCTGGCGCTGAAGAACCGCGCAGGCGGGGACGCGGCGCTGGCCCGCAAGGACGCCAATGGCGTGACCGCCGAACAGAAGCTGTTCTATGGCTGGGCCAGCGTCTGGTGTTCATCGTCCAAGCCGGAGAATGAGCGGCTGCGCGCCCAGACCGACCCGCATTCGGCCCCGCGCCACCGCGTGAACGGCACCGTCGCCAACATGCCGGAATTCGCCAAGGCCTTTAACTGCCAGCCCACCGACAAGATGGTCCGTGGGGACAAGGCCTGTAAGGTGTGGTGATCCCGCCATGATCAGAACAGAGGGGGCGGCCCGTCTGGCCGCCCCCTTTTTTCATGGCGCAACCATTGCGCAACACGCATTTACGCATAAGTTACAAAGCAGTGACGGAACCATACCGGCAGCCGTGATAATTTGGCCGGCATAAACAACAGGCCCCCCAAGGGCAGCATCCTGCACATAGATCAAAAACAAGGGTCGTGATGATGAAACGGATCGGGTTGGGCGCCAGCAGCCTGCTGGCGTTGGGATTGACATTCGTGCTGTCGGGCACAGCCCTGGCGGACACAGACGTGCAGGTGGCCCAGATGGCCCCCGCCGCCGCCAAGGCCGGCAAGCCGCCGGCACCCGGCCTGCCGGTGCTGGACGACACCGTCTCCCCTTGCGATAATTTCTTCCTGCATGCCTGTGGCGTGTGGAAGCGCGAAAACCCGATCCCGGACGACCAGGCACGCTGGGGCAACTTCAATGTGCTGGGCGACAAGAACCTGACCCTGCTGCGCCAGATCCTGGATGAGGCCGTCGCCAAGCCGGACGCAAAGACGGCGCGCATCGCCGATTTTTATGCCGCCTGCATGGACGAGGCCGGCGTGGATGCCAAGGGTCTGGCGCCGCTGTCGCTGATGCTGAACCGGATCAACGGCCTGACGGACCGCAAGGATCTGGGCGCCGTTATCGGCTATCTGCATGACCAGGGGGTGAATGCACTGTTCGGCTTTGGCCGCATGCAGAAATTCAGCGACGCGGTGCAGACCATCGCGGCGGCCGGCCAGGGCGGCCTGGGCCTGCCCGACCGCGATTTCTATTTCAAGGATGACGCCAGATCCAAAGAACAGCGCGCCGCCTATGTCGCGCATGTAGCGCGGATGTTCGAGCTGGCCGGCACGGCGCCGGACGCCGCCAAAGCCAAGGCCGATGCCGTGATGGCTTTTGAAACGGCGCTGGCCGAGGCGTCGATGACCCGCCTGGAGCGCCGCGATCCGCAGAAGCAGAACAACCCGACCGTGCTGGCCGATTTCGCCAAGTCTGTGCCGGCAATCGACTGGAATGCCTATCTGGCGGCCATCGGCGCGCCGGCCTTCACCGAGATGAATGTCGGCCAGCCGAAATTTTTCGAGGCGCTGAACGCCAAGCTGTCCCAGGCCAGCCTGGACGATATCAAGACCTATCTGACCTGGCACACGCTGCGCGCCAATGCGCAATGGCTGCCCATGGCGTTCAGCGAGGAGGCGTTCAATTTTTACGGCCGCACCCTGAACGGCACCAAGGAACAGCGCCCGCGCTGGAAACGCTGTGTCGCCGCCACGGACAATGCGCTGGGCGAAGATCTGGGCAAGTATTTCGTGGAGAAGGCGTTCGGGCCGGAACACAAGAAGCGCATGCTGACCATGGTCGGCGATGTGCAGGCCGCCTTGAAGGACCGGATCAGCAACCTGGACTGGATGAGCCCGGAGACCAAGGCCAAGGCGCATGAAAAGCTGGCCAATATGCCCAACAAGATCGGCTATCCCGACAATTGGCGCGATTATTCGACCCTGACCATCTCCAAGGGCGATCTGCTGGGCAATGTCGCGCGGTCGGAAGCGTTTGAACAGCGCCGGCAACTGTCGCGCATCGGCCAGCCGCGCGACAGTTCGGAATGGGGCATGACACCGCCGACGGTGAACGCCTATTACTCACCCCAGCAGAACAATATCAACTTCCCGGCCGGCATCTTGCAGCCGCCCTTCTTCGATTTCACGGCCGATGACGCCTATAATTACGGGGCTATCGGCGGCGTCATCGGGCATGAGATCATCCATGGTTTCGATGATCAGGGCCGCAAATTCTCCGGCGACGGCAATCTGGCCGACTGGTGGACCGCGGATGACGCCAAGCGCTTTACCGAGCGCGCGCAATGTCTGGTGGACCAGTATTCCGGCTTCCAGGCCGTGGAGGGCGTGAACCTGAACGGCAAGCAGACCCTGGGCGAGAATACTGCCGACAATGGCGGCCTGCCGGTGGCGCTGGACGCGCTGAAGCGCCGGCTGGGTGAGGCCGGCATGAAGAAGAAGATCGGCGGCCTGTCGGCCGAGCAGCGCTTCTTCTATGGCTGGGCCAATGTCTGGTGTGCGCAGGAGCGGCCGGAATTCCGCCGGTTGCAGGCGCAGACCGGCGTGCATTCCCTGCCCGAATACCGCGTGAACGGCACCTTGTCGAACATGCCGGAATTCGCCAAGGCCTTCAGCTGCAAACCCACCGACGCCATGGTGCGCGGGGACAAGGCCTGCAAGGTCTGGTAAAGGCCCGCCAGCTTCAAGAAGCAAGGGACGGTCCGCCGGGGCCGTCCCTTTTTTTATGGCCAGAGTTGTATCGGCGGCACGAAATTTTGACCGTCGGTGTCACAGGGGTGCGTTCGTCTGCCCGGAGATCGGCAGGTCCTTGTCATGGGGGGGCGTGACCAGCATGGTGGCCACGCAGACGCCGCAAAACAGCACCAGGCCATAGAGGGCCAGGATCATCTGGGCCGGCACAACAAAATTCAGTTGCGGGACCGCCCCCAGAAGCATTGCGCCATACCAGGATACGGCCGAGACCATACCGATCGACAAGAAAAGATATTGCCGCACCGGCGACAGGCTGGACAGGAACACCCGCCCGACACTGGCCCGCAATTGCGGCAGAGCCACCGCATGAATAAAAATCCCGTTGATGGACAGGACCAACACAATGGCGACCTTGGCCCAGACCTTAGGGTTTTCCAGGCGCGGCGGATCGAAGGCGGCATAGTAAATCAGGAAACCCAGCCCGGTAACCCAGAGAACCGCCAGCCCGGCCGATACGAGGGAGCCCGCCGTTTCGGCCAGTTTCGCCAAGTCCGGCGTGACCGGCTGGCGCCGCGAGCGGAACAGGAAAACGTCCAGCAATGTGGCGCTGCCCAGACCCAGGACGAGGCCGACAAAATGCAGGACCCGCAGGCCGGTACGCAGCGCCTGGGACAGGTCGGGATACACCGCGGCGAGATTGGCGTCGAACATGACCACCCTCACTTTCTAGAATTAGACTAATTCCAAGTAAATTGACCGACCCGTCGCATCTGGTGCTGGACGGCGGGTGGGTCGCTGGGACATATGGATTAATACTGTCAGGAAGTCGCTTAACAAGCCGCTGGGATCACATATCGCCATGAAGCCAATTCATAGTCCCGCGCTGGACCTGAACCTCCTCAAGGTCTTCGACGCGCTGATCGAGGCGCGCAATGTCTCGCGCGCGGCGGAGTTGCTGGGCGTCAGCCAGTCGGCGGTCAGCCATTCGCTGTCGCGGCTGCGCACCCTGATCGGCGATCCGCTGTTCGTGCGCACCGGGAACCAGATGGAACCCACCCCCCGCGCACAGCGGCTGGCCGCGCCGCTGCGGGAGGTGCTGCTGGGCGCGGCCACGGCATTGACGGTTGAAGAGGAATTCAGCGCGGAGCGGGAGGAAAAAACCTTCACCATCGCCGCAATAGACAGTCTTCTGGCGCTGCTGCTGCCCGGCGTGATTCAGGAGGCCGCTCAGTTGCGCGTATCGATCCTGGTGAAGACCCTGTCGCCCCTGGACACGCTGGAAGGGCTGGACGAAGGGGGGATTGATCTGGCCATCGGCCCCTTTCCCCGCCTGCGGCGCTGGCATGAGTCACAGGTCCTCTATCAGGATAATCAGGTCTGCGTATTTGACCGGCGGCTGGTGCCGGTCGAGGTGCCGATCAGTGCGGACGATTATGTGCACTATCCGCATATCATCCCGTCCATCGGCGATACG
>JAIXTS010000159.1 GCA_027483805.1 Azospirillum sp. | reverse complement strand
GGGGGGCGGCTATCCTGCCGCTCCCCATTTCGTTTATCCGACTGGCTCATGACCGACCTTCACAGCCTGATCGACGCGCTTTCCGGTTCCCGCATCCTGGTGGTGGGGGATGTCATGCTTGACCGGTTCGTCCACGGTCGGGTGGACAGGGTATCGCCGGAGGCGCCCATCCCTGTACTGCGGATACAGCGGGAAAGTGCGATGCCGGGTGGCGCGGGCAATGTCGTGGCCAATCTGGCGGCGCTGGGCGTGGGAACCGATCTGGTTGCGGTCATTGGCGATGATGATGCGGGGCGTGAGCTTTCCCATCTGGTCAGGACGCTGAATGGCCGGGCCGATGGGTTGCTGTGCGTGCCGGATCGACCCACCACCACCAAGACACGATTTATCGCCGGGGGGCAGCAGTTGCTCCGCGCCGACGCGGAGACCGATTCGCCCCTGGATGACGCCACCGCCGCGCGGTTGCTGGCGGCGGCGGCGACGCTGCTGCCTGGTGCCGGGGTGCTGGTCTTGTCGGATTATGGCAAGGGCGTCCTGACGGCGGACGTGACGGCGGCCTTGATTGATCTGGCGCGGGCGGCGGGTGTGCGGGTGCTGGTCGACCCCAAGGGGCGTGACTATCATCGGTATCGGGGCGCTTTCTGTGTCACCCCCAATGCAAAGGAACTGGCGGACGCGACGGGCACCCTGCCGCGCGATGATGCCGGCGTGGCCGCTGCCGCCCGCGCTCTGGCCGGTGATCACGGTATCGGGGCCGTCATTGTGACGCGCAGTGAACAGGGCATGAGCGTGGTATCGGCCGAGGGGCCCGTTACCCATCTGCGGGCGCAGGCCCGTGAGGTGTTCGACGTATCCGGTGCCGGTGATACTGTGGTCGCTGTTCTGGCTGCTGCCATTGCCGCCGGCGCCGACCTGGTTGAAGCGGCCACCTTGGCCAATATCGCCGCTGGCATTGTGGTGGCCAAGGTCGGGACAGCGACGGTGCGGTGCGGTGAACTGCGTGACGCGGCCGGTCTTGCCATCGCCACGGGGCCGGGATCGAAGCGGGTGACGCTGGACCAGGCCGTGGAGCAGGTGGAACGATGGCACCGGCAGGGACTGCGTGTCGGCTTCACTAATGGTTGCTTCGACCTGTTGCATCCCGGTCATGTCAGCCTGATTGCCCAGGCAAGGGCGCACTGCGACCGGCTGGTCCTGGGCTTAAACAGCGATGACAGTGTCCGGCGCCTGAAGGGCCCCACACGCCCGGTACAGAATGAAACGGCACGCGCCACTGTCCTGTCGGCGCTGGGCGATGTCGATCTGGTGGTGACGTTCGCGGACGATACACCACTGGCCCTGATCAAGGCCCTGCGCCCCGACATCCTGGTGAAGGGGGCGGACTATAGTGTCGAGAATGTGGTGGGTGCCCGGGAGGTTCTGGGCTGGGGCGGCCGCGTCGTGCTGGCCGAACTGACCGATGGGCAGAGCACCACCGGCACCATTGCGCGTATGAAATAATAACAGCGACGCCTGTATAACTTGTCTCTGGCGCGCCACGTGGGGGGCGCGCGGCGGTAGTCGCCGCCTTACCTTTGGTCATCAATTATGACCGAAGGTGCAAGCCACACGTTGGGCCCGCCATTATTGCAGACTTAGGGGTTCCATATCATGTTGCCGCACCGTGGCGAAGGCGACGTCCTGCCGCTCCACCACCGTCAGGATCGTGCCGTCGGCGGCATGGATGGCATAGGCGGGCTTGCCTTCCGTCTGGGTAGGCTTCACATAGGCCAGATCATTGACGCCGAAAGCGGCGAAATCCTTGGGGCTCAACCGGCGCAGATACTGGATGGTCGGATTCATGTCCCCCGAAACTCCACGTCTTTTTCCCGCCCGCGTCCGACAGGAAACAATAGGGTTGGCATAACCCCATTTAGGCTGCCAACAGTTGAAATATGGTTTACGGCCTGTGACAAACAGAGCCTATTGAAAGCGGCTTTGTTTTGGACCAGCGGCACGAAATCCTGACCGCTGGTCAATCTTTCCTGGCCGTCAATCGCCGGCACCTGCATCCGCAGGCTCGGGCGCGCCGCATGTGCAGCGCGGCGGCAGTCGCCGCCGGTGCTGTTTCTGGTCAGCCGAAAACCGCTCTGATTGATGCCCCTGGTACAAGTCCGATCTTAACCGGTCAAACGGCTGATATCGGGGCGCGCTCTCTGACAATATCTGTGGCCGTCCCGCCCACCTTAACAAATCCGGTCCGATCCAGCAGCCTGTGCGCGGGGTTGTCATAAAACAAGCATATCCGCGCGGGCCGGCTGAAGCGGTCCGCCACAGCACAGAATGCCGAGAGCACGCGGGTCCCATGCCCCTGCCGCCGCAGGTCGGGCAATATGTTCATATCCAGAAGGGTGACGGGGCCGGCTGGCGGCCAGTCCAGCACCAGCATGCCAATGACACGCCCCGCCTGCGACAGCAGCAAGGTGGTGGCCAGCGGGTGACCCCGCATCAATGCCGGCAGCCGGCCTTCCACCTGGGCGCCGACCAGCAAGGCGCGGGCGGATGCCGGTACCCCCGCCAGCATCTGCATTGCGTCGGCTCCGACGATCTGACGCAATGCGCTACGGTCGCCGCCACCGGCCACACGCGCCTGCATCCCGGCAAAATTTTCGATCAGGGCGGCTATGGGGTCTTGGCTCATGACACGACGATCCTGGGTTGCATCCGGCATCCAGGATAGAGGCGGGGGGCACCGGGGACCCTGTGAATTGCTTCACGTCATGGCTCGCGCCGGCACAGCCCTATTCCGCAGCCGCCCCCGCCGTTGGCAGCGGATGGTTCAGGAAACGCTTGCGTAATTCCGTTTTCAGAAGCTTGCCGGTGGCGGTGTGCGGCAGTTCGGATACAAAGACAATGTCGTCCGGCAGCCACCATTTTGCCACCTCTCCCTCCAGATGGCGCATCAGCCCATCCTTGTTGGGCGTATGCCCGGCCCGGGGCACAATGACCAGCAGCGGCCGTTCTACCCAGCGGGGATGCGGCACACCGATCACCGCCGCCTCCTGAACCGACGGATGCCCCATGGCCGCGTTCTCCAGATCAATGGAACTGATCCATTCGCCTCCGGATTTGATCACATCCTTGGCGCGATCAACGATGCTCATGGCGCCATCGGCGCTGATCACCGCGACGTCCCCGGTCTTGAACCAGCCATCGGGCGTAAAGGCGCCTTCATTCGCCTTTTCATCCCGGTAATAGCCGCGGGTGATCCAGGGGCCGCGCACGACCAACTCGCCGTAGGATGTACCATCCCGCGGTTGATCCCGGCCGTCAGGCCCGATGACGCGCATTTCCACCCCATAGAGCGGACGACCAGCCCGCATCTTGGCATCATGCTGCTGTTCGATGGGCAGCCGCGCCTCCGCCTGCGACAGGGCGCCGACACTGCCGACCGGCGACAGTTCGGTCATGCCCCAGCCCTGAACACAGGCCACGCCGTGGGTCAGTTCGAATTCTTCCAGCATGGCGCGCGGCAGGGCGGAACCGCCGACGGTCACACTCTTCAGGCTGCTGAACCTGACCCCCGTGCTGCGCAGATGCGCCAGCAGGCCCAGCCACACCGTCGGCACGCCCGAGGAGATGGTGACCTGTTCCTGCTCCATCAGTTCATAAACACTCTTGCCGTCCAGCCGGGGGCCGGGCAGCACCATCTTGGCCCCCACAATCGCAGCGGCATAGGGATAGCCCCAGGCATTGGCATGGAACAGCGGCACCACCACCAGAATGGTCGACGCGGCCCGAACATCCAGCCCCGGCGCCGTCAACACGCCATAAGCGTGCAGGACCGACGACCGGTGTGAATAAAGCACACCCTTGGGATTGCCCGTCGTACCGGAGGTGTAACAAAGGCCACAGGCCGTATTCTCATCCAGTTCCGGCCAGTCATAGGTGTCGGGCCGTTCAGCGATCAATGTCTCATAACAAAGCAGGTTGGGAATGCTGCTGCTGGCCGGCATCAGGTCTGGCCGGGTCATGACAATCACGCCTTCCACCTGGCTGAGGGCCGGCCACAGCTTCTCAACCAAGGGCAGGAACATGGGGTCGATGAACAGGAACCGATCCTCAGCATGATTGATGATATAGGTGATCTGGTCCGGGAACAGGCGGGGATTGATGGTGTGGCACACGGCACCGATCCCTGGCAGGCCGTAATACAGCTCCAGGTGACGATGGTCGTTCCAGGCCAGCGTACCGACCCGGTCGCCAGGCTTCACCCCCAGCATATCCAAGGCGTGCGCCAATTGTGCCGCGCGATGCCAAGCGTCCCGCCAGCTATAACGATGCGAGCCTTCCACCGCGAAGCGCGAGGTGATTTCCTGGTCCCCGTAATTCAGGGCCGCGTGCCGAAGCAGCCCGGTGGTCAGCAGCGGCCGATCCATCATCAACCCAGCAAGCATTCGAATTTTCCTCCCAAGCGTTTTTGTTATGGCTCGAATGCGTATAGTTTGGGGCTTCCCATCGTCGCTTTCCAGAGGCATTTAAACGCTTGTTCCAAAAAATCCTGTGCATGGAGACATGTTGGCAACAAAAAGCCCGGCCACCATCGGTGGTGCCGGGCCTTTGTCAGAAATTCCGCGCCCTATGGTCAGTGGCTGGCCTCGAACTCCGCCAACAATGCGCCCATATCCAGCGCCTGAAGCGCTTCAAGGGCCGCTGTCAATTCCGCGGCACTGCGGTTCAACTGCTGGGCGTGGAAGCTGATTGTGGCCGCGTGATTGGAAATATGCCCATGTGGCAGGCGCGTACGCATGTCGATGACCATGAGATCTCCTTGGATGCTGTGGTTGGTCGTTCTGCTGACGATACTTTTGGATAGGAATTTTGATCTTGAAGCTATTGATACATGGCTTGACGATTGCTTCAATAGAAAAAGTGATCACTTACAATAACCTAAAATTTTAGATGGTTTCCTTTAAAACCGGACTGGGATAAACCAGAGGGATTGGCATGATTGCCCCCTGATTCCGGAGGAAACCCGACCATGGATGACCAGACCCGCACGGAGCTTGAGGCGGCGGCGTTCCGCCATCTGGTGGCTCATCTGCAGGCCCGTACCGACGTGCAGAATATCGACCTGATGAATCTGGCGGGCTTTTGCCGCAACTGCCTGTCCAAATGGTACAGGGCCGCTGCAACGGAACGCGGGGTGGAGATCAGTGACGCCGCGGCGCGGGAACGGATCTATGGCATGCCCTATGAGGAATGGAAGGCCAAGCACCAGCGCGAAGCGAGCCCCGAGCAGAAAGCCGCATTTCAGCAGGCCAACGCCCACTGATACCGGCGGCATGAAATCTTGACCGTTGGTCAATCTTTCCTGCCCTCAATCGCCGGCGCCCATATCCATGGGCTTGGCTACGCGCCACGTGGCGCGCGGCGGCGGTCGCCGCCATACCGACGGTCAAGAATTTTGACCGTCGGTATGATGCCCGTGCCCGTATATTCGGACCTGTCGGATTTTACGGACTTCGGCGGCACGGGCTGCGACGGCGCCAGTTGGCAAGGATGCCAACGATCAATAACTTTGACCGGTAGGAGCGTAGGCTCGAAAATGCAAATGGCGGCCATCGTGCGGATGGCCGCCATTTCTGCTTGACCGACGGAAGGCGCGATCAGTGACCATAGACATTGGCCCGGCGCAGGCGCAAGGAGACGGCCTGCCCTGGCGACAAGGGCGTTGTGGTGGCGTGCCGGTCCAGGACAGCCTCCACCATCCGTCCATCCAGGGTCAGATCCAGCCGCAGTTGCGGTCCCACGGGCTGGATCAGGCGGATGGTCGCGGACAGGGTGCCGGGTTCTCCCGGTTCGGCCAAGTCAATATCATGGGCACGGATATAGGCCGTGGCCGGCCCTGGCGGGGGCAGTTGGTTCACCACCGGCACCCGCGCACCCGCGATGAGCGCGGCGCCATCGGCCACCACACACTCCAGGCGGGTGCCGCCGCCCAGAAAGTCGCAGACAAAGGCTGAAGCCGGGTTGTCATAGACTTCGGCTGGCGTGCCCACCTGTTCGATGCGTCCCTTGTTCAGGATGGCGACACGGTCAGCCAGTTCCAGCGCCTCTTCCTGGTCATGGGTCACAAACACCGTGGTCACGCCCATGCCCTTGTGGATGTCGCGCAGCCAGCGACGCAGTTCCTTGCGAACCTTGGCGTCCAGCGCGCCGAACGGTTCATCCAGCAGCAGCACACGTGGTTCCGTGGCCAATGCCCGGGCCAGGGCCACGCGCTGCCGCTGCCCCCCAGACAATTGGTTGGGATAGCGACCGGACAGGGGCGCCAGTTGCACCAGTTCCAGCAGGTTGGTCACCCGGCGGCGGATATCCTCTTCGGAGACTTTGGGCTTGCGGCGGGACACGCGCAGACCAAAGGCGACATTCTCAAACACGCTCATGTGCCGGAACAGGGCATAGTGCTGGAACACGAAGCCGACGCGACGGGCGTGCGGCTCTGAAAGGGTGGCGTCCTGCCCCTCGATCAGCAGCGTCCCCTCGTCGGCGTAATCCAGACCGCCGATCATGCGCAGCAACGTGGTCTTGCCAGAGCCGGACGGACCCAGCAGGGCCATCAGTTCCCCGGACTGAATGTCCAGATCGATCCCGTCTACAGCTGCAAAGCCGCCGAAACGCTTGGTCAGGTTTTTGATATTGATGCTCATGGGCTTGTTCCCATCAATGGCGGCGGGCAGTGGCGGCCAGTTCGGCGCCATGGCGCCATTCCAGCAGCGACTTGGCAACAAGGGTCACCAGGGCCAGGATGGCCAGCAGCGAGGCGACGGCGAAGGCCGCCACAAAATTGTACTCGTTGTAGAGGATTTCCACATGCAGGGGCATGGTGTTGGTCTCCCCCCTGATATGGCCGGAGACGACCGACACGGCGCCGAATTCACCCATGGCACGCGCATTACAGAGCAGGACGCCATAGAGCAGGCCCCAACGGATATTGGGCAGGGTGACCCGCCGGAACGTCTGCCAGCCGCTGGCCCCCAGTGTGATGGCCGCCTCTTCCTCTTCCACGCCCTGCGCCTGCATCAGCGGGATCAGTTCACGGGCCACAAAGGGAAAGGTGATGAACATAGTCGCCAGCACAAGCCCCGGTACGGCAAACACGATCTGAATCCCATGTTCCCGCAGGAACGGGCCCAATAGCCCATGCGCGCCGAACAGCAGGACATAGACCAGTCCAGAGATCACAGGGCTGACTGAAAATGGCAGGTCGATCAGCGTCAGCAACAAAGACTTGCCAGGAAACTTGTGCTTGGCGATGGCCCAGGCGGCCGCAATGCCGAACACGACATTCACCGGCACCGCAATGACGGCGACCAGTAGTGTCAGTTTCACCGCGGCCAGGGCGTCTGGTTCCACCAGCGCCTCCAAATAGGCGCCGACACCACGGCGCAGCGCCTCGGTAAACACGGCCGCCAGCGGTAACAGGATAAAGAAGCCAAGAAAGCCCAGTGCCGCCAGCATGATCAAGGCTTTGACCCAGGCGGGTTCATTAGTGGCGACACGGGATTTGGGCGCATGTCCGCTCATCTCACACCCCCGCCCAGCGGCGCGTCCAGCGCTGCAACAGATTGATCACCAGCAGCATGGCAAAGGACAGGATCAGCATGGCAATGCCAACCGACGCGGCACCGGCATAATTGAACTGTTCCAGCTTGATCACGATCAGCAGCGGCGCAATCTCCGACACCATCGGCATATTGCCGGCGATGAAGATCACCGATCCATATTCACCGACGCCGCGCGCCAGGGCCAGGGCGAACCCGGTCAGCAGTGCCGGGAAAATGACCGGGAAAATCACCCGGATGAAGGTTTCCAGGCGAGAGGCGCCAAGACAGGCCGCCGCTTCCTCCAACTCTGTGTCCAGTTCCTCCAGCACCGGCTGCACGGTCCGCACCACAAAGGGCAGACCGATGAAGGTCAGCGCCACAACCACACCCAGCGGGGTATAGGCGACCTTGATGCCCAGCGGTTCCAGAAACTGCCCCACCCAGCCATTGGGCGCGTAAAGCGAGGTCAGGGCGATGCCGGCAACAGCCGTAGGCAGGGCGAAGGGCAGATCGACAATGGCGTCTACGACCCGCTTGCCCCAGAAATCATAGCGCACCAGCATCCAGGCCACGGCCAGACCAAACACAGCATTGACCGCCGCCGCCGCGAAGGCCGTGCCGAAGGACAGGCGTAACGCCGCCAGCACACGCGGCTCGGTCACCTGATTGATGAAACCCGATAAGCCGATATCCCAGGGCCGGAGCATCAGGGCCGCCAGCGGGATCAGGACAATCAGTGTCAGGTGGGTCAGCGTGATGCCCAGCGTCAGGCCGAAACCGGGAATGATGGATCGGTTACGCCGCCGGAACAGGGAAAAACCGGATGTTGCCGTCATGGTGCGCCCCCAGAAGAGACGTCCGCGCGGCAAAGCGGGGATGGAAACGAAGGCAAGGCAAAATTCCTGTCCATAACCGCCCCCTTTACGACACACAGGACCCGCCGGTCCCATTGAGTCCGGCGGGTTGCATCGGGGGTGCAGGGTAATTCACTTCACCACCGCCACCAAGGGCCGTAGTGGTTCAGCAATGTATCACTGACCCGGCTTGTAAATCTCATCGAACACGCCGCCATCAGCAAAATGCGTCTTCTGGGCCGCGGTCCAGCCGCCAAACTTCGTGATGTCGAAAAGTTTGATGGTCGGGAACTGGCTGGCATATTTCTGGGCCAGTTGCGGCAGGCGCGGACGGTAATAATGTTTGGCCGCCAGTTCCTGTCCTTCCGGGGTATAGAGGAATGTCAGATAGGCTTCGGCGACCTTACGGGTGCCCTTGCGGTCGACATTCTTGTCCAGCACGGCCACCGGCGGCTCTGCCAGGATGGAGACGGACGGGACCACGATTTCCAGCTTATCGGCACCCAATTCATTGATGGCCAGGAAAGCTTCATTCTCCCAGGCCAGCAGAACGTCACCGATGCCCCGCTGGACAAAGGTGGTGGTGGAGCCGCGCGCGCCGGTATCCAGAACCGGTACGTTCTTGAACAGCTTGGTCACGAAATCCTTGGCCGCCGCGTCGCCACCATTTTTGTCGGCGGCGTAGCCCCAGGCGGCCAGATAGTTCCAGCGCGCACCGCCCGAGGTCTTCGGGTTCGGCGTGATCACCTGGATACCCGGCTTCACCAGATCGTCCCAGTCCTTGATGCCCTTGGGGTTGCCCTTGCGGACCAGAAACACGATGGTGCTGGTATAGGGCGTGGAATTGTAGGGCAGCTTCGCCTGCCATTCCTTGGACAGAAGGTCGGTATTCTCCGCGATGGCATCAATGTCAGACGCCAGGGCCAGCGTCACGACATCGGCATCCAGCCCGTCGATGACAGAGCGCGCCTGCTTGCCGGAGCCACCATGCGAGACCTTGATTTCCAGCTCTTCGCCCGTGGTCGCCTTCCAATGTTTTGCGAAGGCCGCGTTGAACTCCTTATAAAGTTCACGCGTCGGGTCGTAGGACACGTTCAATATCTGCCCGCTGCCCCAGACGGGCGATACGGCCAGGGTGGCCAGGGCCGCGGTGGTGATGGCGACACGCTTGAACCATTTCATCGTGGAAACTCCTTATTCCTAGCAGGCGGCTGCCACGAAGCTGGTTCGTGGCGCTTTAGCGTTTGGTGACGCGGCGCAAGCTGC
>JAIXTS010000221.1 GCA_027483805.1 Azospirillum sp. | reverse complement strand
CTGGCGGGCGACCTGTTCATCGATTGCTCCGGCTTTCGCGGCCTGCTGATCGAAGGCGCACTGAACAGCGGGTATGAGGAATGGACCCATTGGCTGCCCTGTGATCGGGCGCTGGCGGTGCCATCGGCCAATATCGGCCCGCCCAAACCCTATACCCGCGCCATTGCGCGGGCGGGCGGCTGGCAATGGCGCATCCCGCTGCAGCACCGCACCGGCAACGGCTATGTCTATTGCAGCCAGTTTGTGACCGACGCACAGGCCGCCGACAGTTTGCTGTCCCATCTGGAAGGCCCGGCGCTGGCCGATCCCCGCCCGCTGCGCTTCACCACCGGTCGCCGGCGGAAGATGTGGAACCGCAATTGCGTGGCGCTGGGGCTGGCGTCGGGGTTCCTGGAACCGCTGGAAAGCACCTCCATCCACCTGATCCAGGCCGGCATCTCCAAGCTGCTGGCCCTGTTCCCCGACCTTTCCTTCAACCCGGCCAACGCGGACGCCTATAACCGGCTGTCCGCGATGCAGTTCGAACAGGTGCGGGATTTCATCATCCTGCACTATGTCGCCAATGACCGGCCTGAACCTTTCTGGCAGCGGGCCGCCTCGATGGAGATCCCCGACAGCCTGCGCCAGAAGATCGAGCTGTTCCGCGCCTGTGGCCGGCTGTTCCGGTTCGAGGATGAGCTGTTCTCCGAAAATAGCTGGATCGCCGTCCTGCTGGGCCAGGGGGTGATTCCCGAACGCTGGGACCCGCTGGTCGATACTATTGACCCCGGCCTGGTCCGCCATAATCTTGACCGGCTGCGGGCCGTCTTTGCCCGCGCCGCCGATGCCATGCCGGGCCATGGCGACTTCCTGGCCCGCACGATCAAGGGTCATAGGACATGACGCTTGATCGTTTTAAGTTCCCACAAGCGCCGGGCGGCGGCATCCGCCGCCTTGGCTTACGCGACCATGGGGTCGCGGACCAGCGGTCGCTGGCCTTTAAGGGCCATGTTCCATGCCCCTTAACTTATGCCCCTGCGAGGAAATCATGAGCAGCGACCGCCGTATCCGTCGCATCACCATCGTTGGCGGGGGCACCGCTGGCTGGATGAGTGCTGCCACCTTTGCCCGGCTGCTGGGCCCCGATTATGCCCAGATCACCTTGGTCGAAAGCGATGAGATCGGCATTGTCGGCGTGGGCGAGGCCACCATCCCGCAGATGGCCACCTTTAACCGCATGCTGGGCATTGATGAGGATGAGTTCCTGCGCGAGACCAAGGGCAGCTTCAAGCTGGGCATCCAGTTCGTGGATTGGGGCCGCCGGGGCCACACCTATTTCCACCCGTTCGGCCATATCGGCCTGCATATGGAGGGTGTGTCTTTCCATGCCTTCTGGCTGCGGCTGAAACAGGCGGGGCTGGTCGACCGGATCGAGGATTGGTCCTTGCAGGCCACGGCCGGCGCGCGGGGCAAGTTCATGCGTGCCATCAATGCCGGCCGCTCGCCCTTGTCGGAAATCGCCTATGCCTTTCATTTTGATGCCGGGCTCTATGCCCGCTATCTGCGCCGCTATGCCGAAGCGCGCGGCGTGGTGCGGCGCGAGGGCAAAATCACGCGCGTGCATCAACATCCCGAAACCGGCTTTATGCAGTCGGTCGAACTGGCGGACGGCACAAAGGTGGAAGGCGATCTGTTCATCGATTGCTCCGGCTTCCGGGGCCTCCTGATCGAGGGGACGCTGAAGGCCGGTTATGTCGACTGGTCCCACCATCTGCCCTGCAACCGCGCGGTCGCGGTGCCGTGCGCGGGGACGGACGCGATGACGCCCTATACAAGGTCCACCGCACGGGCCGCCGGATGGCAATGGCGCATCCCGTTGCAGCACCGGATCGGCAATGGCCATGTCTTCTGTTCAGAATACATGAGCGATGATGAGGCGGTGTCGGTGCTGCTGGCCAACCTGGATGGCAAGCCGCTGGCCGATCCGCGTTTCGTGCCGTTCCAGACGGGGCACCGGCGGAAAATGTGGGACAAGAATGTCGTCGCCATCGGTCTGTCGTCCGGTTTCCTGGAACCGCTGGAATCAACTTCCATCTGGCTGATCCAGTCGGGCCTGTCGCGCCTGATGGCCATGTTCCCCGACCTGGATTTCGATGCGGCCACCCGCGACCGCTATAACCGCATCCTGACCACCGAATATGCCGAAATCCGCGACTTCCTGATCCTGCATTACAAGGCCACCGAACGCGACGACACGCCCTTCTGGGACTATTGCCGGGAAATGCCGGTGCCGGAGCGGTTACAGGAAAAGATGGATGTGTTCAGGGCCCATGGCCGGACCTTCCGGGAAAACGAGGAACTGTTCAACGACACCAGCTGGTTCGCCGTCATGCTGGGCCAGTTGATGATGCCGCGCAGCTACGACCCCGTCGCCAATGTGCTGAGCCTGGAGGAGACCCAGGCGCGCCTGGCCCATATCAAGGACGCCATCCACAATTCCGCCGACTACATGCCGCACCACCGCGATTTCATCCATCAGCATTGCCGGGCGGGGTGAGGCGCGAGCAAGCCTTTATAAAGGGCGTCTACCAGTTCTTGTTCTTGGCCACGGATCCGGCACCCTGGTGCATGGTTTGCTGTCCATTGCCATACCGCGCGGTGCCACTGGCCGCAGGATTGGCATAGCGATAGGCATTATGCAGGCTGTCGGACTTGTTCCGCGCGGCCTGGGCGTTCTGTTGTATTCTGGTGGCGTCGCGACGCAATGACTCCACTGTTTTGCGTTTTTGCAACTGCTCTTCGGCCGGCATCGGATTGCCCGCCTTGTGCCGGGCGGCGATTTCTTTGTCCAATTTGCTGCTTGCCGCCTGGTACGTCGCTTTTGCCTGCGCGGCATCGGCTTCCAACGCCTTGTATGCGGCGACCGACGCATTCAACTCCTTCTCTGTCGGCGGATCCTTGACCCGCTGGATAATTGCCCCCTGAACAGGGGCCTGTTGGACAGTGGCCAATTGGGCAGTGTTTCGCGGTGATCGGGCGCTGGTGTCCAGGTGACGCTGGACGGCAACACCGGTTCGCCGATCGGTCAAGACCGCCCTGGTGTTGGCGGCCATGCCACGGTCGGCTGACAACCGGCTGGCTTGTGGTGCGACCCGGACAGGAGAGGTCATCAATTGCTTGAACATGACGTCCGCCGCCCCCGCAGGTATATCGTGATATACAACTTATAGAACATAAAAGGCACAGTCGCAACCCTGCCCTATAATGGCCCTTGGTTGAGTTCCGCTATGGCGACAGGGATCGCTGTGCAACGTCGCACACCATCGCACACCGTGTCACAAAACTGTCGCCATGCCTGTGTTAGCCCCTTGTCGGTCCAGGGATCGGCCGGGTGGGGATGGTCATGGCGGGGGCAGAGGGTGAAGGGGTGCTGGGGGTGGAGCTGCTGGAAACGGCGCTGCCGCGCCATGGCGATCTGCTGCGCGCCTATTTTCGCGCCCGCCTGCCCTGCCCGCAGGATGCGGAGGACCATGTGCAGGAGGTCTATTCCCGGGTCATCGCGGCCACGGCCCCGCGCACCGGCATCGCCAATTGGAAAGGTTTCCTGCTGCGCGCGGCCGCCAACCTGTTGACCGACAATTTCCGGCGCGACCAGGCCCGGGCCGGGGGACGGCACGTGCCGCTGGATGATGGCATGGAGGCCGGCAGCGACGATGTCGCCACCCCCGAACGCGTGGTCGCCGCGCGCCAGCGGCTGGGCCATGTGCAGGCCGCCCTGGCGGAACTGGACCCTGTCTGCCGCGACGCCTTTCTGCTGTGCCGGGTCGAGGGGTTAAGCCACCGCGACATTGCGGCCCGGCTGGGGATTGAGATGGGGGCCGTCACCCGCCATGTGGAACGTGCCCTGCTGCACCTGGCCCGCCGCACGGGCGGCCGGGGGGCATCATGACCCTGCCCGCCGACCATGATCTGGAACAGGCCGCCCGCTGGATGGCGCGGCTGCGCGCCGGACAGGATGCCGCCACCCGCCGCGATTTCCGCCAATGGCTTGAACAGGACCCCGCCCATGCTGCCGCTATGGAACGGGTGGCCTGCGCCTGGGAACAGGCGGGACCACGGCCCGCGCCGCAGACGGTGGCCCCGCCGCAAAGACCGTTTGCCGCCGGTTTTGCGGCCCTGGCGGCGTGCCTTGCCTTGCTGCTGGCCGTGCCGCCGCAATGGCTGGCCTGGGCGCGCGAAAGCCATGTGACGGCACGGGGCGAAACCCGGGTGGTCCAACTGTGGGATGGCAGTGAAATCGGCCTGGATGCCGACAGCGCCGTGGAAGTGGCCTATGGCCCGTTCAGCCGCGATATCCGCCTGACGCGCGGCGAGGCATCGTTCAAGGTCGCGAAAAGCCACCTGCGCCCCTTCGCGGTGACCGCCGACCACCTGACCGTGGTGGCCACCGGCACGGAATTCATCGTGGAGGATGCGGCCAGTACCACCGTCACCCTGCTGGAAGGCGGGGTGGATTTGCGCGATCCGGCAACGGACCGGGTGACAGGCCGCCTGAGCCCCGGACAGATGGCCGTGGCCGACGGCGCCCGCCCGCCGCGCATCATGACCGCCGACATGGAACAGGCCGGCGCCTGGCGCCAAGGCCGCCTGATTTTCAATCAGACCAGCCTGGGCGAGGCGCTGGTCCGTTTCAGCCGCTATGGCGGCCCGCGCGTGACCCTGTCGGAAAATGCGGCGGCTCTGCAGGTCAGCGGCGTCTTTGCCACACGCGACGTGGAGAAATTCGTGGCTGTCGCCGCCAAGCTGCATGGGCTTGCCGTGACGCGCGGCGGCGATGGCGGCCTGACCCTGACGGTGGAACGGGCCAAGCGGCGGGGGTAGGG
>JAIXTS010000086.1 GCA_027483805.1 Azospirillum sp. | reverse complement strand
GCCGACATATCGGGCTACCATCCGGCCGCGCGGCACGCGGCCCCGCCAGCAGGAGCAGGAAATGAAAATGTTCGCCCGCCGCACCCTTCTTTGCACCATGACACGCCAGATGGCGGCGGCCGGCCTGGGGGTTGCCCTGCTGTCGCTGCCGGTGGTGGCCGCGGGTGCGGCGGAGGTGAATATCTATTCGTCGCGCCATTACGATGCCGACAAGCTGCTCTACGCCGCGTTCGAGAAAGAGACGGGCATCCAGGTCAATGTCATCGAGGGCAAGGATGACGAGTTGATCGAGCGGTTGAAGGCCGAAGGGCGCAACAGTCCGGCCGATGTGCTGCTGGCCGTCGATGCCGGTCGCCTGTGGCGCGCCCAGGATGCGGACGTGTTGCAACCGGTGAAGAGTGCGGCGCTGGAAAAGGCGGTGCCAGCGGAATATCGCGAGAAGGATGGCTATTGGTTCGGCCTGTCGGCCCGCGCCCGCGTCATCATCTATAACAAGGAGACGGTAAAGCCGTCGGACCTGTCCACCTATGAGGATCTGGCCGATCCGAAATGGAAGGGCCGCCTGCTGGTCCGGTCCTCCACCAATGTCTATAACCAGTCGCTGACCGGTTCGATCCTGGCCGCCCACGGGGTGGAAAAGACGGAAGCCTGGGCCAAGGGCATTGCCGCCAATCTGGCGCGCAAACCGCAGGGTGGCGATACCGATCAGATCAAGGCCGTGGCGGCGGGCGAGGGCGATGTCGCCATTTCCAACACCTACTATTTCGCCCGCATGCTGAACTCCAGCAACGCGGCGGACAAGGCGACCGCGGAGAAGGTGGGCCTGTTCTTCCCCAACCAGAAGGACCGGGGCGTGCATGTGAACATCTCCGGCGCGGGTATCGTGAAATACGCGCCCAACCGCGACAATGCTGTAAAGTTCCTGGAATTTCTGGCCAAGCCGGAAGCGCAGAAAATCTTCGCCGAGGCCAATTACGAATTCCCCGTGGTGGCCGGCATCCCGTCGCACCCCGTGGTCGCCGCCTGGGGCACCTTCAAGCGCGACAGCCTGAATGCCAGCATCTACGGCCAGAACAATGCCGAGGCGCTGAAGATCATGGACCGGGCCGGGTGGAAGTGAGTTTTTGGGGATGTTGATCCCGCCCCCTCCCGCCGCTTGATCACCATGCGGGGGCGGGGGGCGGGCGGACGTCAGAACCCCGCCTCCACCGCCCCCACCTTCACCCCCGCCCGGTTGCGCAGGGCCGGATTGACCAGGGGCTGCAACGCCGCCCAGTCGGTTTCGGTCAGCAGGCCCAGGCGCCGCAGCATAGCGGCCATGGCGGGGCCGGCGGCGCGCTTGGCGCCGTCATCGATCTTCACCGCGATAGCGATGCCTTCTTCGGGAATGATCCCGACGCTGACGCCCTCCGCCCCGGCCTTGGACAGGATGCGGCTGCCGACCGCCTGCATGAACAAAGTGTCGAAGCCTTCGGTCCCGCTGATCAGGTCGGGATGGGCGGCCCAGGCGGCCAGCAGACGCTGGGCCGCGTCGGCGCGGGCGGACGGCAGGTCCTGCGGGTCGGCCATGCGGGCCATGCCGAAGGCCAGCGCCTCCAAAGGTAAACCGATGGTGGGGATGGAACAGCCATCAATGCCCCAGGGTGCCCCCGTCAGATCCTGCGCCGTCACCTGTTCCATGATGCCCAGGATGCGCTGCTGCACCCGGTGCTGATAATTCACATAGCCACGGATGACCTCTCCCCGATGCAGGGCGGTGGTGACCATGCCGGCATGTTTGCCGGAACAGTTATTGTGCAGGGTCGTCGGTTCCTCCCCCCGGCGCAGCATCGCCTCCCAGGTCGGGACCGAATAGGGGGCGTGGGCCCCGCATTCAAGATGGTCTTGCGTCAGGCCGATGCGCGACAGCCAGGCGGCCACGCGGGTGGTGTGGATCGGCTCCCCATCATGGCTGGAACAGGCCAGCGCCAGTTCCTCCGGCCCCAGGCCGAAGGCATCGGCGGCCCCGGTTTCCACCAGCGGCAGGGCCTGCAATGCCTTGTTGGCGGAACGGGGAAAGGTGATGGCCTTCACGTCGCCGAAGCTGGCCAAGACATGGCCGTCGGCGCCCACGACCACGGCGCGACCGCGATGGATGCTTTCCACCAGCCCGCCGCGCGTCACCTGGATCAGGATGGGATTGGCGCTGTCATCGGGCAGCCGCACGACCACGCCGCCACCGGGGACGGATTCGGTATGGTGGTGGCCGCAGCCGGGGCCGTGGATATGGGGCGGGGTGGGATCGGGCATGACCGGCACGCAGGCGAGGGATGGGGGCAGGCACCTTGCCCCGGCCGGCGGTTCCATGCAAGGAGTCGCGCCAACTCCCCACTCTCCGTGTCAGGTCAACATGCGTGGCTACTTCGCCCTGGGCGCCGAAGGTATCAGCAAGTCCGGCAATCTGGGCACCATCATGCGGACGGGCCATGCGTTCGGCGCCAGCTTCGTCTTTTCCGTTAATGCCGTGGTCGACATGAACGAACTGCGCGTCACCGACACGTCGGGCGGCGTTGATCATGTGCCCTATTATGGCTGGCGCTCAATCGGGGAGATGGCCCTGCCGGCGGGATGCCAACTGGTCGGATGCGAACTGACCGACGATGCAGCGGAACTGCCCAGTTTCCGCCACCCGCTGCGCGCGGCTTATGTGTTCGGGCCGGAACGGGGCAACCTGTCGGCGGCCATGCTGGCCCGCTGTGACCATGTGGTTAAAATCCCCACTAAATTCTGCGTCAATGTCTCCGTGGCCGCCGCCATCGTCACCTATGACCGCATGATCAGCCTGGGCCGGTTTGCCGAACGGCCCGTGCGCGTGGGCGGCCCGCGCGAGGTAGCACCAGAGCATGTGCATGGCAAGGTGCGCGTGCGGAACAAGGAAAGCCTGCGCATGCGGCCGCTGCTGGGCGGATGGGAGTAACCCATCTTCCGGTCAGGTGGGAACAAGGGTATCGGTACCCCATTTATGATATCATGGGTTTATCGATGATGAGGCCCGCCATGTCTGTTTGCATGCGTTTTCCCGCCCTGATCTTGTTGTTCGTGGCGCTGGCCGGCCCCGCCGCCGCCCAGCAGGCCAAGCCGCAGCCGGAAGTGATGGACGAGGTCATCGTGACTGCCCCGCGCAATGGCGAGCCGGGTTTCCAGGAAGCCCAGGAGTATCATCAGAAGGAATATCAGCGCCTGCATGCCAAGTTTGGCAAGCCGCCGGCGGCCCAGCCGCGCGGCGATCAGGCCTTTGCGTCGGGCGGTACCATGGACAGCCCCAATGACCGTTCCGCCACGCGCGATCAGGTGCAGAACGCCCCCCGCCTGCGCGATACGTTCAGCGACGATTGAGGGTCGGCTCCGGGTTTTCCATATCGATGACCGCGATATTGCCCAGGGTACGCGTTGACAGGATGCGCAGGCGATTGTCAGGCCCATGCAGGAAGGGGCCGGGACCGGCCAGCCTCGGGGCGCCGGCCCGCCCCACCATGAAGGGCGCCACCGCCACCCGCAGCCGGTGGAAGGCGCCAGCGGCCAGGAACTGTGTCAGCACCTGGCAGCCCCCTTCCACCATCAGCCGCTGGATGCCAAGGTCGGACAGGCGCGACAGGATGCTGTGGACGCCGCCATCGCCCAGGTCCAGGACCTGCGCCACCGATGACAGCCGGGCGCGCAGCGCCGGCAGGGCCGGTTCCGCGCACAGCACGATGACGGGGCCGCCTTGCGTGAAAAACCCGGCTTCCGCGTTCAACCCGTCACCGCCCCGTGTGACCACCACCTTCAACGGATGATCCGCCAAGCCGCGTTCCCGCCGTTGCCCCACCAGTTCGGGATAGCGGACGGTCAGGCGCGGCTGGTCCCGCCGGACGGTGCCGGCACCCACAAGGATGGCGTCGCAATCGGCCCGGACCGCATGCATGTCGCGGCAATCCTCTTCGCCGGACAGCACCAGTCGCTTGCCGCCATCGGTATCGATATGGCCATCCAGTGACATGCAGACGGACAGGTGCACCCGTTCCATGTGTCGCATCCTTTTCCCACACGGGTTCCTGAACAAGGTGGACCCCTGTCGGGTTCCCTGTCCTGCGCCCCGATCACCAGTGCCGGCATCGGCTGGCTTTGCCACGCCGCGGGGGCGGCGCGACACCTATAAGGGTGGGGCGCGGTCCGGTACCTGTCCAGTGCAGGCCCGGTTGTTGACGTGAAGTTTTGCCTTCCGTCGGGCAATCCTTCCGGTCTTGTCGGCCCATCATTGACAGGCGGCCATCGCCTGACTACCAACCCTCCCTGATTTATACCGAGGTCAGGAATTCATGACCGCGGAATCCGCGCCGACCGGCGCGGTGGCGGCCCATGCCGCCGATGTCCGCAAATTCTGAGCAGTCAGAACGTACAGGACAGGAAATTACAGGCACGAATGTGGAGAATGGTGATGCGGCGGGTGGTGAGATTTGGCGCGGCGGTGGCTCTGCTGGCCCTGTCGATGGCGGGGATGACCGCCGGGTCCATGGCAGCGGAGGTGAAGCTGCGTGCCGACAACTGGTGCCCCTATAATTGCGAACCCGGCAACCGCCCCGGCTATCTGATCGAGATCGCGAAGGCCGCCTTGGAGCCGGCCGGGCACAAGGTGGATTACCAGCTTATGCCCTGGACCGACGCCCTGGCCGGGGCCGCTGCCGGGACCGTGACCGCGGCCGTGGGTGCCACGCGGGAGGAAGCGCCGGATCTGGTCTATGCCATCACCCCGCTGGGTGTGTCGCGCCCCACCCTGGTCATCCGCAAGAGCAAGGAAACCAAGGATTTCAAGGTTGCCAACCTGGATTCGTTGAAGGGCCTGCGCTTCGGATCGATCAAGGATTACTTCTACAGCAAGGAAGTGAACGCCTTCATTGATGCCAATAAGGGATCGGCCAATCTGGTGCAGGTGACGGGCGACAATGTGACCGAGGATCTGGTCAACATGCTGATCGACGGCAAGCTGGACGCCATCGTCGAGGACAGCAATGTCGTGGATTATCTGCTGGAATCGAAGGGGTATCGTAACCTGTTCAACTATCATGCGCTGGGTGAGAAGGCGACCGTATCCATCGGCTTTTCGCCGAAGGACCCGAACAGCGCCACCTATGCCAAGCTGATCGATGCCAAGCTGGCCGAACTGCGCAGGAACGGGCAGCTTTCCACCATCCTGGCAAGATACGGCATGAAGGACTGGCAGTAATGCCGGCAGCAGGAAATCTTGACCGTTGGTCACTCTTTCCTGCCCCCCCAACCGCCGGCGCCTGCATAAGCAGGCTTTGGCTACGCCGCATGGGTGGTACGTCGGCAGTCGCCGCCGTACCGACGTTCATACATCTGACCGCCGGTATATTACCAATCTCCCTTGACCATGACCGATCGGGGGAGATTGCCGGTTTCCTTACGCGCCGGGCGGACCGAAGGGCCGGGGCAGGTTCCCCGGCCCTTCGGTCCGGTGATCAGGCCGGGCCGGTCATCAGGAAGGCGTTCAGCTTGTTGCCGTCCGGGTCGCGGAAATAGGCGGCATAGAAGCTGTCGCCGCGCGGGCCGGGCGGGCCCTCGCAGGTGCCGCCCAGCGACAGGGCGATATCATACAGGCGTTGGACCTGTTCCTTGTCCTTCGCTTCAAACGCCACCATGACGCCATTGCCGACGCTGGCCGCATTGCCGTCATAGGGCTTCATCAGCGCCACACCGGCCCCACCACCGGCCGTGCCCCAGGCGATGCCCGTCGGGAATTCCATCATGCGGCCGGTGCCCAGTTCCTTGGCGATGGCGTCATAGAACGCAGCACCACGCGCCAAGTCGTTCGTTCCCAGCGTCACATATCCGATCATTGTTTCCCCCAATCGTCCCCCCGCCAAGGTCAGCGGAGCAGTGGGAACAATACCAGAACATCTGGCGGATTCCGACTCCTTTTCAGGGGGTCTGGAAACAGCGCGCCTTCAGCTTGGCGAACGCGTCGGCGCGGTGGCTGATGGCATGTTTCAGGTCCGGGTCCATCTCCCCGCAGGTGATGTCATGGCCGTCGGGGATAAAGATCGGGTCGTAACCGAAGCCGCGTGTGCCGCGCGCCGGGAAAGTCAGGCGGCCTTCAAACCGGCCCTCCACCGCTTCCACATGCCCGTCAGGCCAGGCAAGCGCCAGGGCACAGATGAAGGCGGCGCGATCGCCCTTGCGGTCGCTTGTGGCCTCCAGCGCCTGACGCACCTTTTCCATGGCCAGACTGAAATCCCTGGTCGGGCCGGCCCAGCGCGCGGAATAGACGCCGGGATCACCGTCCAAGCCGTCGACCGACAGGCCGCTGTCATCGGCCAGGGCCGGCTGGCCGGAGGCAAGGGCGGCGGCCCGTGCCTTCAGCATGGCATTGCCGACATAGGTCGTCTCCGTCTCCTCGGGCTCCGCCAGACCCAGGTCACCCGCACTCGGGAAGTTCGCGACATGGTCTTTCAGCAACGCCGCAATCTCCGGCACCTTGCCCTTGTTGTGGGTGGCGATCACCAGCGTGTCACCGGTGAAGAGGCGGGGATTGGTCATG
>JAIXTS010000020.1 GCA_027483805.1 Azospirillum sp. | reverse complement strand
CTTTCCCCGCCTGCGGCGCTGGCATGAGTCACAGCTCCTCTATCAGGATAATCAGGTCTGCGTATTTGACCGGCGGCTGGTGCCGGTCGAGGTGCCGATCAGTGCGGACGATTATGTGCGCTATCCGCATATCATCCCGTCCATCGGCGATACGCTGACCAGCTTTGTCGATGAAAGTCTGGCCAAACTGGGGCTGCGCCGACAGGTGGTGGCGGGATGCAGCCAGTTCCTGACCATTCCCTTCCTGCTGACCCAGGCGCCCACGATCGCCACCCTGCCCGCCCGGCTGGCGCGGATTGCCGCCCCGGCGCTGGGGTTGAGCGTCAGCCCGCCCCCCTTTGCGTCACAGCCGGTCGATGTGCTGATGGCCTGGCATCGCCGGCACAGCGGCTCTTCCTCGCATTTGTGGCTGCGCAAACGTATCCTGCGCAGCGCTTCCGGCATGGAAAGCCTGGATGGCACCTTCTCCTGATGGCTGGTTTCCACAGCCTACTCCAACGGACCCGCACCCATGTCCCACCCCCCTATCCGCCTGTCCACCCCTGACGAGGTTGCGGCCATCCACCGGGTCTGGCGGGCGTCGGTGGATGCCACGCATGGTTTTGTGGCACCGGCGGATGTGGCGCTTTATGAACATCTGCTGGTCAGGCTGTACCTGCCCAGCAAGCCCCTGTGGCTGGCCCTGTCATCCGAGGGGACCATCCAGGGCTTCATCGGGCTGGCAGGCCCGAAGATCGAGGCGTTGTTCGTGCATCCCGACTGGCACCGCAAGGGGGTGGGCCGGCGCCTGATCACCCATGCGCAAGGCCTCAGCCCGCATCTGATGGTGGATGTGAATGCGCAGAATCCCGGGGCCGTGGATTTCTATGCGGCGTTGGGTTTCATGGAGGTCGGCCGGTCGCCGGTCGATCATGCTGGAAAACCCTATCCGCTGATCCATATGGCAAGGGTGTGAAACGGAGGTCCCCCCATGAACGACACCTTCCCCATCAGCCGCAGCGACGCGGAATGGCGCCGCCTCCTGACACCCGACCAGTACCGGGTGATGCGGACCCATGGCACGGAACGGCCGGGTTCCTGCGGCCTGCTGCGCGAGAAGCGGCCGGGCCGCTTCTGTTGTGCCGGATGCGGTCAGGCCCTGTTCCAGTCCGGGGGCAAGTTCGAGAGCGGCACCGGCTGGCCCAGCTTCAACGAGCCAGTGCCGGGATCGGTCGGCATAAATGTCGATCGGTCGCACGGCATGGTCCGTACCGAAGTGCATTGCAGCCAGTGCGGGTCGCATCTGGGCCATGTGTTCGAGGATGGGCCGCCGCCCACCTTCCTGCGCTATTGCATCAACGGGGTGGCGCTGGATTTCGTGGCGGACTGATCGCTTCCGCCGCATCCCGGATCAGGTCGGCCGCATCGATCAGGCCCCGGTCGCGGGCAGCCTGTTCGGCGCTGACACCATCCTTGTCCCGCGCCTGCGGATCGGCGCTCCGCGCCAGAAGGAATTCCGCCATCAAGGCCGCCTCCTCCTCCGCGTCGGGCAGGGCGAACAGCGGCAGGGTGGCAAATTTGGGCTGGGGCGTGTTGACCAGGGCGGGTTCCTGCGTCAACAGGGCGGCCAGCCGGTCGATCATGCCCATCGAGACCATTTCCACCACATCGCGGCTGTACGGGGCCAGGAAAGCCGCAATCTGGCACCGGCCGAAATGGGCAGCAAAACCCATGGCGCCGCCGCCATAATCCGTATCGGTCGGCCGGTCGACATCCGCCCCCCGCGCCACCAGCAGCGCCACCACATCCAGCGCATTGCCCATGACGGCATATTGGATGGCCCGCTGACCGCCGGCATCAGCCAGATCGACCGGCATGCCCAGGTCCAGCAGCAGTTCCACCACATCCACCCGCCCCTGCCGGGCCGCATTGTGCAGCGGTGCCGGGTCCTGCAGGGCCTGTGGACAGGACAGGGCCAGGGCGCGCGCCCGATCCTGGTCCAGCGCCATCACCGCCACCTGGAACGCCATCGGGCTGGTCAGGGCCGGTTCCGGCGCGCCCTGGCGGATCAGCAACTGGGCCATGGTGCGGTGGCCGTAAACCAGGGCCTCCACCACCAGAGCGCGGCCCGAATAGGCATGCACCGCAGCGGCATCGGCCCCATGCAGCAGCAGCCATTCAGCCCGGCGCAGGTGATTATAGGCGACAGCATTGCCCAGCAGATAATCAATGACCGGCAGCGGAAAGCGCCCGCCGATCCGAGGCTTTTCCAGCCGTTCCAGCCAGCCGCCCGTCAGGCCGCGCGCCGCACAGGCCGACCAGAGGAAATCCAGCCAGTCCGTCTCGTCCCGGCAGATGGAGATGTTGTAAAGTGCCTGGGTATCGAACGGGTCGGCGCCGCGTTCGATCAGCAGGGTGGCGATGGCGAGGGCTTCGGGATGCGGCGGGCGGTCGCCCTCCCCCTGGCCGATCAATCCGGTCAGAACCGTGAAGCCATTGCCCCAGCCATCATCGAAGCAGGCATTGGGGTTGGCACCATGGTCCAGCAGCAGGCGCGCCATCGCCGCCCCCGCCCCGGCGGGCAGCCGCGCATAGGCAAGATAGAGCAACGGTTCCCAATGGAGGGGGCCGGCCTTGCGGTTCACCAGGTCCGGATCGGTGGACAGGCGGCGCGCCACGGCATCCAGGCGCCCGCGCAGCAGATCCATCAGGACATCCCCGGCCCCGATCTCCGGCCAGCGCGCCAGGATGCGGGCGGCGGCGGCCCGGTCACCGCCATCCCAGGCGGCCCGCAGGATGGTTTCCACATGCGCCGCATGCGATTGCCGTTCCAGGGCCAGATCGCCCAAAGCCTGTTTCAGGTCAGTCCAGCCGGGGAATCCGTATTCGCGGGCCAGTGCCAGTTGCACGGCGCGCAAGGTCGGATCGGACAGGGCCGCGGGCGTGATGGCAACAAGGCGGGCGCGGGCCGCGTCATCACCGGCGCGCAGGGCCTTCAGCCAGCGCTTGGCCTCCCGCCGCAGCATATCGAGATGGGTGGCCGAGGTCAGTGTGCGGGACATGGTTCTTCCTTCCCATGACGCCCTTGTCCGCTGAAACGGGCGGGAGGAAGCGGATCGATGGGTCGAACCGGTTCATCTGGGTGGAAGCATGCTTCCTTGCCGCGGACAGGAGGCGCCCCAATGCGCACTGATCCCAGGATTGCGGATCAGGCGGGCGCCGTCAATCACGACGGCGCCGGTTTTTTTGGTTTTACCGGGTGCGCAGGGAGCGGCTGAGCGGTTCCGGCAGGATATCGGCCCATTGTCCATAGGTGGGGTTGGGGATGATGATCCAGCGGGAGTTCCACAAATCCTCATGCGCTGCCGCGATGCGGGCACGGGCGGCGCTGTCTTCCTTGCGCGTCACGCTCATCATGTCACTGAACTGATCCCCGAAGGACAGGATGATACGGTGGGTCCTGATGACCTCCAGCCGGCGCGGAGCCTTTTCGGCAGGCCAGCCATTCTGGCCTTTCAGCAGCAGGTCTTCCGGCGCCACCGGCCCCAGGCCCACTGCGTTCAGGTTGGCCAGCGTGTCGGCATGCTGCGGACAGGGATCATGGGGAACCGTGTCGCGCGGACGGCATTCACGGTTGGTGATATAGACCACGCGCACCTTGCTGCGGCGCAGTTCCTTCACAAAATCGACGGCGCCGGGCATAGGCGTGGCCGCCCTCTCGGCCACCCATTGGTCCCACTGTGCCGGATCGAATGCGCGGGTGCCGGACAGGATGGCGCGGGCCTGATAGGGGCTGTTGTCCAGCACCGTCTCATCCACGTCAAAGATGGCGGCCGGCGGCTTGCCCTTGCCACCGTCTGTCTGCTCCAGGGCCGAGGAACCCGGCTGTTTCAGCGCCGACGGCAGGCGAAGGGCGGCCAGCGCATAGGCCTGTTTCGACAGACGGCGCAGTTCTTCGGCCTGCTGCATATAGAGCGTGGCCAGCAGGCGGGGATCATCCTCCGGACCTGGCCTGGCCGCCACCGGTGCCGGGGGCGACGCCAGGGCCAAGGGCGGGGGCGCGGGCTTGTCATTGCGGGCGGCGATGTTGACAGAACAGGCGGACAGGGCAACGGCGGACGCCGCCAGCAGCAGGACGCGGATGGATCGCATGTTCATTGCACTTTTGTGACGGTCAAATGGTACCCGACAATGCCGTCCCGACCCCGGCATGTCCAGTACCGTGGGCCGTCAAATTGCCTTGCTGTGCCGCCCGCCCTCGGGGTCCAGATGGCGGTCGAACAGAGCGGCAACGGAGCGCACAAGAGGTCGTGCCGCTTCCGGAATGATCAGCCTGGTGCCGGACAGGTGCGCCACCCCGTCGCCGGCCAGGTCGGCCAGGGCGCGGGCATCGGGCATGATGTCCTGAGCCGGGGTGTCAAAGGCTTCCGCCACCTTGGCCAGATCGACATCGAAACGACACATCAGCGCCTCGATCACGGTGGCGCGCAGCTTGTCATCCAAACTCATACGATAGCCGCGCGCGGTGGCCAGACCATCGGCCTCAACCGCCCGCAGATAGGCGGGCAGGGCCAGGACATTGGCGACATAACCCTGGGGCAGCTTGCCGATGGCCGAGGCCCCGAAGGCCAGCAGGAGGTCGGCGGCATCGGTTGTATAGCCCTGGAAATTACGGCGCAGAGTGCCGGCCCTGGCCGCCACGGCAATCTCGTCATCGGGCCTGGCGAAATGATCCATGCCGATGCGCACATAGCCGGACGCGATCACGGCCAGTTCCATGGAGCGCAGCTGTGCCACACGTTCATCGGCATCGGGCAATGTTTCGGCATCGATACGGCCCTGGTGGGCCTTAAAGCCCGGCATGTGGGCATAGCCGAAGATGGACAGGCGGTCGGGTTTCAGGCTGACGGCCTGACGCACCGTTTCCACGCAGGAGGACGCGGTCTGACGCGGCAGGCCATAGATCAGGTCGAGATTGATGCCCTGGATGCCGGCGGCCCGCAGCCGGTTGACGGCGGTCTGTGTCATCGCGAACGGCTGGATCCGGTTGATGGCGGCCTGGACCTCGGCATCAAAACTCTGCACCCCCAGTGACGCGCGGGTGACGCCGACATCGCCCAGGGCCTCCACCATCTCCGGTGTCAGGGTGCGGGGGTCAATCTCGATCGCGATTTCCGCGTCGGGCGCGATGCGGAAGCGGGTGCGCAGTTCGGCCATCAAGGCCCGGAAGCCTTGCACCGGCAGCAAGGTCGGCGTGCCGCCGCCAAAATGTACATGCCGCACAACCGGCCCGTCGGGCAGCAGGCCGGCCACGGTGCGCAGTTCGGTGGACAGGGCCGCCAGATAGGACCAGACCGGGTCTTCATGCCGGACAACGGTGGTGTGACAGCCACAATACCAGCACATGGATTTGCAGAAAGGCAGATGCAGATAGAGCGACAGGGAGGAGCGCGGGTCGGTCGCGGCCAGCCAGTCGCGGTAGGTATCGGCCGTGACGGCATCGGTGAAATGCGGCGAGGCGGGATAGGAAGTGTAGCGGGGCACGCGCTGGTGACGGTACTTGGCAACAAGTTCGGGACGCATGACGGGCCTCGCACAGGGCTGTTCGGATCACAGATGATCCGAACATTGCACCCGCCGCACCGATGACGCCTTGATCCATCGCAAATGCCCTGACCGCGGCCCGCATGCCGGCCTTGCATGAACGGCCGGCTTTTGCCACACCAGCAGCCATGCCCGATCTTTCGCACGAACTTCGCCTGGGCCATGGCCCTGATTTCCCCGTCTGTGGCGTGGACGAGGCCGGCCGCGGTCCGCTGGCCGGCCCGGTCGTGGCCGCTGCCGTCCTGCTGCCCCCCGATGCCATCCCCGCCTGGTGCGCCGGCATCAATGACAGCAAGCAGGTGAAACAGGCCCAGCGCGAGGCCATGTTCGAACGGATCCTGGCCAATGCGCCCCATGGTGTGGGGATCGCGTCGGTGGAAGAAATCGACGCGGTGAACATTCTGCAGGCCACCTTCCTGGCCATGGCCCGCGCCGTCGATGATCTGGCCCTGAAAATCGGTCGGATGCCGTCACTGGCCCTGGTGGATGGCAACCGTCCGCCGAAACTGAGTTGCCGGGTGGAAACTCTGGTCGAGGGTGATGCGCTGTCGCTGTCCATCGCCGCCGCCTCCATCGTCGCCAAGGTCACCCGGGACAAGATCATGGGGCAGTTGGCGGTCCAGTACCCCGGATATGGTTGGGAACGCAATCAGGGCTATGGTACTGCCGCCCATCGCGCCGCCCTGAAAAACCTGGGTCCGACGCCGCATCACCGGCGCTCTTTTGCACCAGTTTCCGAACAACTTTCCCTAACTCTCTGACTCTTCTGACTCTTCCAAAATTTTTCTATTGACGGCGACTCGGGCCCGACTCATTGTCGGCGAAATTCCTTTCCCGAGTCGGCGGCAAAAAATCATGAGCGACAAGCTTGCAACAAACCGGATTCTCGTCGGTGATTGCGTCCAACTGATGCGTGACATGCCGGCCCGGTCGGTCGATGTGGTTTTCGCCGACCCGCCCTATAATCTGCAATTGAACGGCGACCTGATGCGCCCCAACCATACCCGTGTCGACGGGGTGGATGAGGATTGGGACCGTTTCCAGGATTTCCAAACCTATGACCGCTTCACCCGCGACTGGCTGGATGCGGCGCGCCATACGCTGAAGGATGACGGCACCTTGTGGGTGATCGGCTCCTATCACAATATCTTCCGCGTCGGCGCCATCTTGCAGGATCTGGGCTATTGGGTGCTGAACGACATCATCTGGCGCAAATCGAACCCGATGCCCAATTTTAAGGGCCGCCGCTTCGCCAATGCCCATGAAACCCTGATCTGGGCGTCCAAGTCCAAGGACAGCAAATATTACTTCGCCTATGAGGCGATGAAGGCGCTGAACGAAGATCTGCAGATGCGGTCCGACTGGACCCTGCCGCTTTGCACCGGCGGGGAGCGGCTGCGCGACGAGACGGGCCAGAAGGCGCATCCGACGCAGAAGCCGGAAAGCCTGCTGTTCCGCGTGCTGATGTCTTCCACCAAGGTGGGTGATACGGTCCTGGACCCGTTTTTCGGCACAGGCACCACGGGGGCTGTGGCCAAGCGCCTGCGCCGCAAATGGATCGGGATCGAGCGCGAGCATGAGTATGCGCGCCTGGCCAATGAGCGTATCGCCCAGGTCGAAGAGGTGGCGGAACCGGAACTGCTGGAGGTCACCAACAAGCGCGCCCAGCCGCGCGTGCCGTTCGGCAACCTGATCGAACGCGGCTTCCTGAAGCCCGGCACCATGCTGTTCGACAATCGCCGCCGCCACATCGCCAAGGTCCGCGCCGACGGCACCCTGGTCGCGCAGAACCATCTGGGCGAGCATAAGGGCTCCATCCATCAGGTGGGGGCCGCCATGCAGGGCCTGCCGGCCTGTAATGGCTGGACCTTCTGGCACTTCCAGCAGGGCGGCGCCCTGGCCCCCATCGACGTGCTGCGCCAGCAGGTGATCAGCGAAAAGCACTGATCACCGGCCGCCAGGAAGCCTATCGATCCCCCTTCATATCACCGATCCGCCCCCGCCGGCCCGTCCGGCGGGGGTTTTTGCTGTTCACGCATAGCTGTTAAGCCGTGTGATGCAAATCACGCATGTCGACATTCAGAGAGCGTACATCGTTCACCAGCGAACATCCGGCCCCGATCGCTGTCCGAATTCGGACAATCGCCGCCGTGGTACTGTCGCAAAACCACCCACTTATCGCCTGAATAGCCACTTTGTCGTCATAATCACCCCATCGAGCGCCGTGTATTTTCCAGAATGCACCAGAATCCCACTTGGCACGGTGCTTGCTAATACAGGGTCATCAAGACGACACACTGACGGAGATCAAAATGACCGACCTGACGAACAACAATACGACCAACGAAGGCCTGCTGAGCAGCTTCTTCGCCTCCCTGCCGACCGTCGCCGATCTGATCGAAGCCACCACGGTCGTGGCCGTCGGCGCCCTGCTGACGCTCAGCCTGCACATGATGCTCTGATCGCCGCCCTCCCCAACCAAACCCCTGAAATGATGGAGATAACAATGTCCGCCTATATCAACGCCGCCGCCAATGACGCTTCTGAAATCCTGTCGGGCTTCCGCGCCTCCCTGCCGACCGTCGGCGATGTCGTCGAAGCCGTCACCGTGGCCTTCGTCGCCGGCTTCGTGGCTGTCTGCCTGAACGTCCTGTTCTGATCCGCCCCCCCCTCCCCGATCCCTGAAGGAGAAAACAATGTCCGCCCTGATCCAAGCCGCCGCCCATGATGCCGAAGATGTCCTGTCCGGTCTTGCCGACACCATCAAGGACAGCATCGGCGCCATCGAGGCCGTGACCATCCTGTCCGTCGCCGCCCTTTTGGCCATCACCCTGAACGCCCTGATCTGATCCCCCTTTTCCCCCACGCCACCCGGCGACGGGGGATGGGGGTGGCCGATGGCAGAACCGCCCATCGCGCTTGCGCACCGCCGACGCGCGGGAGCGCCAAAAGGCCGCCAAAGCGGCCGCGCCTGAGAGCGCCCAATTCCAAAACCCGTCAGACCTTGATCCGCCACCGGCTTTGCGCGCCCCGACCCAGGGGCCGACGCACCGGCAGCGGGCCCTGCACCGCACACACGCACACTTCAGTACCCGCACCCGCCGGCCCTTTCCGGCGGGTTTTTGCTGTTGGTGCATGGCTGCCCCGCGGCGCATTACGGATCAGGGGCGGTGACCGCCCACCGCGATGACAGTGTCCACGCCTGGACAGTGCGGGCCGAAACAGTGTCCGGTTATGAACAGCGTGCGATTTGGGATCGGCATCTGCGGGTCACAGTTTCGCCTTTTTTGCCATTTTATGGGCGTTTTTGATATCAGAAGGTCTTTATATTTTCCAGAATCACCGAAAAAGGCACTTGGCACGACCTTTGCTAATATTGAGATATCAAAACACAGCGACCGGATGGAGATTAAAATGACTGACCTGACGAACAAGATTGAAACCGAAGGCTCCTTGATCGAGCAGGTGCTGGCCTCGGTTCCGACGGCCGCCGATCTGCTGGAAGCCACGGCGGTGCTGAGCATCGCGGCCCTGCTGACCGCCTGCCTGAACCTGATGATGCTCTGATCCCCCCCTTCCCCTGCCCCCCCCAAACCCTGAGAGAGATGGAGAATAGAATGTCCGCCATGATCCACGCCGCCGTCCAGGATGCCGAAGATGTCCTGTCCGGTTTTGCCAGCAGCATCAAGGACAGTGTCGGCGCCATCGAGGCCGTGACCGTCCTGTCGGTTGCCGCCTTCCTGGCCATCACGCTGAACGCCCTGATCTGATGATCGACAAGGACCCCTGTCGCCGTCAGGCGTGCACGGGGAAGAAGGCCGCCGGAACGAAGCCCGGCACCTCACGCGGGATACGCACCGTGGCCACCGTACCCTGGCCCAGCACACTGTCGATGGTGATCGACCCGTTGAGGCGCTGCGTCACCTGATTAAACACCACATGCAGGCCCAACCCCATGCTGCCGGCGGCGCGGCGGGTGGTGAAGAACGGGTCAAAAACCTTGGGCAGGATGTCGCCCGGAATGCCAATCCCCTGATCCACCACCGCGATTTCCACCATATAGGCATCCAGCGAGCGCCCGCGCAGAATGATGCGGCCCGGCCTGTCCGGCGCATAGGCGTGGTCCGCGATGTTGGCGACCAGATTGGTGATGACCTGGGCCAGGGCACCGGGATAGGTGTCCATCTGGATGGGGGCCACGTCGATCTCGATCCGATTGCCATTGCCGGCCACACGCGCCCGGATCAGCGACATGATTTCCGACAGATATTCGCCCAGTTCAAAGACGCGGCGTTCATCGCTGCCATGATCGACGGCCACACCCTTGAAGGTGCGGATCATGTCGGCGGCGCGGGTCACATTGCGCTGGGCCAGTGCCGCCAGTTCCCGACCATTGTCCAGCGCCTCCGTCAGGACGGAACGGGTCAGCAGGCCCTTTTCCACCTGCCCATGCAAATGCCGGATACTGTCATTCAGCTGTGAAACAGCCGAGAGGGTCACGCCCAGCGGTGTGTTCACCTCATGCGCGACCCCGGCCACCAACTGGCCCAGGGCAGCCATCTTTTCCTGCTGCACCAGCCTTTGCAGCGCCTCGCGCGTTTCCCCCACGGCCCGGTCCAACTGCTGATAGGCTTCGGCGTTGGCCATGGCGATGGCGCCATAGGCGCAGATGGTGCGGAAAATCAGCAATTCCCGGGGGCCATAGGCATTGGGCCGGTCGCTCTGCACCGAGACGACGCCCAGCACCCGGCTGCCCAGGGCCAGAGGCCGGAACAGAACCGTGCGCATATGGCGCGTGCCCGCCACACTGTTGGGATTGACCCGATCCCCCCAGGCGACCAGGATCTCCTCATTGTCGCGCACACAGCGGGCAGACAGATTGTCGGAAGCCAGCGGCACCTGACGCGGCGGCAGGCGTTTGCCATCCTCCGTCCGATAGCGGATGTCGATGACCTGGTTGGCCTCGTCCTTCAGCCCGACAAACAGCGTATTGGCATGCATGAGATCATGCAGATGACGCGACAGGGTGGTGAAGACCGATTCACCATCCAGGCGGGCCGTGATCTCCTGTCCGATGGCCCCCAGCCGTTCCAGTGTCTGGTTGGCGCGATCCAGTTCGGCGGCCCGCGTAGCCTCCGCCTCCGCCAGTTTGCGGTGATGCTCGGCCTCCGCCTTGGCGCGGGCCGTGTCGAACCGAACCTGCAGCGCCTGGATGCGGGCGCCGTTCTGACGGTCGAAATTGCGCTGCCAGCTTTCACGGCTGCGCCGCTCGTAATGCAGCGCCCGTTCGTGATCGCCCAGCGATTCGTAGTTGACCGCCAGCGCGCTGAACAGGTCGGAGCGGACGACAAAACGGTCCATCGTATTGGCGATGGTCACCGCTTCTTCCAGGGTGGCAATGGCGCGGCGCGGATCGCCGTGATCGTGGATCTTCTGAACTTCGGCCAGGGCCTGCAGGGCCTGGATTTCGTGATAGGGATACTGGTGTTCCACCGCCAAGAGACGCGACCGTTCCGCCGCTTGCCGTGCCCCCTCCAGATCGCCCTGGCGCGCCAGGGCAAGGGCGGCGCCGGCCAGGCTGGGCGCCTCGATGTCCGGCTGATCCAGCGTCTGCGCCAGGGCGCGGCCGCGATCGAACAGCGACAGCGCCTCTTCCGGGTTGCGCAGTTCCAGCAACAGATTGCCATAGGCGTTGAACAGGATCACATGACGCCGGGTATTGGCATTATCGCCGATATAGGTCAGCGCCTCCTCGAACAGTTCGCGGGCGCGCACATGATTCTGCAACGTGACCGTCGTTTCCGCCATGGAAGCCAGCGTCATGCCGACGCTGAACGGCCACCGCGTACCCTTGGCCAGATCATAGGCCCTTTCTTTCCATTCCATGGCCGTGGGCAGGTCATAGAGATTGGCGAAGGACGAGCCGATCATGGCTGCAAGCTGGATGGCCATTGACAGGGCGCCAGCGGTCAGCGCCGCCTCATACCCGTCGGTCCAGCGCCGGATCGCGTCAGGGAACTGTCCGAACTGAAAACAGATGGACCCACGATAGGCCTGAACATAGGCCTGAGTGGCCGGATGGGCAACGAGAGCCTGCGCAAAATGATCATCCCAGCGCCTTTGCGCCTCTATCGGCCGTTCATATTGCTGCTGGAACGCTAAGGCACCTTCCGCCATCAACCGCCGCGTGTCGTCCCCCGCGTAATGGGCGATGGCATCCGACAGGTGGGCCTGGGCATCCGAGGTGCGGCCCTTAGCCAAGCTGAGTTCCGCTGACAGGAATGACCAATCGCCCAATAGAATGATGTCTGCCTGGTCCAGGCGATCCAGTTGTTCACCGACCTGTTCAAGAGCCGCCTCCGCGTCCACAATATCGCCATGCAGACGCGACAGCTCCGCCCCGGTCAACAAGGCCCTCAGGCGCCAATCAACGCCACCAGGCTCCCCAGCACCTACTTCCTGCGCAATGGACAGAAGCTCACCTGCCAAACGACTGTCCCGTTGGCGCAGATACCAAGCGTGACGGACCAGATCAGCATAGGATCGGGCAGACTTGTGCCTCTCAATCAACTGCTCGTCGAGCCAAACAGCGCCATCGATACCGCTGAAATATTCAGGATGGATATCTGATGCGAAGCTGGGCATTGGCCATCGACCGTTGTTCCCCGTCAACATTGGATCGTGCGTGGACCCCAAGGGGAGATGCACTTGAATTACCACGCTTTTCAAGAAGCTGAAAGAGTCACGGAGAAGCATCGAGCTTCTCCGTGACCTTCACGCCGCTTCAGGCGATTGCCGAAAGGATATTACTTATCCAGCGCGTCGTGGTTTTCCGCAGCGTCGTGGTTTTCCGCAGCGTCGTGGTTTTCCGCAGCGTCATGGTTCTCGGCCGCGTCGTGGTTTTCCGCAGCGTCGTGGTTCTCGGCCGCGTCATGGTTCTCCAGAGCGTCGTGGTTCTCGGCCGCGTCGTGGTTCTCACCGGCGTCGTGGTTTTCCGCAGCGTCGTGGTTCTCACCGGCGTCGTGGTTCTCACCAGCGTCGTGGTTCTCACCAGCGTCGTGGTTCTCACCAGCGTCGTGGTTCTCACCAGCGTCGTGGTTCTCACCAGCGTCGTG
>JAIXTS010000514.1 GCA_027483805.1 Azospirillum sp. | reverse complement strand
GCAAAAACAGCGGGTATCATGCGTATCAGCACAAAACGGCTGGGCCTGTCACTGGGGGATCGTGCCTGTCTTGCTCTTGCCAAGGAAAGGCACGCTGCCGTTCTGACAGCGGATGGGGCTTGGTGCCAGCTCGCCAGCGACCTTGGGCTCCGTATCACCAATATTCGTCAGCCAATTTGAACCTGTAGACGCAAAAAAGCCCGCCAGATGGCGGGCTTTTTCGTAACGTGAACCGTTCAGCCGCTCAGTGCAGCTTGCCCGGCAGCTCGGTGATGGCGGCGTCGACCAGCACGCTGTTGCGGGCTTCATCAACATTCTGGATCAGCAGCTTTTCGGTCGCCTGAACGGCGATCTCAACGGCCAGATCGCGGACCTGCTGGATGGCCAGGGCCTCGGCCTGAGCGATCTTGTCGACGGCCTGCTGCTCACGACGCTTCAGACCGGCTTCCAGATCGGATGCGGCCTGGGCGCGGATGCGGGCGGCCTCTTCGCGGGCATGGGCCACGATGGCCTCGGCTTCCTTCAGGGCGTCGCGCTGCTTGCGCTGGAACTGCGCCAGAGCGGCCTGCGCGTCTTCACGCAGCTTCTGGGCCTGCTCCAGCTCATCGGCAATACGCTTGCTGCGGGCGTCCAGACCACCGAGGATGCCCTTACCAGCCAGGCGGGCAACGCCGACGATAAAAATGACGAACGCAACGGCGTACCAGAAAGTGCTGCTTGCAAACATCACGCACGCTCCTTCAGCACGGATTCAACCGCAGCCGTCGCGGCATCGGCCGACAGCACAGCACCCGACAGACGCTCCGTCGCAGCCAGTGCTGCCTCGGCGGCAACGCTGCTCAGGTTCGACAGCGCTTCCTGCTTCGCGGTCTGGATGCGGGCTTCAGCATCCTTGGTCGTGGCCGCCAGACTGGCGCCCAGCTCCGCACTGCGGCGCGCGGCTTCGGCATCGGAAGCGGCCACAGAAGCGGCCACTTCCTTCTGCGCGTTACTACGGGCTTCCGCCAAGGCCCTTTCATAGGCCTGCATCACGCCCTCGGCTTCCGCCTTCAGAGCGGAGGCCTTTTCCAGGTCGTTGGAAATCTTCTCCTGGCGGGCTTCAAGCACCTCGGCGACGCGCGGCAGCGCCACCTTGGACATCAGCCAGAACAGCAGGCCGAACGTCACCGCCCACCAGAAGATCTGGGAAGCGAAGCTGTCCGGGTTGAGCTGCGGCAGGCCCTTCTTGGCATGCTCGCCCTCGGCAGCGGCCAGGACAGGCGCCGCGAAGACCATGGACGTGGTCAGCACCGTCACGGCGCCGGCGCACAGCCGCGAAAAGCGTTCGACAGGCATAGAAGCACCCATTCACTGCTGACCGGTCCCCGAGGGACGGTCACGCCAAATCCCCATCAGCGCCTGAAGGAAAAGCTCAAGCTTGCGGGCCAGAGGGCCCATAGAGCGACCGCCGCTGTCGGATCTGATACCCGGCAGCGGCGGCGATCCCGGCGCTGAAGCCCCGGCGCGCAAACGCACCGGTTCTAAGAAACTGGTCGCCGATCAGGCGAACAGGATCAGGAAGGCGATAACCAGGGCGAACAGACCCGTCGCTTCAGTCAGCGCGAAACCGATGAAGACGAAGGTCTTGTAGGAGTCCAGAGCGGCCGGGTTACGGGAAACAGCCTGATACAGACCGGAGAACAGGTTACCCAGGCCAATGCCAACGCCCAGCAGGGCGAGCATGGCGAGACCGGCACCGATGAACTTTGCGGCTTCAGCTTCCATTTTGAAGTTCCTCTAGGTTGGAAGTGTCTCTTGGAAAAGACGGGTTGGACGTTGGAAAGGCTTAGTGCATTTCCAGCGCGTCACGCAGGTACACGCAGCTCAGCAGCGCGAAGATGTAGGCCTGAATGCCGGCGACCAGGAATTCCAGGGCGAACAGCGCAACATTCAGGAGAACCGGGAGCATGCCGACCGCCGCCATGCCACCACCAGCGGCGACCATCGACACCGTGAAGCCCGCGAAGACCTTCATCATGGTGTGACCGGCCAGCATGTTGGCGAACAGACGGATGGACAGGCTGATGGGGCGCACGAAATAGGAGATCAGTTCGATGGGAACGATCAGCGGCGCCAGCCACATCGGCGTGCCATGCGGCAGGAAGAAGTGGAAGAAGTGCAGCCCATGCTTCACGAAGGCAACGATGGTCACCACCACAAACACAAACAGCGCCATCGCGAAGGTCACGATGATATGGCTGGTGAAGGTGAAGGAACCGGGGATCAACCCCAGGACGTTGCCGAACAGCACGAAGATGAACAGGGTGAAGATGAAGGGGAAAAACTTGCGGGCCTGCGGGCCGGCATTGTCCCGCACCATCTCGGCCACGAACTCGTAAAGAAGCTCGGCGATGGACTGCAGGCGACCCGGCACCAGGGCGCGGCCGCGCATGCCATAGACCAGCAAGGCGGTCGAGGCCACAACGGCAATCACCATCCACAGCGAGGAATTGGTGAAGGACAGATCAAGATTGCCAACCGGCAGGTTGACCAGGCGCTTGATCTCGAATTGCTCCAAAGGACCAGCCACGATGCCCTACTCCCCACCGTCCCGCTTTTGGGACTTGTCGAACCCTGCCGCATACCCCTGACCGGAGGTCAAGCGGTACACATTCATAAATCCCGCGATCGCACCCAGGAAGATCATGACGATCATCCCCCAGGGTTTGCTGCCCAGCCACCAGTCGATGCCATAACCGAGCGCAAGCCCGAACAGCACCCCGGCAACCAGTTCAACCCCGACACGCAGGCCCAGCGCCATATCCCGGTTCGACACTTTCCCGCCGCTGACCCCTGGTTGGGGGTCGGGCAGGTCCATGCCGGCATTGCGGCGGGCCTCACGCAGCCGGGTATCCAGTTCCTCCAGAGAGGGGGGCGTACGCTCATCGGACATGAAGCGGGCTCCCTTCCGCCAGAAGTTTGGATACCGTGCGAAAGCGGCGGCACCATACGGTTAGGCCCGGATACTGTCAAGGGTATGACACCCCACCTTAAGTGCCTGATAATCAAAGATTTCCACCCCGCGCATAGGTCCGATGCCGCAGCGCATCATACCTTTTGCCCAAGAATGCGCGCTTTTGCCCCCGCAAAAGCCGGTAACGGCCACCGTTTCGTTACATAAAAGCGGGGATCAGCGTCCTCTGCTCCGGTGGGTGGCAATGGCTTCGACCATCTGTTCGGGCGTCGTGCCCCTGGCAAAGACCGTCACGAAGGACCCGTCCGGTGCCATCAGATAGGAGAAGGTGGAATGATCCATCAGATATTGGGTTGGGTCCGGTTCCCCCTGCGAACGGGCATAGTAGACACGATATTCCTTGGCCACGGCGGCGATCTGCTCGGCCGTGCCGGTCAGGCCGATGACCTTGGGGTGGAACAGGGCCACATACTCGGCCAGCACCGGGGCCGTGTCACGCGCGGGATCGATGGTGATGAACAGGGGCTGCACATCGGCCCCGCCCTCCCCCATCAGATCCATGGCCTGGGCGATGGTCTGCAGCTCCGTCGGGCAGATGTCAGGGCAGAAAGTGTAACCGAAAAAGACCAGGCGATATTTGCCCTGGAAGTCCGTGTCGGCGACAACCCGTCCGTCATGGGTGGTCAGGGTAAAGGGTCCGCCAATGCTGGCCGGCGCCACATTCGTGGCGACGCCCGCGGCCTGACGCTGGTCGTGGCGGATGGTCATCCAGGCGATAACGGCCGCCATGATCAGGCCGATCAGCGCCGCAAAGGCCATCCGGACCAAACGTTCCCGCTTCATCATCCCTCTCCTGCCTGCCACGTCCAGTGTTATGCTTCACCCATAGACGATGGTTACACAACTTCATAGGGGCGGATGATGCCGGTATCGACGGTCCGGTTGGCGATGTTGACGCTGACCCTTGCCATCGCTGGGATGGCGGGTGCTGCTGAACAGCCCTCATGCGAGGATGAAAGCTTCGGGTGGAGCGCCACCAATCCACCGCTGAACCTGCGCCATGTGCTGTGCGGGGAGATCAAGAAGAATGGCGATGTGGTGGGGATGCACTCACGCGCCATCATCGCCACCGCGCCGGTGAAGGAGGTGCAGGCAGAGCCACCGCAGCCCGATGGCACCTACAGCACCCGGATCTTCTTCGATAATGGCAAATCCAAGAACTCCACCTTCTATCCCGATAATTGCAGTGTGGAGCAGGTAACCAACTCCATCCTTCATGCCGTCAGGAACAGCCACGCGCCGGGCAAGCCCTGGGGCAAGCTGGGCTGTTCGGCACCGGCCAAGCCGGACCCGAAATATTGCACGGGGCCGGGCGGCGAACGCTTCGTCATCCGCTTTGCGGAATTCGATGATGGCCGCATCAACACCGCCTTCCCGCAACGGGGTGAGAGCTGCCCGAAATGATCCATGATCCCGCCGAATGGCTTGCCGACTGGCTGCAGACCGACATGGATGGCGATGAACGGGACATTGCCGCCTTCATCACCGGCCTGACGGGCGGGGTTCGCCCGGAGCGGCGGGTCGGCAATCTTTATGCGGCCAGCGTCAGCCATGACGGCCTGCTGCTGGAAAACATCATGCAGGATGATTGGCCGCCGGTTCTGGTGCCGGTGGCCATGGCCCTGGCGGGGTTGAAAGGCTTGTAGGCCGGGTCGAGCCGGTGCTACTTCGGCTCTTTGGGCATGTCCTCTCCCGCCGGCTGCGGCAGGAAGAACAGGTTGCGCAGGAAGCCGGGGGCCAGAACGGCCAGCGGATTGACGCCGACATCAAGATTGTCGGTTGGTCCCTTCACACTGTAGGTGGCCGCAAACAGCCCCTGCCCCTCCCCGCCGATCAGCAGATCGCCCAGCACGGGAATAACCCCCAGCAGCTTGTTGACGGTGGTGAAGGGCACGATGGTGCCCTGCAGGGCCACGTCATCGCGCTTGATATCGATATTGCCTTCCAGGGTCAGGCCGACCTGGGACCCCGATGTGCGCATATCGCGCAGGGTAATGCCGTCCTTGTGCCACAACCAATCGCCGGACAGGCGGGAAAAGGCGATGGGCTGACCCGACATGAAATTGGCGAATCCGCGTGGGGATGTGGCGGACAGAAGCCGCGCCAGCACCGGCGCATCCTGCACCTGATATTCCGTCAGGCTGGCCTTGCCGACCAGGGCCTGGCCCGGATCATCGGTCTGTGAACGCCCGGACAGGGTCAGCTTGCCCCCCTTGATCTGGCCGATCACATCCAGACCGCGCAACGTGGCCCCGGCATCATCCGTTTCAGCCGCCAGGGTCAGGATACGGCCATCGGCCGGGTCCGGCGCATATCGGACCCTGAGCGTTCCCGCCTCTCCCACCACCGCGTCCAGGTCGGTGCGGTACCAGATGCGCGTGTCGCGCTCCATACGGCCCTTGGCCTGCCGGATCTCCCGACCGTCATCGCCCATGATGGCCCGGCCCAGGTCGAAGGAGATTGACAGAGGTGTCTTGGGTGCAGCCTCTTCCGCCGGATCGGGCGGGATGACTTTGCCATCCGGCCCTTTGTTCCGGCTACGGAACGGACGCACATCGAAACTGTCCCCGCGGACATCAATGGCCAGACCGCCCTTGCCGTCGGTATCCCGGATATCGATGCGGGCATCGCTGCCCCCCAGTTTGAACTGTTCCAGCAGCAGATGGGACAGGCCGTAATCCGCCTCGCGAAGTTCCATGGACCCGACGGCGGTCAGTTCTTCTGTGGTCACCACGAAGGCCGGGATCAGGACGGGCTTGCCATCCTTGAACCTTACGGTGACCCGCCCTTGCCCCGGTTTGCCCGGTTCCTTGCGCCATTTCATCATTTCGATGCGCAGGGTGGACGGGGTGACGTCGATATCGGCCTGGATGGTCTGCTGTCGACCGTCGGGTGTGCGTTCGCTTGTGTAGACCATGTCCACGCCCGCCGGCCCGTTCAGCCAGTCTGGGAAATCCAGGCGGAAGCGGCCGCGCTGTTCATCATCCAGACGACCGCGCACCCGCACCTGCGTGCCGATGGGCGCATCGGCGGGGAAATTCTCCAGCCATTCCACCTGGGCCGGCACACCGTTCAGCAGGGCCGTGCCCGTCATGTTCAGGTCATGGCCCGTGACGGACAGGTCCAGCACACCGTCGGTTGCGTCGATATCCGAGACGATGTCGGGTACGGCCACGCCGGTCAGGCTGGCCTTGCCGTCCAGTTGCACCATGTCCATGGTCAGGGCCGCCACCAGCGGGAAGGCAAAATGCAGGTCGGCCTTGGCCTGACCCGACGCCTTTTCCGGCACCAGATTGACCTTGGCGGCATAGCCCAGCGGCGGATGATCCAAAACCGTCAGCGCCGATGACAGCGGCCCTTCCAAGGCGACGCGGATATCGATGCGGTGGTCATTCTCGGTATCCAGGCCCAGGATGCGGATCAGACCCGGCCCTGCCTTCATGTCCAGCAGGGTCCCGTCCTTCACATCGATATCAAAGCTCTTGCCGTCAAAGGTCGCCGTCGCCGACACATTGGTGACGGGCGGCAAGGGCCGGCGGTAATGAACGGTGAAGCCCGACAATGCAAACTCGCCCTGCATGGAGGCGACATGGAAGGCGCCGGGATCATGCACCGGCCCTGATCCTTCAAGCTTGAAAACCGTGCGATCAAAGGTGCCGTCAGCCAGATTGCCGACCATCCAGTTGCGCGTATTGTCCTTCACACCCTTGGGCCAATAGCGCTGGAGATCCGCCATAGGCAGGCCCGTGATCTCCGTGGTCAGGGCCAGTTCGATATTCTGTTCCCGCTGCCGTGCGCTGCCGCTGATGGTCAGGTCCGCGGGACCGGTTATGTCCAGGTTGAACCGCGTCAACTCCAGATGCCGGCCCGCATCATCCAGGGTGCCATGCAGTTCTACCCGGTCGAAGGCCAGCGGTTCCGGCAGTTGATCGGGCAGCGACAAGGTGCCCTGGCCGCCCCTCAGGCCCAGGACAAGGTTCACCGGTTTCAGATCGGATTGCAGTTCCAGCATGACGGTACCGACCAGCGTAACGTCCAACGCGCGCAGCGTGTGCAGGACCGGGGCGATCTCCGCGAACTCTGACGGTACGATGTCCGCCATCTCACTGCGCAGGGTGATGCCGCCATCCTCCGCGCGCCAGACGACTTCCGCCGAGACCTGATTGATCTTGGCGCCCATGTCGATATCGGCGGACGCCGTGCCCCGGACCCCACGCACATCGCGACGCAGGCGCATGTCCAGGCGCGGCACCTGCCATTGCGTTTCCGTCGCCAGATTGGCCACCACCAGCTTGCCTCGGGTGATGCGCAGGTCGCGCAACGCACCCATGGTGGCTTCCGGGTCGGGGGGACGACGCATCTGGTCGATCAGGTCGGCCAGGAGACGCGCACCCGCCTCCGGATCGGAACTGTCATTGCCGATGTCCAGGCGGAAACCGCCATCGGCAGTGCGCTCGGCATAAAGGCTGGGTTCGACCAGATCGATGCGCGTCGGCGCCACACGCCCGCGCAGCAGGGCCGGCACCGACAGGCCCAGGCGCATTTCAGGGACAGCGGCCAGCAGGGCGCCGCTGGCGCCGTGCGCCTCAACCCCCTTCACCCGGAGATCGATCGGCGTGCCGAAACCTACCCAGGCCAGTTCGGTGCGTTCCACCTCCAACCGCACGGGACCCTCACGCGACAATTCCTCGGTCAGGTAAGGGGTGATGAAATCGACGGCGATGGGCCCCTGCTGCGTCAACCGGAACGCCATGTAGCCACCCGCCAGCAGGACCACCAGCAACAGGCCGGCGATCAGTTCAAGCAGGATAAGGGCAGTGCGACGCAGCATCGATCTCGGTTCTCCGGCGGACCTGGCCGGGCATTACGGGCGGCTTGACCTGATGCGCGGACGGTGGGCAGTCTGGCCCCCCGCCAACGCGGCCCGCTTGGGATAGCCCGGTAGACACCCCATGTTCAATCAAGAATCCCTTCCCCGCCTTGGCGACCCCCAACGCGCCGCCGTCGGACTGGAACATTGGCACGAAGCAACAGGGTCCGGGTGTGACCCCGATCTCGCCGCCTTTGCACGGTCTTACGCCGCCAGCGCCAACGGAAAACGCGTGCTGGAAGCGGTTTTTGCCAACAGCCCGTTCCTGGGGCAGGCCCTGGTGCGGGAGATGGGCTTTTTCCGGCGCCTGCTGGAAACCGGCTTCGACGCGGCGTTCGACGACCTTGTCCAGGCACTATGGCGCGATCATGGCGCGGAAACCAATGCCGAACGGTTGATGAAGGCCCTGCGCATCGCCAAGCGCCGGGCGGCCCTGCTCATTGGTCTGGCCGACATGGCGCAGGATTGGCCGCTGGAGAAGGTGACCGGCGCCCTGTCCGACTTCGCACAGACGGCCCTGCAACTGGCCGTGCGGGTGGCGCTGCGTCAGGCTGTCGCGGCGGGCAAGCTGGTGGTGCCCGACCCGGCGCATCCGGAAAAGGACAGCGGCTATATCGTGCTGGCCATGGGCAAGTTCGGGGCCCGGGAACTGAACTACTCCTCCGATATCGACCTGATCGTTCTTTACGACGATGGTATCGTACAGGTGCCGGATGGGGAGATGACGAAGCATTTTGTGCGGGTGACGCGCGACATGGTGCGCATCATGGATGAACGCACGGCCGATGGTTACGTCTTCCGCACCGACCTGCGCCTGCGCCCCGATCCCGGCGCCACGCCGGTCGCCGTCAGCGTCTCGGCAGCGGAGGCCTATTACAGCAGCCTGGGCCAGAACTGGGAACGCGCCGCCATGATCAAGGCCCGGCCCGTGGCCGGCGATCTGGAGGCAGGCAAGGGCTTCATGGATATCATCCGGCACTTCATCTGGCGCCGGAACCTGGATTTTGCCGCTATCCAGGACATCCATTCCATCAAGCGTCAGATCGGCGCCCATAAAGGTCACCGCGAAAAGACCGTGAATGGCCACAACATCAAGATTGGGCGCGGCGGCATCCGGGAGATCGAATTTTTCGCCCAGACACAGCAGTTGATCTATGGCGGGCGTGACCGATCGCTGCGGACCTGCGGCACGGTGGAAACGCTCTATGCCCTGGTGGCGGCCGACCGCGTGGAACGGCAGGCGGCCGACGATCTGTCGGAGGCTTACCGGTTCCTGCGTACCGTCGAACACCGGGTGCAGATGGTCGATGACCAGCAGACCCACCAATTGCCCAAGACCGATGATGGTGTGGACCGCATCGCCGCCTTCCTGGGCTTTCCCGATACCCCGGCCTTCCGCAACCGACTGATGGCCACCCTGACCGTGGTGGAGGATCATTACGACCATCTCTTCTCCGAAAGCCCGGACTTGTCCGGGTCCGGCAGCCTGGTCTTCACCGGGACGGAGGATGACCCTGACACAATGCTCACGCTGCGGGAAATGGGCTATCAGAACCCGTCCGCCGTGGCGGGGCAGATCCGGGCCTGGCACCATGGCCGGTATCGCGCCACACGCAGCCAGCGCGCGCGGGAACTGCTCACCGAACTGGTCCCGACCCTGTTGGCCGCCTTGGGCCGCACCGCGCATCCCGATCAGGCCTTCCTGAAATTCGATGAATTCCTGTCGCGTCTGCCGGCGGGGGTGCAGCTGTTCAGCCTGTTCTACGCCAATCCCAACCTGCTGGATCTGGTGGCCGAAGTGATGGGCACGGCACCACGGCTGGCCGAGCAGCTGGCGCGCCAGCCGCAGGCCCTGGATGCCGTGCTGCTGCAGGGCTTCTTCGGCACCCTGCCGGCGCGGGAGGAGCTGGAGGCCGGCTTTGACGCGCTGGTGGGCGGGGCACAGTATTTCGAGGAGGTGCTGGACCTCACCCGCCGTTGGACCAATGAACACCGGTTCCGCGCCGGCGTTCATATCCTGCGCCATGTCAGCGATGCCGACCGGCTGGGCACCTTCCTGACCGATGTGGCCGAGGTGGGGCTGGCCGGCCTGCAACATGCCGTGGAGGATGAATTCGCCAGGCGTCACGGGCGCCTGCCCGGTGCCGGCATGGCCGTGCTGGGTCTGGGGCGGCTAGGGGCGCGGTCGCTGTCCCTGCGCTCTGACCTGGACCTGATCACCGTCTATGAGGTGCCAGAGGACGTGGTGCAGTCGGATGGGACCAAGCCTTTGTCCCCCAACGATTATTTCATCAAGCTGACGCAGCGGCTGGTCAATGCCATCACGGCGCATACGGCGGAGGGACAGCTTTACGAAGTGGATATGCGGTTGCGCCCGTCGGGCAATGCCGGACCCTTGGCGGTCAGTTTTGAGGGATTCGCCAAATATCAGCGCGACAGCGCCTGGACGTGGGAACATATGGCCCTGACCCGCGCCCGCGCGGTGACCGGCCCCGCCAGCCTGCGGACCAGGCTGGCGGATGAGATCAAATCCGTGCTGACCCGTCCGCGCGACCCGGCCAAACTGCGCGAGGATGTGGCCTCCATGCGCGTGCGGATTGAACAGCAGCACCGGACCGACGATATCTGGACGGTGAAATATGTGCGTGGCGGCATGGTCGATATCCAGTTCATCGCCCAGTACCTGACCCTGCTGCACGCCCCCGAACGGCCGGACATCATCGACCCGAATACGACCGGCGCGCTTGCCTGGCTGGGCGACAGCGGCTTCATCGAGGTGGGGACCGCCAACCTGCTGATCGATGCCCACAAAACCTGGCGCCGTGTGCAAGGCTTCCTGCGGCTGACAGTCGAAGGCGCATTCGACGCCGCCAAGGCCCCGCCCGGCCTGAAAGCCGGCCTTGCCCGCGCGGCCCTGCCCGAATTGCCCGAAGGCACCCCGTTCGAGGCGGTGGAAGAAGCGTTGCGCGCCAAGGCGGCGGCCGTAAAGGCCGCGTTCGACCGAATCGTGGAGGCGGGGGCCGGGTGACCCGTCACCCCATATGGGCCAACTCCCGCTCGCGGTGGTTCTCGCGCAGGAAGCGCAGCCAGTCCGCCTGGCCCTGGGCGCGGCGTTGATAGACCTCGCGGACGGCCTCCAGCAATTCCAGCCGGCGGCCCAGCATGTCACCACCGATTTCCAGCATGCGCAGGTTGGGCCAGGCCTGGGGCCGGATACGCACCACCTCGGCAAGCGCCTCCACTGCCGGACGGTCGGGGCGGGCCTGGGTCAGGATCAGGGCCATGGCCGCCGTGGAGCGGGAAATGCCCATATGGCAATGGACCAGCAGGTGATGCTCCGCCCCCGCCTCTGCCGACAGACGCTGTCCGAAGGCCAGCACCCGTTCCAGATGCCGGTCTACCGGCGCCATCCGTTCCGGCATCTCAATGACGATATCGTCGAATCGCAGGTCGATCCGGTGATGGGGCCCGTAATCATCGAAGGCCGACAGTGGTTCCCGATCCGGGTCCAGGATGGAAACAAGGTGGGTAACCCCGGCCAGGGCATGGTCGGGAAGTTCCTGGATGCCGCAAACCGTGGTTCGAAAGGGCACAAAGGCGCAAACAGACAAATCATTTCTCCGACGGTTTGGACGCCGCGACCTTGGCCGGCGGGTCCGGCAGACGGGTGATGGACAGGATGGGAATACGCTGCCCATCCACCGCGACATTGCCAAAGCCCGCACAGAGCGTGCCGTTGCTGCGCGGAATGAAGGCCAAACCCGGCTGACTGTCGACATTGAAGATACTGGCCGACGGGCTTAACTCCATGCGGTAGCGCTGTTTGGCGCCCACCTTCACAATGATCACCCGATCACTTTCGGAGGTCCAGCCATTGATACGGCGCGACTCGATACAGGTTTCGCGCGGCTTCTCCACCGTCGCGCTATCGTCTGCGGCAAGGACCGGGCCCACGCAAAACAGCGCCACTATTGCCCATAACCGATGGCGACGCATGATACGCGCCCTCCTTCCCGTTGATAGCGTTCGTCCCCTCACCGATCAAAATGACGTCGGATCGGGGCGGCATCAAGGCGACGCGGACGGAAACCTGACCCGTGCCGGAGGCACCAGGGAAAAAAGAAGGAGATTTCAAAAAACAGAGGGAAGGTTGGTGGGCGCACAAGGACTCGAACCTTGGACCCGCTGATTAAGAGTCAGCTGCTCTACCAACTGAGCTATGCGCCCAACCTTCACAAGGCGAACCGGGTGGATTGGTGGGCGCACAAGGACTCGAACCTTGGACCCGCTGATTAAGAGTCAGCTGCTCTACCAACTGAGCTATGCGCCCAATCCACAACCGCGTTCGCGGCCCGCCATGGTGTTCACCGTGGCGAGGCGCGCTGTGTAGCAAAGGCGTTCCCCCTTGTCGACAATTTTCGATGGGGGGAATGGTGCTTTTTTCAGCGACCTAGCCTTGCGCGCCCGGCATGCCGCCCGATGCCATCAGAGGTCGCCCAGGCCCCGCCGTGACATGCGCACATCACGGTGGACATGGACAGAGATCAGCAGGCCAAAGCCCACCATCACCGCCAAGGTCGCCGTCCCGCCATAGGAAATCAGCGGCAGCGGCACGCCGACCACGGGGATCAGCCCCATGATCATGGCGACATTGATGAACAGATAAAGGAACAGATTGACCGTCAGCCCCAATGCCAGCAACCGCCCGAATTGATGGCGACATCGCCCGGCGATGATGAAACCGAACAGCAGCAGCAGGCAGTACAGCACCAGGAAGCTGATGGACCCGACCAGCCCGAATTCCTCCGCCAGCATGGTGAAGATGAAATCGGTCTGTTTTTCCGGCAGGAAGTTCAGATGGCTCTGGGTGCCTTGCAGGAAGCCCTTGCCCATCAGCCCGCCCGAACCAAAGGCAATCTTCGATTGGGTGATATGGTAGCCGGTGCCCAGCGGATCACTGTCCGGGTCCAGAAAGGTCTCCACCCGGTCCCGCTGGTAATCATGGAGCAGGAACTCCCAACTGAGCGGGATGGCGATCAGCACGGCGCTGATCACCAGGGCGAATTTCCACCAGCGCACGCCAGACAGGAAAAACATCGCGCCCGACGCCATGATCAGCATCATCGAGGTACCCAGGTTCGGCTGCGCCAAAACCAGCGCTACAGGCGCCGCCACAATGCCCAGGGGGATCAGCAGGAAGGGGATACGGCCCGTATCCTCCAGCGAGGCCCCATGGAAATACCTCGCCAGGGCCATGACCAGCGTGATCTTCATGATCTCCGATGGTTGCAACTGCACAAACCCCAGATCGATCCAGCGCTGTGCACCCTTGCCCATCGATCCGAACAGATCCACGCCGATCAGCAGCAGCATGCCCAGCCCATAGAGCGGATAGGCCATCTTCATCCATAGCCGGATGTCGATCATGGCAATGAACAGCATCACCACCAGACCGACCGCGAAACGCAGCATCTGACGCGAGGCCCAGGGGTCGAACTGCCCGTTGGCAGCAGAATACAGCATCGCGAAGCCGACACTGGCCACGAGGGTGATCATCAGGACAAAGGACCAGGGGATCTGGCCCAGCTTCTCGGTAAAGGACAGGGCGGCGCCGTCGCCGGAAACATCCAGCGTCATGGTGTGCCTCCCTCTACCGGCAGGGGCGCCGGGCTGGTATCGGTCGACGGTGGCGGCTGCTGCGCCACGGTGGCGCGGGCGGCTTCAAGCATCTGGCATTCCAGCAGGATGTCGCGGGCGATGGGCGCCGCAACCGTACCGCCACCGCCGCCATGTTCCACAATCACGGCACAGGCATATTTGGGGGCATGCACCGGCGCAAAGGCCACGAACAGGGCATGGTCACGCTCGCGCCAGGGTAACGACTCGTTCGTCCGCACGCCGGTGCTGCGCTCGGCCATGGAAATGCGGCGCACCTGGGCACTGCCCGATTTGCCCGCCATCTCCATGCCCGCCACATTGATACGGGCACGATAACCGGTCCCCCCGGGCACATTGGAGACCGCATTCATGCCCTTCAGCACAACAGCCAGATTATCGGCCTTCACATCAATGGCCGGCCATTGCGTTGTTTCGGTGAACTGGCCTTCGATGGATTTCAGCAGATGGGGCTGGATCGCCTTGCCGCTGGCCAGCCGTGCCGTCATCACCGCCAGTTGAAGCGGCGTGGTCAGCACATAACCCTGGCCCATGGACGCAATCAACGTCTCCCCCTGGTGCCAAGGCTGTTTCAATGCCTTCCGCTTCCATTTCGGGTCCGGAATAAGGCCGGGCCTCTCGCCCGGCAGCTCCAGGCCGACCTTGCCACCCAGCCCGAACTTGCGCGCCATCTCGGCGATGCGGTCCATGCCGATACGACCGGCAATGTCATAGAAATAGACGTCGCAGCTGTGCATCAGCGCGCCGACCATATCCAGCGTGCCGTGCCCGCCGCGCCGCCAGCAATGAAACCGGTGGCTGCCCAGTTCTATGTGGCCCGCGCAGGTGACGCGGTGATCGGCGTTGATGATGCCCGACTCCAGGGCCGCCAGCGCCGTCAGCATCTTGAAGGTCGATCCCGGGGGATACTGGCCGGCGATGACCTTGTTGATCAGGGGCGTACGCTCATCCTTCAGCAGGGCCTGATACGCCTCGTATCCGATCCCCATAGCAAACTGGTTGGGATCGAAGCTTGGGCTGGAACACAGGGCCTGGATGCCACCGGTATGCACATCCATCACCACGGCCGCAGCGCTTTCCTCTGCCGACAGACGCTGATGCATGTAATGCTGCAACTTGGCATCAATGGTCAGCGCCACCTCACGCCCCGTCTGGCCCGGATCGCGCGACAGTTCCCGGATCACGCGGCCGACGGCATTTACTTCCAGCTGACGGTTGCCGGCGGCCCCGCGCAGGGCCTGATCATACTGTTTCTCGATCCCGCCCTTGCCCACCCGGAATCCCGGCAGGGTCAGCAGCGGATCGGACGAGCCTTCGACATCCTTTTCCGACGCGGCGCCCACATAGCCCAGCACATGGGACAGCGCCTCCCCGAACGGGTAGGACCGGACCTGGCCGACATCAATGGACACGCCCGGCAGGTCGGGCAGGTTGACCTCGATGGCGGCGACCTGATCCCAGGTCAGGTTCTCCTTGATCGTGATCGGTGCAAAGGACCGGGAGCGCTGGATATCCCGCTGGATGCGGCGTTCATCCGCCTCCGTCAGCGGGATCAGCTTGCCGACCTCGTCCAGGATCTGCTGCACATCACCGGCCCGTTCCGACACGATGATGGTACTGAAATTCTGCTCATTCACGGCCAGCGGCACACCGAAACGGTCGGTGATCAGGCCGCGCGGCGGCGCGACCAGCCGCAGAGAAATGCGGTTATCCTCGGCCAGAACCTTGTATCGATCGCTCTCCACAATCTGCAGATAGTAGAGACGGCCCATCAGCGTGGCGACGGCAGCGCCCTGCAGCCCGCCCAGCACCAATGTGCGGCGGGACAGCATGCGCTGCCGTTCGGCATCCCGGTCAAAGGCCGACATGGAATTACCTCAACTCAAATAGGCGCGATGCAGCCGCTGCAGCAGCCAAGCCATCAGCGGGAACAATGCCACGCCCAGCAGGGCCTGCACCAGCACGGGCCTTCCATCCAGCATCGTGGCTGTCATCAGCGCGAATACGGCCCATTGTACTGCCGCCGCCCCCACCGCGACCAACGCAAATCCAATCCACAGCATCAGAAACGACCGCCCCAGGAAAAACCGGCGCTGGGTGATCAGCAGCCAATAGGCCAGGATCAAGACCATGGATGTCATGCCGATGGGTGTACCGCCGATCAGATCCTGCAACAGACCAATGGCAAACACCACCAGCGGACGCAGCAGGTCCGGCCGGTGAATGACCCAGTAGAACAGGCACATCAGCATCAGCGGCACCGTGACCATGGCATAGCCGGGCAGCGGCAAGGGCACCATGCCGACCAGCATCGCCAGGATCGTGACGCTGACGGGAAGCAGGTTGCGACCCGTCCGGTCCAATTGATGGAATAATCCGCCGGCCAAGGCCGTGGCCCTCACTTCATCGCGCCGGGCTGCGCCGCTTCGGCGGCCACGCCACCGGTGGTGCCGAAATCGATCACCTGGACATGTTCAAGACGCGACAGGTCGGCCATGGGCACAACACGCGGTTTGCCATCGACGCCCTTTTCCACAATGCCGACGGGCAGGCCCGGCGGGAACAGCCCGCCATGGCCGGAGGTGAAAACACGCTCGCCCGGCGTCACCTCGCTGTTGGGTGGCAGATAGGTCAGCAGCGGGTGGTCGGAATTGTCGCCCGCCAGCATGGCGCGCTGACGGCTGCTTTCCAGGACAACAGGGATGCGGGCGTTCAGATCAGTGATCAGCAGGACCCGCGACGACCAGTCGCCGACCTGCACGATCCGCCCGACCAGTCCCTGACCGGACATAACCGCCTGGCCGCGTTCCACTCCCTCACGCTCACCGACCGTCACGACAACGGTGCGGACAAAGGCCCCACCGGGATCGCCCACGACACGGCCCGACACCACGGTGGCGGCAGGGTCCGGCTTGAATGAAAGGAGCGAGCGCAAGGAACGGTTTTCCGCATCCATGCGCAATGCTGCCTGTTCCCACTGACGCAGACGGGCATTCTCCTCGCGCAGACGCGCATTCTCGTCATGCAGGTCAACAAGCTGACGGAAATATTCCAGCCCGTCGGCCACGCTGGCGGCCGGGCGGGACATGACGTCCAGGACAGGAGAGACCGCGTCGGTCACGCGCGTGCGCGCCTGTTCCACCGCCGTCCCGTTGACATGCCCGATCATCATCAACGCGATAGCCGCCAGGATGAGCAACGGAAAGTAGAATCGCTGAACCATGCCCCAAAGGGGGGCAGCGATACGCACGACGGATCCGCTATTGCGTGTCTTCACCGGGGTTGGTGTCCCGTGATCGGGTAAGCCGCCCTAATGGCGGCTTACAAAGCAACGTGAAACTAACGCCTTAACGCGGCGCTGTAAATATCGGATCGGAATGAACAACCGATCAATACATGCGGATCAACACGTTGCGCAGGCTTTCTTCTTCCAGCGCGCGACCGGAACCCAGCGCGACGCAGGACAGCGGATCATCGGCGATCGACACCGGCAGACCCGTTGCATGCCGCAGCACATAGTCCAGATTGGCCAGCAGCGCACCGCCACCCGTCAGGACGATACCCTTGTCCACGATATCAGCGGCCAGTTCGGGCGCCGTATGTTCCAGCGCAACCTTCACGGCCTCGATGATCTGGCTCACGGGCTCTGCCAGGCTTTCGGCGATCTGCCGCTCGCTCATGACCAGTTCCTTGGGCACGCCATTCATCAGGTCGCGGCCCTTGATCTCCATCACCCGACCTTCGCCATCTTCAGGCGGGCAGGCGGAACCGATTTCTTTCTTGATCCGTTCGGCCGAACCTTCGCCGACCAGCAGGTTATGGTGACGACGGATATAGCCAATGATGGCTTCGTCCATTTTGTCGCCGCCCACACGAGCGGAACGGGCATGAACCGTTCCGTTCAGCGACAGAACGGCCACTTCCGTGGTGCCGCCGCCGATATCGACCACCATGCTGCCCGTCGGCTCCGTCACCGGCAAACCGGCACCGATGGCCGCGGCCATGGGTTCTTCAATCAAGGAGACGCGGCGCGCACCGGCGGCCTCGGCACTCTCCTGGATGGCGCGACGCTCCACAGCGGTCGAACCTGACGGCACGCAGATCACGATTTCCGGGCTGGCGAAGCTGCGGCGATTGTGAACCTTGCGGATGAAATGCTTGATCATTTCTTCCGCCACTTCGAAATCAGCGATCACACCGTCACGCAGCGGGCGGATGGCCTGGATGTTGCCGGGCGTGCGGCCCAGCATCAGCTTGGCCTCGTCACCCACGGCCAAGACCTGCTTCTTGCCCCGCAGGTCGCGGATCGCGACCACCGACGGTTCATTGAGGACGATGCCGCGACCCTTCACGTAGACGAGCGTGTTCGCCGTACCAAGGTCGATCGCCATGTCGGCGGAGAACATACCGAGCAGGTTTGAAAACAT
>JAIXTS010000409.1 GCA_027483805.1 Azospirillum sp. | reverse complement strand
GGCATCGTCGGCAACCCGTCGGCGCTGCAGAATGTCGGTGGCGTGTCCACGCGCGGGATCGAGGCCGGTGCGACGGTCGACGTGACCGATGCCGTCTCTATCGTCGCCTCCTACACCTACAATGACAGCAGCTATGACGATAACGTCCGGGGTGCCAACGGGGCCGTGACGGCGGCGACCGATGGCAAGACGGTGGTCAATTCGCCCAAGAACCTGCTGCGCGGCGAATTGAAGTATGATGACGGCAATCTCTACGCCTCGGCCAGTGCCGCCTATACCGGCAAGCGCTATTACACCTATCTGAACGACGCGTCGGTCGAGGGCTATACGCTGGCGGAAATCAGTGTCGGTTACCGGTTCGAAGGCAATGCCTGGCTGGAAGGGACGGAGCTGCAGGCCAATGTGACCAACCTGTTCGACAAGGAATATGTGTCGACCATCGGTTCCAACGGCTTCACCAACAGCGACCCGACCGGCACGTCCCAGACCCTGCTGGCCGGCGCACCGCGTCAGTTCTTCGTGTCGCTGAAGAAGCAGTTCTAAGCTTTCGCGTTCCTCAGGTGCCGGCGCCCACATCCGTGGGCTTGGCTTCACGCCGCACGAGCTTTGCTGCGGCAGTCGCCGCCGGCGCGGTTTCCGGTCAGCCGGAAACCGCTCAAGGCCACCGGCATCTGTTGTCTGTCTCTCTTCCCTTTTGAAACTGGGGCGGGCCGTGGGTCCGCCCCTTCTTTCGTCTGGAGGCACCCATGTCCCGCCCCCTTCTTGACCGCCGTCTGCTGCTGACCGGGCTGGCCGCCGCCCCGCTGGTAGCCCAGGCCGCGCAGGCCCAGCCCGCGCGCCGCCTTCCCGACAATGCGGCCCCCACGCGCATTGCCTTCGGATCCTGCGCGCACCAGACCAAGGACCAGCCCATCTGGGATGCGATCCTGGCCGCCAAGCCCGACCTGATGATCCTGCTGGGTGACAATGTCTATCTGGACACCCGCAATGTGGAGGATATGAAGGCCAAATACGCCATGCTGGCCGCCAAGCCGGGCTTCCAGAAGCTGCGCGACGCCGTGCCCATCGTCGCCACCTGGGACGATCATGATTTCGGGGAAAATGACGCCGGCGCCGAATATCCGATGAAGGCGGAAAGCCGGAAACTGTTCTGCGATTTCTTTGGCGAAGCGCCCAACAGTATCCGCCGCACCCAGCCCGACGGCATCTACACCGCCTATGAATTTGGACCCAAGGGCAAGCGGTTGCAGATCATTCTGCCCGATCTGCGCTGGAACCGCACGCCGCTTGCCACCATCGACATGGGGGGCAAGGATTACGAACATTGGGCGAAGGCCCGGCATGAGGCGGGGCAGAGCGTGCCCGGTCCCTATGCCCGTCTGCCAGAAGGGGCGGCGACGCAGCTGGGCGAGGCGCAGTGGCAATGGCTGGAGGGGCAGCTGGCCCGCCCCGCCGACCTGCGCATCCTGGCTTCATCGCTGCAGGTCGTGTCGGATTTTCCGGGCTGGGAGGCCTGGATCAACTTCACCCATGACCATCAGCGCTTGATCGAGGCGATCCGCGAACGCAAGGCCAATGGCCTGTTCTGCATTTCCGGCGATACGCATTATGCCGAAATCTCACGGCTTGATTGGAACGTGCCCTATCCGCTGTGGGATTTCACCTCGTCGGGCCTGACAGAGGTCTGGCCCGTGCTGCCGCCCAATGCGCGGCGGGTGGGCGAGGCCTACCGGGCCCAGAATTTCGGCCTGATCGAGATCGACTGGGCGGCAAAGCAGGTGGCGGTGACCATCCGCGATGTCGCCGGGGCGGAGCAGCTGCGTCAGGTGCTGGCCCTGTCGGACCTGCGGGTCGGGTAGTTCAGAAACGACAATGGCGGGCCGTCCCAACCAGGAGACGGTCCGCCATTTCTCGATAGCCTCTCGGCTTCAGCCGGATGGGCACAAGCCACATGTTGCCGCGCTGGGGCGGGGGCTTCGCCGCGATAAATCCGGCCGATGGTCCGGCCGTCCGTCATCCGGATCGGTCGGTTTTGGCGGGGATTGGTCCCAAATGCCCCCGTCATGAAAAGAATGGTGCGCCCGTCCACCCTGGATGACAACGCCCAATGGGGCATGTTGCGGGGGCGAAAAATCCCGCTCACCGCATGGCTGGCTGTAAGTGATGCATGACACCTGTGTTGCGTGGTGGGGGACGGATGCTTGACACCGGCACCAGAGCGGCTCACTTAATCGGGACCAGATTGGTCCTGTATTGAGAAAGGTTCGCAACGCCCATGCTGCGGCTCAGCAAGATGACGGATTACGCTGTGGTGGTTCTGACCACCCTGGCGCATGCCGACAGCGCGCTGCACACGGCCAATTCCCTGGCCGACCGCACGGGCCTGCCCATGCCGACCGTGCAGAAGCTGCTGAAGCTGCTGACGCGGAGCGACCTTCTGCAATCGCACCGGGGGGCGGCGGGCGGCTACAGCCTGTCGCGCAGGCCCGACCGGATCAATGTGGTGGAGATCATCGAGGCGATTGAGGGGCCGATTGCGCTGACCGATTGCGTTGATGGTGGTTCCGGCGGCTGCGGGGTGCAAAGCCTGTGCTCGCGCAAGAACCATTGGGAAAAGGTGAACAGCGCCGTGCGCCGCGCGCTGGAGGATGTGACGTTGGCCGACATGGCCACCCCCACCCTGTTCGATGTCGAGCCTGTGCCGGCGCCCCGCGCCGTGCTGGCCGGTTGAACGGTTCGGGGAGAGGGGTTTGAAGGGGAGCGACGGATATGGCCGCCACTGAACAGACGATCGAACAGGTCAAGAGCCTGGCGGAGGGGAAGTACAAGTACGGCTTCTTCACCGATATCGAGTCGGAAACCGCGCCCAAGGGCCTGTCCGAAGACATCGTCCGCTTCATCTCCGCCAAGAAGGGCGAGCCGGAATGGCTGCTGGAATGGCGCCTCAAGGCCTATCGCCACTGGCTGACCATGGAAGAGCCGGACTGGGCCAAGCTGCATTACCCGCCCATCGATTATCAGGACAGCTATTACTATTCGGCGCCCAAGACGACGGCGGGTCCGAAGTCCTTGGACGAGGTCGATCCTGAGCTGCTGAAGACCTATGAGAAGCTGGGCATTCCTCTGAAGGAACAGGCCATCCTGGCCGGTGTCGAAGGGGCGGGCGACAGCCCGTCCATCGCAGTGGATGCCGTGTTCGACTCTGTGTCGGTCGCCACCACCTTCAAGAAGAAGCTGGAGGAGAAAGGCATCGTCTTCTGCTCGATCAGCGAGGCGGTGAAGACCCATCCTGATCTGGTGCGCCAGTATCTGGGCACGGTCGTGCCCTATTCGGATAACTACTTCGCCACGCTGAACTGTGCCGTCTTCACCGATGGGTCCTTCGTCTATATCCCCAAGGGCGTGCGCTGCCCCATGGAACTGTCCACCTATTTCCGCATCAATGCGAAGAATACCGGGCAGTTTGAGCGCACCCTGATCATCGCCGACGAAGGCTCCTACGTCTCCTATCTGGAAGGCTGCACCGCGCCGCAGCGCGACGAGAACCAGCTGCATGCCGCGGTCGTGGAACTGGTGGCGCTGGATGACGCCACCATCAAATATTCCACCGTCCAGAACTGGTATCCCGGCGATGAGAATGGCAAGGGCGGCATCTATAATTTCGTGACCAAGCGCGCCGCCTGTCGTGGCCGCAATTCCAAGGTCAGCTGGACCCAGGTCGAAACCGGGTCGGCCATCACCTGGAAATATCCGAGCTGCATCCTGCAGGGTGATAATTCGGTGGGCGAGTTCTATTCGGTCGCCATCACCAACAACATGCAGCAGGCCGATACCGGCACCAAGATGATCCATATCGGGAAAAACACCCGGTCGACCATCATCTCCAAGGGCATCTCCGCCGGCCGCGCGCAGAACACCTATCGCGGTCTGGTCCGCATCCTGCCCAAGGCCGAGAACGCCCGCAACTTCACCCAGTGCGACAGCCTGCTGATCGGCGACAAGTGCGGGGCGCATACCGTGCCCTATATCGAAAGCCGCAACCGCACCGCGCGGGTGGAGCATGAGGCAACGACGGCCAAGATCTCCGAGGACCAGCTGTTCTATTGCCGCCAGCGCGGCTTGAAGGAAGAAGACGCGGTCGGCCTGATCGTGAACGGCTTCTGCAAGGAAGTGCTGAAGGAACTGCCCATGGAATTCGCCGTGGAAGCGCAGAAGCTGGTGGCGATCAGTTTGGAGGGG
>JAIXTS010000375.1 GCA_027483805.1 Azospirillum sp. | reverse complement strand
TGAAGGAAGAAGACGCGGTCGGCCTGATCGTGAACGGCTTCTGCAAGGAAGTGCTGAAGGAACTGCCCATGGAATTCGCCGTGGAAGCGCAGAAGCTGGTGGCGATCAGTTTGGAGGGGAGTGTGGGTTAAGCCCGCCCCGAATGAAGAGATGGTGCGGAACGGCCCAGCCCTTCCGCCATGAGATTTGAGTTGGAGCAGCAAATGTCCCTGATCGAAATCAAGAACCTGCACGCCACTGTCGATGGCAAGGCGATCCTGAAAGGGGTCGATCTGACCATCAAGGCCGGTGAAGTGCATGCCATCATGGGCCCCAATGGGGCGGGCAAAAGCACGCTGTCCTATGTGCTGGCCGGCCGTGAGGGCTATGAGGTTACCGAAGGCTCCGTCACCTTCGACGGCCAGGACCTGCTGTCCATGGAGATTGAGGAGCGGGCCGCGGCCGGCCTGTTCCTGGCCTTCCAGTACCCGGTGGAAATCCCCGGCGTCAGCAACACCACCTTCCTGAAGGAAGCGTTGAATGCGGTGCGCAAGACGCGCGGCGAGACGCCGCTGGACGCCATGCAGTTCCTGAAGCTGATCCGGGCCAAGGCCAAAGATCTGTCCATGAATGACGACATGATCAAGCGTGCGGTCAATGTCGGCTTCTCCGGCGGCGAGAAGAAGCGCAACGAGGCTTTGCAGATGGCCGTGTTGCAGCCGAAACTGGCGATTCTGGACGAGACTGACAGCGGTCTGGACATTGACGCGCTGAAGATCGTGGCAGAAGGCGTGAACAAGCTGCGCGGGCCTGAACGCGGCATGCTGGTGATCACCCATTATCAGCGCCTGCTGGATTACATCGTGCCCGATGTCGTGCATGTGCTGGCCCATGGCCGCATCGTGAAGTCGGGCGGCAAGGAACTGGCGCTGGAGCTGGAAGCCAAGGGCTATGCCGAGTTTGGCGTCAGCGAGGCGGCCTGATCCATGACGGCGCCCGGCGTTCGCATCAGCATCGAATATGACGTGCCGGTCACGGGGCCGGATGCGGATATCGTGCTGGGCGGGCTGATGGCCTATAACGCCGCCGCCTTGCCGCCGGCCCAGGGACGGTTCGTGCTGGTGGCGGGCGATAGTGAGACGGGCGCGTTGCAGGCAGGGTTGTCGCTGACCCAATGGGGACGTGACGCCTATTGTTTCTGGGGTGTCTGGACCGTTCCCGGCATCCCGCCCGGCCCCGCCATTGCCGCGGTGTTGGCGCGGGCGGAGGCTGAACTGGGCCGCCGGGATGCCGACCGCCTGATCATGGTGGTGCGCGCTTATGACGATACCGCCCCCTATCTGGCCGCCGGTTACGGCGTGCGGCAGGTGATCGGGCCGCATATAAGGGGCGGGGTCTTCACCGTCCTGGAAAAGCGGATCGGCAAGGGCGAGGCTGTGGTGCCGGCCGGCTTTGCGCTGGCCGTGCATGAACCCGCGCCTAAGCATCTGGCCAAGGAAATCTGGCGTATCACCGATGCCCGCCGCCAGGCCCTGCTGGGCGCACCCGTGATATTGGTGGCGGCTTATGTCCGCGACATCGTGACCAATGCCCCACGCGGGGCCGCCCTTTGCTATGCCGTGGACAGCGACTTCATGGTCGACATGGTCTGGCTGGACGACGCTCTGCGCGGCACCGGCACCGGTTTTGCCATGCTGGCCACAGCATTGGATGAAGGGCGCAAGCTGGGCTGCACACGGGCGGCGGTGGAGACGATGGATTGCCAGGCGCCCCAATTCTATCCGCTGCATGGGTTCCGCCGTTTCGGCTATGCCGACTATGACGTGCCGGGCCTGAACATGAACTTCTACGACATGAAGCTTTAGATGATGCGCGACGAACAGAACCAGACGGCCAAGAATTTCGTGGAACAGGTGGTGGCCTTGGCCCCCGCCCTGGCCGGTGCGCGGGGTGAAGGGCTGGAGCGCTTTGCCAAGGCCGGCCTGCCGACCACCAGGGTAGAGGCGTGGAAATTCACCAATCTGCGCGGGCTGGACAAGCTGACCCTGGGTCCGGCGCCCGATGCCGCAACCGTGCCGGTGGACGCGATCCCGACCGCCCTGGATGCGCCCGGGCCCCGTCTGGTGTTTGTTGCGGGCCAATACCGCGCCGACCTGTCGCGCGTGGGTGATCTGCCTGACGGCGTGGTGCTGACCGCATCAGTCGGTGAGGCTGCCCCGGTGGCGGGTGACGGCCCGTTCCGCACACTGAACAGCGCCCTGTCGTCCCTGGGGGCCGTGCTGCGCGTGGCGGCGGGTGTCAAACTGACCAGCCCTGTGGAGCTGGTGTTCATTGCCGCCACGACGGGTGACAAGGCCGCCCTGTGGAACCCGCGCATTGTCATCGACATTGCCGACGGGGCCGAGGCGACGGTGGTGGAACACCATGTCGGCGCCAATGCCGGCACCTATGTCAGCAATATCGTGGCCGATGTGACCGTGGGCGTCGCCGCCCGCCTGCATCATTACAAGCTTCAGGCCGAGGGGCTGGATGCTTGGCATCTGGCCAATGTCGCGACCCATCTGGCGCAGGATGCCGTCTATGACACGTTTGTCCTGAATTTAGGCGCCCGCCTGGCCCGGCATGAGGCGCGCCAAGTGCTGGACGGCACCGGCATCGCAGCGCGGGTGTCCGGCGCCTATGCCATCAGCGGCAATCAGGTCAGCGACATCACCACCCTGATCGACCATGCCAAGCCGCATTGCACCAGCCGTGAGGTGGTGAAGGGCGTGATCGACGGGGCGGCCCGCGCCGTCTTCCAGGGCAAGATCATCGTGCGCCCCGACGCGCAGAAGACCGACGGCTATCAGCTGAACCGCGCCCTGCTGCTGTCTGACCAGGCGGAGATCAATTCCAAGCCGGAATTGGAAATCTATGCCGATGATGTGAAGTGCAGCCATGGTGCGACCGCCGGGGAACTGGACGAGGATCAGATGTTCTATCTCCGCGCCCGTGGCATCCCGCGCGATGCGGCCCGCGTGCTGCTGATCGGTGCTTTTCTGGACGAAGCGCTGGACGAGATCATCGACGAGACGGTGCGCGCCTATTTCCGCGCCCGTGCTGAGGCCTGGATGGGGGCCCGCTGAGCCGATGCCTGACAGCCTGTCCCGCCGCCCGACCCTGACATTCTACCGCCGCCACCCGGCGGATGGGGATGTCATGGCCTGGCTGCATGAACGGGCGATGGCGGCGGAACGGGCAGCATTGGGGATGGACCGCAAGCCGCTGGGCCTGTTCATCCGCGATATGGGCGGGGTGATCCAGGCGGGTGCGGTCATCTGGCTCTATGGTCCTGACGCCTATATGCATGTGCTGTGGGTGGATGCACCCTGGCGCGGGCAGGGGCTGGGCGCGGCCCTGCTGGTCGCGGCGGAGAATGCCGCCGTCGCGGCGGGGGCCAACCGGCTGTATTTGTCGACCATGGGATTCCAGGGGCCGGATTTTTATCCGCGTTATGGCTTTGAAAGCCAAGGCGTGTTTGCTGATTTCACCTGGGGCCATGACCGGCATTATTTCAGCAAGACGCCGCTGTCCACCGCCCCGGCCTTGGCCCTGCCCACCGGCCTGTTCCTGCACCGGGCCGAAGCGCCCGATGCGGCCGATGTGCAGGCGGTGGAAAACGGCCTGGATGCGCACTGGTACCTGACCATCCCCGACCCCTATACCGAACTGACGGTGGAGGCCGTGGATGCGGGCGGTATCCGTGTGGCGGCGGGTCTGGCCGTGCTGGACGGTGCCTATCTGACCCTGGTCGATCTGGCGGTGGTGCCGCTGTGGCGCGGCAAGGGCCTGGGGCGGCAGGTGCTGGGTGAACTGGAACGGCTGGGGGCCGAGGCCGGGTGCCGCTGGGCCACAATCATGCCCATGGATTACCAGTGCCCGGACTTTTTCCGGCATCTTGGATATGCCCGCCAGATGCGGGTGCAGAATTACCTTCTGGGCCAGGGCCGCGATTGGTTGCGGCGGGCCATTGGGGACGCCAGTGGGGATGAAGTATGTCTGATCTGTTGAACCCGACCCTGGGCAATGCCCCCTATGACGTCATGCGTGTGCGTCAGGATTTCCCGATCCTGACCCGTCTGGTGCATGAAAAAAAGGGCCGTGCCGGCAAGCCGCTGGTCTATCTGGACAATGGCGCCTCCGCACAGAAGCCGCGTCAGGTGATCGACGCCATGAGCCACCTGCTGGAACATGATTATGCCAACGTCCATCGCGGCGTGCATTTCCTGTCCCAGCGGTCGACCGACCTGTATGAGGCGACCCGCGACAAGGTGGCCACATTCCTGAACGCACCAAGCCGCGAAAACATCGTCTTCACCCGCAACGCGACAGAGGCGTTCAATCTGCTGGCCAATAGCTGGGGCGGACGGTTCCTGCAGGCGGGTGACGCGGTCATCATCTCCTGGATGGAACATCACGCCAATATCGTGCCCTGGCAGCTTCTGCGTGACCGGATCGGTATTACGATCAAGGTCGTGCCCGTGCTGGATGATGGCAGCCTGGACATGGCGGCCTATGAGGCGATGCTGACGCCAGAGGTGAAGCTGGTCTCCATCGCCCATGCCAGCAATGTGCTGGGCACCGTCAATCCGGCGGCCCGTATCGCCCGCTTGGCCCATGCCAAGGGCATCCTGGTCGCTTTCGACGGCAGCCAGGCCGCCGTACATCAGCCCGTGGATGTGCAGGCCATCGACGCCGATTTCTATATCTTCACGGGCCACAAGCTCTATGGCCCTACCGGCATCGGCGTGCTGTATGGGCGCAAGGAATTGCTGGACAAGATGCCCCCCTGGCAGGGGGGCGGCGACATGATCAGCACGGTCAGTTTCGAGAAGACCACCTATCGCGAGGCGCCGTACCGGTTTGAGGCCGGGACCCCCGCCATCGTGGAAGGGGTTGGGCTGGGGGCGGCCATCGATTATGTAACGGCCCTGGGCATGGATGCCATTCAGGCCCACGAACAGCGTCTGCTGGCCTATGCCACGCACAAGCTGTCGGAGATTGAAGGCCTGCGCATCATCGGCACGGCGCCGGACAAGGCCGCCATCATCAGCTTCACCATGGACGGTATCCATCCCCACGATATCGGCACCTTGCTGGACCGGGGCGGGGTGGCGGTGCGCGTGGGCCGGCATTGCGCCGAACCGCTGATGGACCGGTTCGGGGTGGGGGCCACGGCGCGGGCCAGCTTCGGCCTTTATAATACCGAGGCCGAGGTCGATGTGCTGGTCGAGGCCGTGCAGGCCTGCAAAGCCTTTTTCGGATAAGGGCGGATAGCCATATGTTTGATGATCTGCGCGACCTGTACCAGGAAGTCATCCTGGACCATGGCAAGAACCCACGGAATTTCGGTCGGCCCGCCGCCTTTAACCGCACGGCCCGGGGCGACAACCCCATGTGCGGCGACAAGATCGCCATCTATCTGACGGTCGGTGAGGACGGCACCATCCAGGACCTGCATTTCGATGGGCGCGGCTGTGCCATCAGCCAGGCCAGCGCCAGCCTGATGACCGAGATCCTGCGTGGCAAGTCGATGAAGGAGGCCGAAGCCCTGTTCGGCTATTTCCACGACATGTGCACCAAGGACGAGGATGAGCAGGGCGACCATGGCAGCCTGGACGAGGATGCCACGGACAAGCTGGCGGTCCTGTCGGGTGTGCGCGAATTCCCCATGCGGGTGAAATGCGCCACGCTCGCCTGGCACACGATGAACGCCGCGCTGCATGGCGAGGCCACGACTTCCACCGAAAACGCGTCCTTCTGAGCGGACACCGATCATGAGCCACAGCCACCGCCCCATCGCCCCCGACATTTCCATGGGCAGCCCCGTGGATATTCCGGCCGACGAAAAGCTGCCCGCCGACGCGCCGCTCCATGACCGGGTGGTAGAGGCGCTGCGCACCGTCTATGACCCGGAAATCCCGGTGAATATCTATGAGCTGGGGCTGATCTATCGCTGTGATGTCGATGGTGACGGCGATGTCGAGATCGACATGACCCTGACCGCCCCCGCCTGCCCCGTGGCCGGTGAAATGCCGGGCCAGGTGCAGCAGGTGGTGGCCGCCGTCGATGGTGTCGGCAGCGTGCATGTCGAACTGATCTGGGAACCCGCCTGGGACCCCAGCCGTATGAGCGACGATGCCCGCATCGCGCTGAATATGTTTTAAGGCCGATCTACCAAAGGCTAAGCCTTTGGTAGATCGGCGGCTGGCGACTGCCAGCCCGGCACCCCATGGTGCCGTAAGCCAAGGCGGCGGATGCCGCCGCCCGGCGCTTGAGGGAACAGGAATTCTTCGATGATTGTTTACGATCATCGAAGATTGATAGAAGAGGAGGCGCAGATGGCTCGTGCATTGCCCAAGGCCCTGACCCTGACCGACGCGGCGGCTGACCGCGTCAAGGAACTGATGTCCCGGTCGGAAAAGCCGCTGATCGGCCTGCGCGTCGGCGTGAAGACGCGCGGCTGTTCCGGCATGTCCTACTTCGTGGAATATGCCGAGGAAAAGAAAAAGTTCGAGGAAGTGGTGGAGGATAAGGGTGTGACCATCCTGATCGACCCTGCCGCCACCATGTTCCTGATCGGCAGCGAAATGGACTATGAAGAGGACAAGTTCCAGTCCGGCTTCACCTTCAAGAACCCCAACGAGAAAGCCCGCTGCGGCTGTGGGGAGAGCTTTTCGGTTTGAGACTCCCCGCTTTCGCGCATGGGGGCGCTGACTTAACCCTCTGCACTAACCTGCCTCCCCCGCGAAAGCGGGGGTCCAGGAGCCAAGGGCACGAAAGCGTAGGCGCGTGGGCCCCCTGGATCCCCGCTTTCGCGGGGAAGGCACTGATGTGGAACGTCCATCCTGATCTCAACAGACCACCTTCGCCGGGATGACAGGATGGGGTAGGCTGCCCCAGCTTGATCCCCAACAGAGCCCACCCATGCCGCCGACACCCCGCAAAATCCCGAAAGTTACCCTTTTAGGCTTAACCTGCGCGTCGCTGTTCGGTTTCTCGACTCTGCTGCCCGATGCGATCCAGTTGCCGGTGATGGCTGTGGTTTTCCTGGTCCTGGTCTTCGGCACCAATTACTTTCTGCGCCGTTCGTGACCCTTCCCGCCACCCTGTCCGACGCCGCCGTCACCGTCCTGACGACAGCCGATGCCCGCGAAAAGGCCCGTCTCAGCCGCACCTTCGCGGCGGCATGGCGTGACGGGGCCATTACCGACCTGGGCCAGGCCACGCCACCCACCCGGCCAGCGCGCCCCGCCAAACCGGCACTGTGCCATCCCAAGGACATGCCCAAGCGGGGCAAGGGCCAGTCGGTCGCCAATCGCATCGCGCTGCTGCATGCCATCGCCCATATCGAACTGAACGCCATTGATCTGGCCTGGGACATCCTGGCCCGGTTTCAGCATCTGCCCGACGGCACGCCTCTGCCCATCACCTTCCATACCGACTGGTTGCGTGTGGCGGATGAGGAGGCGTTGCATTTCACCCTGGTGGCTGACCGTCTGGCCAGCCTGGGTGCTGCCTATGGCGACCTGCCGGCCCATGATGGGCTGTGGCAGGCATCCGAGGCCACTGCCCATGATCTGGCCGCCCGGCTGGCCGTGGTGCCCATGGTGCTGGAGGCGCGCGGTCTGGACGTGACGCCCGCCATCATCGACAGCCTGACCCGGGCCGGCGATCAGGAGAGCGTGGCGGTCCTCCATATCATCCTGCGCGACGAGGTGGGCCATGTCGCCACGGGCCGCCGCTGGTTCCAGGTGGCGGCACAGTGCATGGGGCAGGAGGCCGGCCCCTGGTGGCAGCATCTGGTCCGCACCCATTTCAAGGGCGAGTTGAAACGCCCCTTCAACGGTCTGTCGCGCGATCTGGCCGGCCTGCCATCGGATTGGTACGAGCCGCTGGCCGGCACACCATAACGTGAACTATGTTCATTTAATAGGAAGTCGTATATCCTACGGGGACTTCTACCCTGGGGGTGGCGATGGAACGGTTGGCGAGCCCCTGCCTGTTCTTGATACTGGCGACCTTTCCGGCCAGGGCGGACCCGTCGCCACCGGCAACAACGGCGCCCTTGTGACTGGAACAGGAGGTGATTGTCAAAGGCTGGCGATACACAGAGCCCAGCTTCCAGGAACAATATGAATACCATCGGGACGAGCATCGCCGAGTGAAGCAAAAGTTCGAGCAGCCGCCCCCACCTGCCTGCTTGTACGAAATGCCGCTGACCCGCGGGGACACAGGCGGCCCCACCCTGCAGCTTGGATGCATGAGCGAGAAGGGCACCTACGGGCTCGTCATTCGCTTCTGATTGCCCTATCGCTTTTGAACTATGTTCATTCAGCTGCGATTGTGACATTCTCCCGCGCAGGGTGGTTGATGGGGGGCGGGCGATGCGAATCATGCTGGAGGCGGGGCTGTTGGCGCTGTGCGCCATCCTGTTCCTGCTGATGATGGCCATTGCCGTGAAGGCGCAGAATGCCGAACCGTCCCCGGCCCAGGCCAAGGAAGCCCCACCCATGGAAGACGAAATCATCGTCCGGGGCCGGCGCAATGAGCCCAGCTTTCAGGAAGAGTGGGAACATCACCGTCAGGAATATGACCGGCTCAGCAAGATCTATGGCGATCCTTTCAACCCCAATCGCCGCCTGGACCGCATGACCGATACGCCCAATCCCGATGGCGGCAAGAGCGTGATGCGCAGCCCCAGCAGCGACAGCGTCCAGGGCCGGCCCAGCCGCCCCAACTGACCGCGCCGCGCGTTACAGCCTGGTTACAATGCGCTTCTTGGGCCCGATGACGTGAAACGGTAAGGATGGCAGCACAATATCCAGACCGTCCGAATCGGAGCCAACATGCCCGTCCTTACCCGCCGCACCGCCCTTTCCGGCCTGTTCGCCCTGTCCGCCACGACGCTGGCCCTGGAAGGCATCATGCCGCGTCTGGCGCTGGCCGGTCAGGACAGCCCCGCCGACAAGGCGCTGAACAGCTTCCTGGAACAATGCTGGCAGGAGGATCTGGCGCGCAGCCCGGAACAGCGCACGCGCATGGGGCTGCCCGGCCCGCATGATGCCTGGACCCTGGCGGATGAGGCGTTCCAGCAGTTGAACCTGTCGATCACGGCCCAGCAACTGACGGCGCTGCGCGCCTTCGACATCAACGCCCTGTCACCCACGGCGCGGGTCTCCTACAAGCTGTTCGAAGGGCAGTTGCAGCGCGCGCTGGACACCTATCGCTGGCGCCACCATGGCTATGCCGTCAGCCACCTTCAGGGGGCGCATACCGACATCCCCTCCTTCCTGATCGGCTATCACGCGGTCAACAGCCCCGCCGATGCGCGCGATTATGTAAAGCGGCTGGAGGGTATCGCCGCCGTTATCGATATCGCGGCGGAGAATATGCGGCGCGAGGCCAAGGCCGGCGTCCTGCCCCCCGCCTTCAGCTTTGGCCGCATCGCCGAGGCGGCGCGCAACGTCATCTCCGGTGCGCCGTTCGAGACGGGCGCCCAGGAAGACAGCCCGCTGCTGGCCGACCTGAAGGACAAGGTGGGCACGCTCACCATCGCGGAGGCGGAGAAGAAGGCCCTGGTCGCCGCCGGCACCAAGGCCCTGATCCAGGGCGTGAAGCCCGCCTATGAGCGGTTTCTGGCCACCGTCGCCGATCTGGCGGCCCAGCAGAAGGACAGCAACGGTGTCTGGGCCCTGCCGCAGGGGGCCGCATTCTATGCCGCCCAGATCAAGCTGCATACCGGTCTGGACATGGATGCCGATGCGATCCACGCCCTGGGCCTGACAGAGACCGCCCGCCTGCATGGTGAGTTGCGCGACGCCATGGCCAGGCTGGGCTTCAAGGGCAGCGTGCAGGATTTCTTCACCTTCGTGCGCACCGACCCGTCGGTCCGCTTCCCCGACACCGATGCCGGTCGCAAGGAATATCTGGCCACCGCCACCCGCTATATTAATGAAATGGCGGCCCGCCTGCCGGAGATGTTTGGCACCCTGCCCAAGGCCAAGGTGGTGGTGAAGCCGGTGGAGGCTTACCGTGAGAAGGCCACCCCCAGCGCGTTCTATGAGCCGTCATCCCCCGACGGCACCCGCCCCGGCGTCTTCTACGCCAATCTCTATGACATGTCGGTGCAGACGCGCCATGATCTGGAGGCTCTGTGCCACCACGAGGCCCTGCCCGGCCACCATATGCAGATCGCCATCGCGCAGGAGGTGGAGGGCCTGCCCACCTTCCGCAAATATGCCTGGGACACCGCCTATGGCGAAGGCTGGGCCATGTATACCGAACGCATGGCCAAGGATTACGGCTTCTACAAGGACCCGCTGTCGGAGGCCGGGCGCATCATTTCCGAACTGTTCCGGGCCGGGCGTCTGGTGCTGGATACCGGCATCCATCACAAGCGCTGGACCCGCGAACAGGCGGTTGCCTGGATGGACGAGAATACCGCCAACCCCATCGCCGACAACCGGACGGAGATCGATCGCTACTTCGTCTGGCCGGGCCAGGCGCTGGGCTACAAGATCGGGATGAACAAGATCCTGGACCTGCGGGAAAAGGCCAAGGCGGAACTGGGGCCGAAATTCGATATCCGCGGCTTCCACGACACCGTCCTGACCAACGGCGCCGTCACCCTGCCGATCCTGGAGGACGTGGTGCAGGGCTGGATCGACAGCCGCAAGACAGCGGCGTGAGCTGGATACCCATCCCGGCCCGTCGCGGCCGGGATGGGGCATGCTCACATCCCGTCGCGCACGAACCGCCACACGCTGGCGGGCGGGATGTTGGCGATGGTGAAGCCCACGCGCCTTCCCTTCAGGCCCAGCGCCTTGCGGCGGATGGGGGAGCGGGCAGAGTAGGTGTAGGAATAAAAGGCGCGGCCGGGCGGCATCACCTCAAAGATCGCGTCCACGATGCTGCGCTGATCCTCCACGGGGATCAGGATCATGGGCAGGCAGACCAGCACGGTCCCGACCTTGCCCCTGACATCCTCGGGCAGCATCGACCTTATATCCGCCACGTCGCCTTCCAGCACATGGATGCCGGGATAGTGCCGGCGCAGATAGGCGGCCAGTTCCGGGTCGCGTTCCACGGTGAACAGCTTATCGGCCGGCACACCAGATTCCAGGATGGCACGGGTGACGGAACCTGTGCCGCCGCCAAATTCCACCACCACCTCGTCGGGGCCGCGCGTGATCTGCTCGGCCATCAGGCGCGACAGGGACGGGGCCGACGGCGTGATGGACGCCATGGACAGCGGATTGGCCAGCCAGCGCTTGAAGAACAGCCAGGCGGCGCTGGCTTCCTTGTGCGTGCGAAGGGTGGCGTGGCTGTGGATCATTCTCTCAACCTGCCCGTTATGCCGGCTTCAGACATGGCACGCCGACTGCCGCAATGCAACGACGGCTCCGTGACAAGCCTGGGATGCGTCGCCGCACCCCATCGTATGTGACCCTACACACTGCCGGCCGCCAGCGCCGTTTCCATCTGTTCGGACAGGTCCAGCCATTCCATTTCGACCGTCTCCAGATCGCCCGACACCGCGCCCAGCTCGATCTGCAATTTTGTGACCTTGTCCGACGGCCCTTCATAAAGCTTGGGATCGGCCAGCTTGCCCTCGATCTCCGCCTTGCGTTTGGTCAGGCTGGCCATCTTCTTTTCCGCCGCCTCGATCTGGCGGCGCAGGGGGGCCAGCTGCTGGCGCAGTTCAGCGGCGGCCCGGCGTTCATCCTTGCGTGCCTCGCGTCCGCCAGACCGGTCAGCCCCGGCCCCGCCGCCCACACCGGCGGCCGCTGCTCGCTCCGCCCGGCTTTTCTCCAGCAGCAGGCGCTTGTAATCCTCCAGGTCGCCGTCGAACGGTTTGCAGGTGCCCCCATTCACCAGCCACAGCCGGTCGGCCGTCAGTTCGACCAGATGCGGGTCGTGGCTGATGACGATGACCGCACCCTCATACTCGTTCAGCGCCTCCACCAGCGCCTCGCGGCTGTCGATATCCAGGTGGTTGGTCGGTTCGTCCAGCATCAGGATATGTGGTGCGTCGCGCGTCATCATGGCCAGCAGCAGCTTGGCCTTCTCGCCCCCCGACAGGGCGGATATCTTGGTATCGGCCTTGGGCTGGGTGAAGCCGAACCGGCCCAGATGGGAGCGCGCTTGGCCCTCCAGCGTGCCGGTGGGCATCACCGCCTGCATCTGCTGCAGGGCCGTCCAGTTCAGGTTCAGCTCATCCGACTGATGCTGGGCAAAATACCCGACGCGCAGCTTGCTGGACCGGAACATCTCCCCGCCCATGGTGCCCAGCCGGCCGGCCAGCAGCTTGACCAGCGTCGACTTGCCATTGCCATTGGCCCCCAGCAGCGCGATACGGTCATCGGCATCGATGCGCAGGCCCAGCTTGCGCAGGATCACCCGGTCGCCATACCCCACCGACACATCATCCAGCCGGATCAGCGGCGGGGCCAGTTCGTCGGGGGAGGGGAAGTTGAAATTGACGGGCGTGTCGTCAATGACCTGGATGCGCGGCCCCAGCCGTTCGATGGCCTTCAGTTTGCTTTGCGCCTGGGTCGCCTTGCTGGCCTTGGCGCGGAACCGGTCGACGAAGGACTGGAGATGGGCGCGCTGGGCGTCCTGCTTGGCGGCCTGGGCCTTGGCATGTTCCATCCGCATGGTGCGGACCTGCACGAACTGGTCGTAATTGCCGCCATAGGCAGTCAGCTTCAACTGATCCAGATGCACGATGCTGGTCGGCACCCGGTTCAGCAGGCCACGATCATGGCTGACGATCAGCATCGTATGCGGATAGTTGCGTAAGTATTCCTCCAGCCACAGGGTCGCTTCCAGGTCCAGATGGTTGGTCGGTTCGTCCAGAAGCAGCAGGTCGGGTTCGGCAAACAGCACCCCGGCCAGGGCCACACGCATGCGCCAGCCGCCGGAGAAATCCGAACAGGGGCGCCGCTGCGCCTCGGCATCGAAGCCCAGGCCCGACAGGATGCGGGCGGCGCGGGCTTCGGCCGAATGGGCCTGGATATCGGACAGGCGGTGATGGATTTCGGCGATGCGCAACGGGTCGGTCGCCGTTTCCGCCTCGGCCAGCAGGGATGTGCGTTCGGTATCGGCGGCCAGCACGGCGTCGATCAGGGTCGTCTCGCTGCCCGGTGCCTCCTGCTTGACCCAACCCATCTTCAGGCCGGTGGGCAGGGTGATGGACCCGGCATCGGCCTGCACCTCGCCCGCGATCAGGCGCAGCAGGGTGGATTTGCCCGTGCCGTTGCGCCCCACCAGCGCCACGCGGTGCCCGGCGGGGATGGTGACGGAGGCCTGATCCAGCAACAGGCGGCCGGCGATGCGATAGGTGAGGTCGGTGATCTGCAGCATGATGCCCGCCCCATAGCATAAAGCGGGGATGCGCAGAAG
>JAIXTS010000378.1 GCA_027483805.1 Azospirillum sp. | reverse complement strand
GAGGAGGGCACCTCCCTGCTGCGCCGTCACCTGAAAGGCACGGTCCCGGCATGATCACAGAGCTTCAGGCCCGGGCGCGCGATCTGGACGCGCGCTATGGCCATCTGACGGGGGTGGAGCTTCTGCGCCCCCTGATCGAGACCGCTTTCAAGGGTCAGCTGGCGCTGGTCTCCTCCTTCGGCACGGAAAGTGCTATCCTGTTGCATCAGGTTGCACAGATCGACAGGGATTTGCCGGTGCTGTTCGTGAACACCCGTAAGCTGTTTGGCGAGACGTTGCGGTATAAGCGCAAGCTGATCGCAACGCTGGGCCTGACGGGCGTGCGCGAACTGTCGCCCACGGTGGACGCCGAGGAGGCCCACGACAAGGACGGCCTGCTCTGGCGCACCAACAACACAGCCTGCTGCGATTTCCGCAAGGTGCGTGTGCTGGATGCCGGTCTGGCGCCCTTTGCCGCCTGGATCACGGGTCGCAAGCGCTATCAGGCCACGACCCGCATCGAACTGCCCTTGTTCGAAGCGGCCGAGGGCAAGATCAAGATCAACCCGTTGGCCGGTTACACCCGCACCGACGTGGAAACCTATCTCGACCGGCACGACCTGCCGCATCACCCGCTGGAGGAGGATGGTTACCTCTCCATCGGCTGTATGCCCTGTACCGACCGGGTCACCCCCGGCGAAGACATTCGAGCCGGCCGCTGGCGCGGTCAGGAAAAGACGGAATGCGGGATCCACCTGCCGCTTTCGTCCGTAACAAATCTGGTGGGAGCCTCCTGATGAGCAGCACCGAACAACATCTCGACCATCTCGACCAGCTGGAAGCCCAGAGCATCTATATCCTGCGCGAGGCGCGCGTGCGCCTGAAGCGTCTGGGCCTGCTCTGGTCCTTGGGCAAGGACAGCAACGTCCTGATCTGGTTGTGCCGCAAGGCCTTCATGGGCGAGTTGCCCTTCCCGGTGGCACACCTCGATACCGGCCTGGAATTCCCGGAAAGCTATGAATTCCGGAACCGCTATGCGCAGGAATGGGGCCTCAACCTGATCAAGGATGAATGCCCGCCGATCGAAATGACGGACCCGACCCTGCCGCCCGGTACGCGCATCGCGGCCCGCAAATCGCTGGGTCTGGCCGCCGCCTTGGAGAAGTATCAGTTTGACGGGCTGATCACCGGCATCCGCCGCGATGAACAGGCGACCCGCGCCAAGGAACGTATCTTCAGCCCGCGCGGCCTGGACGGTGCCTGGCAGGCGGCCCACCAGCCGCCGGAATTCTGGGACCAGTACACGATCGAACGCCATCCCGGCACCCATACCCGCGTGCATCCGCTGCTGGCCTGGACCGAGGTCGATGTCTGGCGCTACATCAAGCGGGAAGAAATTCCCCTGGTGCCGCTTTATTTCGCCAAGGATGGCAAGCGTTTCCGCTCTCTGGGCGAAATTGGCATCACCTTCCCGGTGGACAGCAATGCCAGCACCATCGACGAGATTATCGACGAGCTGGAAACCACGCGCACGCCCGAACGCGCCGGCCGGTCCATGGACCATGAGGCCGAGGATGCGTTCGAACGGCTCCGCGCGACGGGTTATCTTTAAATAAGAAACGGGTACCAAGATCATGGCGAACGCCGCCCTGCGGGTTGATACTTTGACCGCCCCGACACCGTCCCAAGGTGGAATTGTGAAAAAGGCCCCCCTGGCCCCCTATCCCATCGTCATTGTCGGCCATGTCGATCATGGCAAGTCGACCCTGATCGGCCGCCTGCTGCACGATACCGACAGCCTGCCCGAAGGCCGTCTGGCTGAGTTGAAGAAGGTTTCCGAACAGCGCGGCCTGCATATGGAATGGTCGTTCCTGCTGGACGCGCTGCAGATCGAACGGGACCAGGGCATCACGCTGGACACCACGCGCATCTGGTTCAAGACGCCAAAGCGGCCCTATGTGATCATCGACGCGCCGGGCCACCGCGAATTCCTGCGCAACATGGTGACAGGCGCTGCGGCCGCCGACGCCGCTGTTCTGGTGACCGATGCCGAACGCGGCATTTCCGAACAGACCCGCCGCCACGCCTATCTGCTGTCGCTGCTGGGCGTGCGCAAGGTGATCGTCGCCGTCAACAAGATGGATCTGGTCGACCATGCCGAAGACGCCTGGAAGGGTGTTGCCGGCGATGTCAGCGACTATTTGCAGAAGCTGGACATCGAACCGCTTTACGTGATCCCGCTGTCGGCCCGTCATGGCGACAATATCGCCGCGCGGTCGGACAAGATGGCCTGGTATCGCGGCCCGACGCTGCTGGAAGCGCTGGACCTGCTGGTCCCCGCCGCCCCGCGCACCGAAGCCGCCTTGCGCCTGCCCATCCAGGATGTGTACCGCAAGGGCGACACGCGTCTGGCCGTGGGCCGGATTGAGACGGGCCGCCTGAAGGTCGGCGACAAGGTGGAAATTGCCCCCACCGGTCAGCCGGCCACGGTGGCCAGCATCGATGCCGGCAAGGGCCCGGTCAATGAGGCGCGGGCCGGACAGTCGGTGGCCGTCTCCTTCATCGAGGACGCGGCCCTGAACCGGGGGCAGATCATTGCGCCCGCCGGCCACATGCCGCATATCGCCACCACCATCCGCGTCCGCGCCTTCTGGCTGGACCCGGAAAGCCTGACCGCCGGCAGCCGCATCACCCTGCGTCTGGCCACGTCTGAGCATCCGGTGGTGGTGGAGAAGTTTGAGCGTCTGGTGGATGTGGAGCATCTGACCGACGGTGAAGGCTCCGAACTGGGTCAGGGCGGCATTGCAGAGATCGTGCTGCGCTCGTCCGCGCCCATCGCCTTCGACCATGCCGGCGACCTGCCCATCACCGGCCGCGCCGGTCTGGCACGCGCGGGCCGGATCGTCGGGGGCTGCATCGTACTGGGGGCGGCGGCCAATGTCACCGTAACCGGTCCTGTCACCACCGTGACCAGTTCCGTCAACCGCGAGGCGTTTGAGGCGCGTAACGGGCACCGGGGTGGTGTGATCTGGCTGACGGGCCTGTCGGGGGCCGGCAAGTCGACCCTGTCCATGGGCACGCAGCGGCGCCTGTTCGATGATGGCTGGCGTGTGGCCGTGCTGGACGGCGACAATATGCGCAAGGGCCTGAACAAGGATCTGGGCTTTGCCCCCGCCGAACGGCTGGAGAATGTCCGGCGCGTGGCGGAGGTGGCGAAGCTGATGGCAGAGACGGGCAGTGTCGTGCTGGTCAGCCTGATCTCGCCCACCGTCGAACTGCGCGATCTGGCCCGGGCCACGATTGGTGAGGGTTTCCATGAGGTCTGGGTGAAGGCGGACGTGTCCACCTGCGCAGCCCGCGACCCCAAGGGCCTTTATGCCGCCGCCCAGGCGGGCAAGATCCAGCAATTCACCGGCGTCTCGGCCCCGTTTGAGGCACCGGTGAAGCCCGATCTGGTCCTGGACACGTCGGACATGGACATCCCCACCAGCAATGAAGTGCTGGTCTCCCATATCCGCCGGCATTTCGCCCTCAGTCAGGCCGACGGGCACGCGGTCGGGATCTGATCGGCCACCAAAGAGGCCCGCGCGGGAAAACCGGCGCGGGCCTTTTGACTTCAACCGATATTGGCTTGTTGGGTGGTTGTTACCAACGGTCAGGATTTCCTGGCGCGGGGATGGCACCCATCCGCTGAAGGTCTGACCGTTGGCGGATTGGGATTACGGCACCGGTTTCTCCCGCTGCTCCACCAGCAGCAGGCCCAGCCCCAGACAGGCCCGCAAGGCTTCGTTGCTGCGCGGGTGGATGGCGACGATGCGGTCGGCCCCGAATTCGACCATCCAATGCGGCAGAGGGGGAGCGGCGCCATCGGCATCCAGCGGCAGGCCGCCAATATCGAGCTTGAGATAGTCCAGCGCAGGCAGCGGCAGATAGCCGGACTCGCTGTGCCGCAGGGACAGATGGTCAATGGCGACACGGCAATCCCAAAGACGCAGGGTATCCACAGCATCAGCCAGCCCGTCAGCCGTCAGATCGGCATCAATGGCGGAGATCTCAACGACCAGGTTGCGACGCTGGTCATAGGTCAGGTCGCGCACGAACTCCAGGAACACCGGTCCCAGCACGGACCGCCATTGCAGGTTCAGACTGTGCGGTGTGGCCAGCCGCGAAGGCTCATGTTGGAAATGGCGGATGACGCGGCGGTCCAGTACCGGCGTGATCTGCTGCAACAGCCAGGGGTCGCGGCGCAAAGGGGTGCCCACCGCGCGTTCCAGGTGGTCCAGGGCCACGGTGACCTCGGCAAATTCCAGTGCCCATCGCCCATTTTGTCCCCGACGCCAGACCGGGCTTTCCCGGACCAGGGCCGACACGTCGGCGCCGGCCAGCACCTGTTCATAAACGGCCAGTTTGTGGACACCGGCCAGTTGCTGCTGCTCCGCCGCACTCAATGTCGGGGGCGCCTCCTCCACCGCCGCGGGTGCCACCCGTTTCAGCAGAGCGGTCAGCCGGCCGGCATCGTTGGGCAGATGGTGTATGGAGAAGCGTGGGGCGCCCATATGCTGGTCGGCGAACTCCGCGGCAACGGCCCTCAGCTTGCTGATGAAGGGATGGGCGTTTGTATCCTCGAACAGAAATATCTGGGTAAAACGGCCGACATCCACCACTTCGGGCTGGAACTGGGCGGCAAAATTGTCGAGCAGACGCACGATGGACTGTCGAAACAGCGGGTTCTCGGCATATGGAACTTCCGCCAGATCCACGACCACCGCCGTGCCCCGACTATCCCCGCCGCCCAGCAGCCGCAGCAATCCGGCCGTGCCCGTCAGCATTCCGTCCGCTCCCGGAAATGGTTGTGCGAGCAATTTAGCAGAGATGATACCAGGAGGTGTATATGGCGAAGGTCCTGGTCCCGATCAGGACCCTACGGCGAAGGTCAGGGTGGCGCTATGGCTTTTCACCGCCACCGGGCCGTCCGCTACCTCCACCCGGTGCCGGGCCAGCAGCAGGAAGGCACCCTCCTTGGGCAGCATGATGGTGGCCTTGCCGTCCTTGTCGGTCGTCACCGCCACAGCCTTGGTATCCTCCTCGTCCGGCAGGTCGGGGCCCTGCAGGCTGATAGCGGCCCCCGCCACCGGCTTGCCGTCCAGCAACAGCCGCACCGGCAGCGCGGCACCTGCATCCAGGCGGTTGGGGTGCGACAGGGGGATGATCTCCAATCCCGCGCCGGCCGGCGTCAGCGCCTTGTCACTGACGGGCCCCTTGCTGACATAGACATCGGATCGTGTAATGCTCTGCGCTTCGGCCACGCGGGCGCCGGCCGGTGCCCCTTCGCGCTCGCGGACGGGTTCCCACTTGCCGCCCACCAGGGCCATTTTGCGTTTCGCCCCTTCGCGCACACCGGTGGAGACGCGGTAGGTACCGGGTTCCGGCAGGTCAACCTCGAACAGGGCCAGATCGCGCAGATAGGTGACAGCCGCCAGTTGCACCTTGGCTCCTGACGGGGTCACGACATGGTAATCATCCGCCTTCATCACGATATCCGGGATAAACATCTCTTCGGTGAAGGAGGCCTCCACGGTGACATGGTCGCGCTGGGGTGTATTGAACAGGTTGGGCTTCAGATAGCCGGTATGGGCGGCGGCGGGGCCAGCGATCAGCAGCAGGACGGCTAACATGCCGGTGACGGGACGGTGCATGGTGATCTCCGTAAAAAGGGTCGACTAGCAAAAATGCCAATCTGCTGAAGGTCTGGGCTTTGGCGGGCCGGATGCCGGCGACCGGCGGCCCGGCGCCTGATGGGAAACCTAATCGGCCTGCAACGGGCGCGATCAATGGACATTGATATAATAAGAATCATTCTTAATAGCAATTGGAATCGGGCCATTGGTGACCAGAAGCCACTATCAATAGACGTCGCGACGGTACCGCCGCTGCACGGCCAGTTCCTCCAGGGTGTCCTGGCCCAGAATATCCGTCAGCGCCGCATGCACACCGGCGGCCATGCCTTCCAGACTGCCGCAGACATAGATTGCCGCACCATCCTGCACCCATTCCATGACGGTGTCCCCAGCGGCGGCCAGAAGCTGCTGCACATAGACAGGCCGGGCGCCATCGCGGGAGAAGGCGCGGTCCAGACGGGTCAGGATGCCCGACGCCTGCCAGGCCGCCAGTTCATCGTCGAACAGGCTGTCATGGGCGGCGGTGCGTTCGCCGAACAGCAGCCAGTTACCGCCCAGACCAGCCCTGGCCCGGACTTTCAGATGGGCGCGCAATCCGGCGATCCCGGTCCCGTTCCCGACCAGGATCAGGCGGCGGTCATCGGTCGGCGGGTGGAAACCGGGATTGCGGCGCAGGCGCAGGCGGACAGGCCCCCCCACAGGCGCATGCCGTGTCAGCCAGCCTGACCCCAGACCCAACCGCCCGTCCGGCCCGGCCATCCGCCGCACCACAAGGTCCAATGTTCCATCGCTGGGCAGGGACGCGATGGAATATTCCCGGTGTGGCAAGGGTTCCCGGCCTTCCGGCAGGATGGTTTCGGCCAGCCAGTGCGCGAGGGGACGGGTTCTCCCATGGCGCGTTTCCGCCCGGTCACCCCCGCCATCGGCCAGGGCGGCGGCGATCATGTCGGGGGGATTGCAGGGCCCCACTTCCGCGATATCGCCGGCCTGCCAGTCAACGATGGCCTGGGGTGGCGGCGTCAGTCGCAGATGGAAGATCGACGCCCCCGGACTGCCGGGATTGAGATGATGGCGTTCGGCCAGCACCCATTCCTGGTAATCCGGTGTCGTCCAGTCCGGCAGATGCACATGACCGGCGATCTGGCCCAGGTGATGTTGCCAATGGCGAAGGGCGCCGGCATCGCCATTATCCACCTCCACCATGTCGAACAGCGGCACGGCCCCCTGCCGGCGCAGCCAGCCGTCCAGCGCGTGGCCAAAGGCGCAGAACTGCGCATAATCGCGGTCGCCCAGCGCCAGCAGCCCGTATTGCAGGGTCGACAATGGTGTCGTCGCGCCCATGACCCGCCGCACAAAGCCAGCCGCATGGTCGGGCGCATCCCCCTCACCGGTGGTGGAGACGATGAACAGGGCGCGTGTCAGTCCCGACAGGCGGGTCGCGTCAAGACGATCAATGGCTTCGGCCCAGGCGGCCTGGCCGGCCGCGACCAGGCCCGTGACCGTATGGCGGGCCAGACTTTCGGCGAACCCCGTCTGGGTCGCATAGGCGACCAGGATACCCTCTCCCGCGCCGACAGGGCGGTTGCGCCGCGCATGCCGGCGAAAAATGACCGCGCAGAACAGCGCATAGATTGCCAGGATCAGGCCAGCCCAGAGATGGCGCGCACTCCACGGGTCCATCATGCATCCTCGGCCAGCGCCGCCAGGGCGGGCGTCAGGATTTCAACGATCCCGTTTCCCTGGCGCTTTGCAAACAGGGCCATGAGGCCGCGCCGGTTGGCCCAGGGGGGACCGGCATCGGGCCCCATCACGGTCAAAACGGTGGCCAGCATGTCCGCCATCAGGCAGTCCCTATGCAGGACAGTGACCGCGGCCAGATCATCCGGTACCGGCCGACCCGTCCGCGGGTCCACTGTATGGGAGAAGCGCCGTCCGTCCGGTCCGGTCAGGAAGCGGCGACTGTCACCGCTGGTCGCCACTGACAGGCCATGCAGCGCGATACGGTTGCCAGACCCGTGCGGCCGGCCATCCCGGCCTGTCGCCTGTTCCAGATCGACCCACCAGGGGGTGGCATCATGTTTGATGCCCCAGCCCTTCAATTCGCCGCCAATATCGACCAGATGGCTCATCACCCCCTGTTCATCCAGGAAACGGGCGACACGATCGACAGCATATCCCTTGGCAATGGCCGACAGGTCCAGGCGAAGGCCGCCGGGCTGCCAGATCCGCCCCGGTTCGATGCGGATATCGGACCAGCGGGGACCGGAGAGCAGGGCCTGTATCTGTCTGTCGTCCGGCGCGGTGGTTATGGGGCCCGGCGGCCCGAAACCCCAGGCATCGACCAGAGCGCCGATGGCGGGATCGCAGGCCCCGTCACTGTCGGCCGCCAGCAGCAGCGCCGCCGACAGGACCGCGCACAGCATCGGGTCCACCGTGACCCATCCCCGCGACGACCGGTTGTAGCGGCAAAGGTCGCTGACCGGTTCCCAATGGCTCAGCACCGCAATGACACGGTCAAGGATGCCCACAATCCCCCGGCGCAGGGCCAGCGGTTCCGGCCCTTTCGGGGCGATTGCAGCGACTGACCAATAGGTACCCATAGTGGCGCCGGACAGCCGAACCACCGGCGCGTGCGCCGGTGGCAGGGCCGCTGCCGGCGCATCGGCCGGCAGGATCAGGCGAAGGGGGGCGGAAGGGGACAGCAGCATGATGTCATCAGGCGCGGCGCGTTACTGCGCCAACACCTCAAACGTCGCAATATAGCTGGCGGACCGCTTGGTCGCCTGCGGCACGCTGGTCTTCTTGTCCTCGGCCTGTGCACTCAGCCAATACATGCCGGGTGTCGGCCAGGTGACGGTGAAGGCGCCATCCTTGTCGGTCTTCACCTTCATCTCGCCCAGATCATTGCGGTACCGGATGCCGCCGGGGATGATGGTCACCTCCAGATCGGGCGCCGGCTTGCCATCCAGTACTAGCTTGAAACTGGCCTTCTCGCCGGCGAACAGATCGTTCGGATGGGTGACGGGCGCCAGTTCCAGGCCCGTGCCCGTGGGTTTCAGGGCGGTTTCCGTCGGCTTGCCGGCGGTCGCGAAGAATTCCAGTCGCCGGGCGTTCTCGGTCACCTGCAGGCCCTGCGCGGTGGCCGGCACTTCCTTGGCGAAATTCTCCACCGTGCCGCGCCAGCGCTTGCGCTGCCCATTCTCTTCCCAACTGGCCATGATGCCGCCACTGGCCATCGCCACCTTATAGGTGCCGGGCTGGGTCAGGTGGACATCGAAGGTGCTGCGATACTTGCCCGTCGCCTGATTCTCCGCCGTGCCCGGCGTACCGTCCGGATTGGTGACGGTCAGCCCATCCAGACGCAAAGGCACATGTTCGAAATAGAACAGGTCGTTGGACACGGCGGCATCCACCGTGATCCACGGGTCCTGACCCGACAGAACGGTGGCAGACGGCAGCATCCATTGCCGGTGCGCGGCAGCCGGACCGGCGATGAAGATGGCAAGCGTCAGCGCCAGTGTGGCGCGGGTCAGCAGTGACTTCATGGGGAAAACTCCTTGATCCATCGATTAACAAAAATGGGGGTTTTTAACCTTTGACTTCGACCGCAATGCGGCCCAGCTCGGTCTCACCTTTGGCCTCGGCCTTGGTGGGCTTGCCGTTCCAATCGAACGGTAGGCGGATCAGCTCGCGCCCGCCCACCTCGCGTGCGGCCTCAACCACCAGCGCATAGGAACCGGGCTTCAGCCCGTTCAGGGGGGCCTTGGCGCTGTCCCAGGTCAGGCGGCTCTCGCCCACGGGCAGGGTCGGGGCCGACACGCCATCCACCGGCATGGTCAGGTCGCGGCCCGACCGGCGCCACCATTGGCGCATGTCCTTCAGCCACTTGGTCCCCTCATTGTCGCGCATCTTCACGTCGTAACGGACAGTCAGGTTGGCGACGAACTGCTGGTCCGGTGTCTCGATCCAGGCGGCGACATAGGGGCGGTGATATTCCGCCACCTCCAGCTTGGGGATCTCCACCGTCACCGCCAGTTCCCCGGCAAGCGCGGGGGTGACGGCCAGTCCGGTCATTGAGAGCGACAGAAGCGTGCGCATGGGTTCAATCCTGAAAAATCAGTGGATAAGAAGGATCAGCAGCAGCATGGGCGCCACCAGCCCCAGCCCGACCAAGGGCCAGGTGCTGGGCCGCTTGCCCGCATGCAGATGCAGAAGGAAAAGCCCAGTGATGCAGAAGATCAGGCAGGCGACGGCGAAGATATCCAGGAACCAGGACCAGACGGTCCCCGTTCCCCGCCCCTTGTGCAGATCGTTCAGGTAGGAGACCCAGCCCCGATCCGTCACCTCATGCAGGACGGCACCGTCTTCGCGGGCGATGGTGGCCCAGCCATCCCCGCCGGGACGCGGCAGGGCAATGTACAGCTCATCATCGGACCATTCCGGCACCCCGGCGGACACATCTACGCCCATCTCGGCGGCAAACCAGTCGACAATCCCCGCTGGCACCGGCCCCTGGCCCACCGATAGTGCGGGGCGCAACCCCTCGGGCAGGGTCGCCTCCTTGGTCACCGTGGTGGGCTTGGCCTCCACAAGGCGCGCATTGTTCAGCGTGATGCCGGTGAGGGCGAACAGCAGCATGCCGATCAGGCACAGGGCCGAGCTGACCCAATGCCATTGATGCAGATGCTTCAACCAGAAGGACCGCCGCCCCTGCTGTTCCACCCCCGCCGCCATAACCCACATCACCCGCGATTGATAATGGCTCGCAAATAAGCACGACTGCGAGTTATTCGCAATAGCGAAGCGAGGGGTGGGCTATGCTGTTTTGGGATGAAGGGTTTGATGGGGTGGGGCGTAAGGGGGGGGGTCAGGCGACGGCGGACAAACCCCGCCGCGCAACCAGGGACAGCAATTTCAACGACGCACCCTGTGGGTGGCGCTCTCCGCGCTCCCACTGGCTCACCAGGCCGGCGGTCACGTTCAAATAGCGGGCGAAGACTGCTTGGCTGGCCCCCTCCCGCTCGCGCAGTGCCCTGATTTCCTCGGGTGCCAGGGGCTGTACAGGCGTCAGACAGGCCTCATCGAACTGCCGCATGGTCTGCTTGTCGATCAGGCCCGCGCCATGCAAACCCTCAGCGGTTTCGTGAATGGAAGCCATCACGTCACTGCGATATTGCTTCGGCATCCTGCGAAATCTCCACAAATGT
>JAIXTS010000106.1 GCA_027483805.1 Azospirillum sp. | reverse complement strand
GGACAGATAAGACTGCAACCCTTTGACGGCGGCCCGGCTAGTTCCGGGCCGCTTGCCTTTTTGCTGCCTTTTGCGCGATCATCGCCCTCACCGATAAAACCAGGAGGGGAAGTTGAAGTATCACCCGGAGGCGTTGGGGCCGATTGTCGCCTTCCTGCGCGATATCGGGTTCGGCGTGGAATTCGGTCCCGGTGCACAGAACGGCTTTCTGCCGGGGGTGAATATCCATGCCGGGGTGATCCATGTGGATCCCGATACGTTGGTCGCGCCCGGTGATCTGCTGCATGAGGCGGGGCATATGGCGGTGCTGCCCAGACGGTTTCGTTCCGGACTGGGCAGCGACCTGGATGCCGACATGCACCATCTGATCGAGGCAGAGGCGGGGCCGGGCATTCCCGACGATCCGATTCTGGCTGCGCCGAAACAGCAGGGGGAGTTCATGGCCCAGGCCTGGTCCTATGCTGCCGCCCTGCATATCGGCGTATCGCCCGACTGCATCTTTTTCCCAGGCTCCTACAAACATCATGATTATGAAGGTAAGCATCCGATGCTGGCCTGGATTGAACGGGGGACCCATTACGGGCCGCCGGCCCTGGCACGGGTGGGGATGACCGGTCCTGCCGGTGTGTTCGCGATGATGGGCGGCGGCAACGGCCTGCTTCCCTTTCCCGCCATGGCGCGCTGGGTACAGGATTGAGCAAAAAGGCCCGGTCGGACCCGTTTGTCAGGGCGGAGAATTCTGTATATGTTCTCCCCACCATGATTGACGATCTGATCGACGAGCCGTATCCGGCCCACCCGCCCGTCCCCGCGCACCGCCCGTATATGGAGGGGTTGAACCCGGTCCAGCGGCAGGCGGTGGAGGCGCTGGACGGTCCTGTCCTGGTCCTGGCCGGGGCCGGCACCGGCAAGACACGCGTGCTGACCACGCGGCTGGCACATCTGCTGCTGTCGCGGCGGATCAGCCCGTGGAACGTGCTGACGGTGACCTTCACCAACAAGGCGGCGCGGGAAATGCGCGACCGCGTCGACAATCTGCTTGGCAGCCAGTCGGAAGGCTGGTGGATGGGGACCTTCCATTCGCTGGCCGCCCGCATCCTGCGCCGCCATGCCGACCTGGTGGGCCTGAAGCCCAGCTTCACCATCCTGGACACCGACGATCAGATCCGTCTGGTGAAGCAGCTGATGGAAGCCGAGAATATCGACAGCAAAAAGTGGCCGGCCCGTATGCTGCTGTCCATCATCGAGCGCTGGAAGGACCGGGCGCTGACCCCGGACAAGCTGAAGCCGCAGGATGCGGGCGACGCTGCCAATGGGCGTATCCTGTCGATCTACAAACAATATCAGGACCGGCTGCTGTCCCTCAACGCCTGCGATTTCGGCGATCTGCTGCTGCACAATATCACGTTGTTCCAGCAGCATAATGATGTGCTGATCGAGTATCAGCGGCGGTTCAAATATATCCTGGTGGACGAATATCAGGACACCAACGTGGCGCAGTATCTGTGGCTGCGCCTGCTGGCCCAGTCGCACAGGAATATCTGCTGCGTGGGCGATGATGACCAGTCCATCTATGGCTGGCGCGGGGCGGAGGTGGGGAACATCCTGCGGTTTGAACATGATTTCCCCGGCGCCCAGGTCATCCGTCTGGAACAGAATTACCGCTCCACCGCCCATATACTGGGGGCGGCCCATGGCATCATCGCCAATAACCAGGGCCGCCTGGGCAAACAGCTCTGGACCGAGACGGAGGGCGGCGAGAAAGTGCGCGTCCGGGGCCTGTGGGATGCGGAGGAAGAGGCGCGCTGGGTCGGGGAGGAGGTGGAGGCGTTGCAGCGGCAGCGTGTCAGCCTGGGGCAGATGGCGGTCCTGGTCCGCGCCGGTTTCCAGACGCGTGAGTTTGAAGAACGGTTCATCACGCTTGGCCTGCCCTACCGGGTCATCGGCGGCCCGCGCTTCTATGAACGGCAGGAAATCCGCGATGCGCTGGCCTATCTGCGGGTGCTGATCAGTCCGGAGGATGATCTGGCGTTTGAGCGTATCATCAATACGCCCAAGCGCGGCATCGGCGCCACCACCATCCAGCAGCTTTATGTGGCATCGCGCACGCTGGGTGTGCCGCTGACGGATGCGGCCTGGAAACTGTCGCAGACAGATGAGCTGAAGCCCAAAATGCGCAGCACCATCGCCGCCCTGTCGCAGGATTTTTTCCGCTGGCGGGCGCAGATCGACCGGGTGCCGCATACGGAACTGGCCCAGACCATCCTGGATGAAAGCGGCTATACCCGCATGTGGCAGGAGGATAAGAGCCCGGAGGCTCCGGGCCGGCTGGACAATCTGAAAGAACTGATCAACGCCATGGGCGAGTTCGAGAACCTGACCGGGTTCCTGGAACATGTTTCCCTGGTCATGGAAAATGCACAAGGGGCGGGGGAGGAGCAGGTGTCGCTGATGACCCTGCACGGCGCCAAGGGCCTGGAGTTTGACGTGGTGTTCCTGCCGGGCTGGGAGGAAGGCGTGTTCCCCAGCCAGCGCACCCTGGACGAAAACGGCATTGCCGGTCTGGAGGAGGAGCGGCGGCTGGCCTATGTCGGCATCACGCGTGGCCGTAAACGTGTCTATATCAGCCATGCCGCCAACCGCCGCATCCATGGGACCTGGGCGACCGCCATCCCGTCCCGCTTTGTCGAGGAACTGCCGGCCGCGCATATCGAGACGGAGAATAATCCCGGCATTGGCGGGGCCGGCTTTGGCGGGAACATGCGCGAAAGCGCCTATGGGGGCGGCTTTGGTGGCGGCTGGGGTGGCGGCGGATTCGGCGACCGCTTCAACCGCATGGGCCAGAAGGCCGCCCAGGCCCCGTCCCGCAGCGGTGGCCGCCTGATCGAAGGGACCGCCATCGACGTCACGCCGCGCAAGCGTCCCGACCGTGCCTTCAATCCCGGCGACCGGGTCTTCCACACCAAATTCGGCTATGGCACGGTTAAGGGTGTGGAAAATGACAAGCTGGAAATCAGCTTCGATGTCGCCGGATCCAAGAAGGTGATGGACAGCTTCGTGGTGCCGGCGGACCAGGCGGGCTGAGGCAGGGGTGGCGCTGGATCTGACCTGCGCGATGGATGAATGGCGTCACCCCACCATTTCGTCCCGCGCCAGGTCCAGCATGGGCAGAAAGGCCGTATGTTCCTGGGCGCCGGCCAGGGCATAGCGCCGGTCAAAAATGTAGCAGGGCACGGCCTGCACGCCCAGTTGCCGTGCCTGCGCGTCGCTGCCGCGCACGCCCGCCATGTCGACCTCCCCGACCAGGTAATCGGTCGCCTCCAGCGCGTCCAGCCCCAGGTCGGTGGCGATGCGGACCAGCGTCGTCATATCGCCGATATCCCGCCCCTGCTGGAAATAGGCGGAGAAAAGGGCCATGGCCATCGCCGTCGCCTTGCCGAACCGTTCGGCGAAACGGATCATGCGGTGGGCCTGCAATGTGCTGGGGATACGGCGGATCAGATCCAGGCGCAGGAGCAGCCCGTCGCGCGCCGCCGCCTGTTCCACCACGGCATTCATCTGCCGCGCCCGTTCCGGCCCGCCGAACTTGGCGGTGAAATAAAGGTCGCGGTCCATGCCCTCGGCCGGCAGGTCGGGGTTCAACTGGAACGGCATCCAGCGCAGATCGACCCGCACGCCGGGCCGCTCAGCCAGCGCCCGGTCCAGCCGGACCTTGCCCAGGAAACACCAGGGACAGATCAGGTCCGAATAGATCTCGATCAGCATGCCGGCTCCCAACAACCCCTGCCCAACCCCGTCACCATACCCCCATTTGCCACCCCGGGCGAGGGGTGCTGCACCAATGAGCCATTGCGTGGACAGGGGCGGGCCGCCATGATGTTAAAAAATTATGAAGGTCGGGCGGCTGGGGAATTCGCGATGGCCACTATCCTGACGGTATCACAACTGGCCGCGGCCTTTGTCAGCCACGCCACCTTGTTGCTGGCGGTCAACTTGACCCATGATCTCGACCCGGTCCTGGCTGGTTTCCTGCCGGAGGAGGTGCCGGCGGCGGATGAGTTGCTGGATGATCAGGTTCTGATCGGGCAGGTGATCCGTGCCCCGCGGGGGGATGCGCGGCTGGAACGCACGCTGGTTTGGCTGGAACAGGTCTGGTTCACGCTGCCCGACCGCGCCCGCGTGGTCCCGCTGATTTGCCAGGAACTGGATTCACGCCGGCACACGCCGGTGATCTTCGATCTGGATGAGGGGCTGATCGGCGCCGCCAACCTGCTGGACCTGCTGGTGCGGCAATGCGCCGGGCTGATGGATACCGGCGCCCTTGCCGGCATCCTGTCGCTGCTGCGCCAGTGGCAGACGGACCGGCGGCGCGAAACCCTGCTGGAACTGGAACGACGCTGCCTGCCGCTGCTGGGCGGCGACGATGTCACCCCGGCGGTCGAACAGGTGCGCCGCATCCGCTTCCTGGCGGTGGAAGGGGCCTTACCGGCCGATGAATATCTGACCCTGCATTTCGATCCGCAGGCCCTGACCGACTGGGACATGGCCGAACTGACCCGTCTGGTCCGCACCCGCTACCCGCTGTTGCGCCGCGCCGATGTCGAAGCGATGGTGGCCGCCCGGTCGTCACCGAAGCGGGCGGCCGTTGCCTGATCATGGCTGGTTCAGGGCCCCGGCCAGGGCCTGTGCCTCGGGCCGGTAGAAGTGACGGTCGACCAGGATGGCGCGGGGTTCGGTCTTCTGGCCATAGAACTTGTCGTTGAACTCCTTGCGCGGGGCGATCACCGACCCTTCAACCGCCATGCCGCCGAACAGGCCGCTGGTCTTGGCATAGACATAGATGTCCGCCGACAGGCCGACGCCGTAGGAGGCGCCGACACCGGTACCCAGTTCGCCGATGGCGACATTGGCATCCGCGCCCAGTTTGACCTTGCGGTCGATGACGGCGTCCAGGCCCTTCTGGGTCATGATCACCATCATCATTTCCGATGCCTGTCCACCGAACTGCAGGCCGAAACTGGCCTCCGCCAGGGTGTAGAAGGCGGGACCGCTCCAGGCGCCGTCATCGCCGCGCGCCACCATCACACCGGTGCCGCCGCCGCCGCCCACAAAAAACCCGGCCTGGATGACATTGGGCAGGATCAGAACGGCACGCGCCCGGCCCACCAGCGTCTTCAGGTCCTTATATTGCGGGTCGGTCAGCAGGGTCAGCGCCGTGACCCGCGCCCGTTCCACCATTAATTCGGGTTCCGTCAGGGCCTGGGCCGGACGCACCAGGGCGGACACCGCCAGGGTCAGGCCGAACAGGGCCATCACGAAACGCTTCATTTCTCCGCTCCCATTTTTGGCGAACACCTTCTCAATGCCCGCAATGCCTAATCAAAGCAAGCGGCCCTGACATGGCGGAATATTGGCGCCGATAAGGCGCCATTGCCCGTCGCCGTCACCCAGGGCCAGATGGTCCATCCGGAACAGGTGCCAGTAATCGACCGACACCGACAGGATACCGGCGGGCGATAATCCCAGGGCCAGGGCCAGCGCCGCCCGGATGGGGCCGGCATGGCCGATCATCACGATGTCGCGGCCGCGATGGCTACCGGTTTCCCGCACCACCGCCGCCGCCACACGCTGGCACAGCGCGGCGAAACTCTCCCCCCCAGGCGGGGCATGACCGGCCGGATCCTGCCAGAAATGCTCGGCCACCGCGCGCTCGCTGTCCCAGATCTCTGCATGGGTGCGGCCGTGCCAGGACCCGAAATCCTGTTCGGTCAGATCGGGCACGCCCAGGGTGGGCTGACCGGGTTTCAGGGCTGCTGCCGACCGTGTGCTGCGGGCCAGGGGTGTGGTCAGCCACACGGCCCCGTCGGGCAGCCAGGCCCGCGCCCCCTCAATCATTTCGGTATTGGAAAGATCAACATCGGCATCCATGCGGCCCGCGATGGTGCCCGGCGGCAGGCACAGGGGGGCATGGCGCACCCACCACCAGCGGGTGACAGCGCTACCGTCACTCATGTCGAAGCCGGAATGACTGCTGCCAGGGCCAGGAGGAAGCCGATTTCCGCCATCTGCTGCCCGGCGCCCAGGACGTCACCCGTCACCCCGCCGATCTGTTTGCGCGACAGTCTGGCAACGCCCCAGACCGCAGCCGCGGAGATGGCCATGACCGACAGGCTGATCATGCCCGACGCCAGATGCAGCTTGTTCAGCGCCGTGGCGGCCAGGGTGAAACCGATCAGCAGGGCGATCAGGGCGCGCGCACTGTCGGGCCGCCCCTGGTCGGCCGACACACCCTTCAGCCGGGCATCGGGCAGGGCCAGCTTCACCAGCGGCAGCAGCCCGCGCGAAAAGGCATGTGCCCCGATCAGGGCCAGCGCCACCGTCCGGGGATCGGCCAGGGTGGCCAGTACCCCGACGCGCGCCAGCACCGCCAGGATCAGCGCCATGGAACCATAAGTACCGACGCGGCTGTCCTTCATGATGGACAGTTTGGCTTCCTTGTCGCGGCCCCCGCCGAACCCGTCGGCAACATCGGCCAGCCCATCCTCATGCAACGCCCCGGTCAGCCAGGTCAGCGCCGCCACCGTCACGATGGCGGCCAGGAGTGGGGCCAGGCCCAGGAAATTCAGCGCCCAGTACAAAACGCCGCCCGCCGCCCCGATCAGGCAACCCACGATGGGGAACCAGGACAGAGCGCGGCGGTTCAGGTCGTCCGGCCACTCGCCTTTCCAGCGCAGGGGCAGGCGGGTCAGGAAGATGGTGGCCGCCATGAATTCCGCGAGCGGTTGGGGCCTGTGCTGCTTTGTTGCATCGCTCATGACATCGGTATAGGCCAGTGTGGCTTT
>JAIXTS010000447.1 GCA_027483805.1 Azospirillum sp. | reverse complement strand
GGCGCCGATGGCAAGCTGAAGCCCGCCACCTGGGCCGAAGCGTTTGCCGCCATCAAGGCCAAGGTTGCCGGTGTCGCAGGCTCCAAGATCGCCGGTATTGCCGGTGATCTGGTCGATGTCGAAAGCACGGTCGCGCTGAAGGACCTCCTGAACGCCCTGGGTTCGCAGAACCTGGATTGCCGTCAGGACGGGGCAACCTTCGATGGCTCCAGCCGCGCCGGCTACATTTTCAATAGCGGCATTGCCGGGATTGAGAATGCCGACATTGTGCTGCTGATCGGCACCAACCCGCGCTGGGAAGCGCCGCTGGTGAATTCCCGCATCCGCAAGACCTACCTGACCGGCAAGCTGAAGAAGGTTGCCGTCATCGGGCAGAATATCGACCTGACCTACCCGACCGACTGGCTGGGTAATTCCGGTTCGGTCCTGACCGATCTGGCCAATGGCACGCACGCCTTTGCCGAGACGCTGCGCAACGCCAAGAACCCGCTGATCATCTTAGGCGCCGGCGCACTGCGGCGTGGCGATGGCCCGGCGGTGCAGGCGGCGGCGCGGAAGCTGGCAGAAAATGTCGGTGCCGTGCGGGAAGGCTGGAACGGCTTCAACGTGCTGCATCTGGCGGCCGGCCGGGTCGGCGCGCTGGATGCAGGCTTCCTGCCGGGCGCCGATGGCCGCGATCTGGGCGGCATCCTGTCGGGCGCGCAGAAGGGCGAGATCGAAATCGTGTACCTGCTGGGTGCCGACGAGATTGAGGCCGACCGTTTCGGCAAGGCCTTTGTGATCTATCAGGGCCACCATGGCGACCGGGGCGCGCACCGCGCCGATGTCATCCTGCCGGGTGCGGCCTATACCGAAAAGAACGCCACCTACGTGAATACCGAAGGCCGCGTGCAGCAGGCCCGACTGGCCACCTTCCCGCTGGGTGAGGCGCGCGAGGATTGGAAAATCCTGCGTGCCCTGTCGGCGGAACTGGGCCAGACCCTGCCCTATGACACGCTGGGCCAACTGCGTCAGCGCATGGCGGCATTGAACCCGGTGTTCGGCGCGCTTGATCGTCTGGTACCGGCTTCCTGGGGTCCGTTTGGGACCGAGGGTGCGGTTGCGGATGCGCACTTCACCTCCCCGGTGGAGAATTTCTACATGACCGATCCGATCAGCCGTGCGTCGCAGACCATGGCCGACTGCACGGAAGCCTTTCTGAAGCCGGCCCTGGCGGCCGCGGCGGCGGAGTAAGTGACGATGTCGGATATTCTGGCTCAACTCGGGACATTCTGGGCCGATCTGCCGCTGATCGTGCGTATCGTGGTGGGCATCCTCACCATTGTGGTGCCGCTTTTGATCGGCATGGCGATGTTGACCTATTTCGAGCGCAAGGTGATGGCTGCGATGCAGCTGCGCCAGGGCCCGAACATGGTCGGTCCCTTCGGCCTGTTGCAGCCCTTCGCCGACGGCCTGAAGCTGCTGTCCAAGGAAACCGTCGTCCCGACCCAGGCCAATGCCGGCGTCTTTTTCGCCGCACCGATGCTGACCTTCCTGCTGGCGCTGGTCGCCTGGGCGGTGATCCCGTTCGGTGAGGGGCTGGTGCTGGCCGACATCAATGTCGGCGTGCTGTACCTGTTCGCGATCTCCTCGCTGGGCGTGTATGGCATCATCATGGCCGGCTGGGCGTCCAACTCCAAATACGCGTTCCTGGGTGGTCTGCGCGCTGCCGCACAGATGGTGTCGTATGAGGTCTCTATCGGCCTCGTCATCGTCACCGTGCTGCTCTGCGTCGGATCGCTGAACCTGTCGAAGATTGTGGAAGCGCAGAAGACTGTCTGGTTCTTCATCCCGCTGTTCCCGATGTTCATCATCTTCTTCATTTCGGCCCTGGCCGAGACGAACCGCGCACCGTTCGACTTGCCCGAAGGCGAGTCCGAACTGTCGGGCGGCTTCAACGTTGAATATTCGTCGATGACCTTCGCCCTGTTCTTCCTGGGCGAATACATCAACATGATCCTGATGAGCGCCATGACGGTCATCTTGTTCCTGGGTGGCTGGTTGCCGCCACTGGACATTGCACCGCTCAACTGGATTCCGGGGCCGCTCTGGTTCATTGCCAAGATCACGTTCGTGCTGTTCTGCTTCATCTGGGTCCGCGCGACGCTGCCGCGTTACCGGTATGACCAGCTGATGCGTCTGGGGTGGAAGGTCTTCCTGCCATTCTCCCTGATCTGGGTGGTTCTGACGTCCGGCGTGCTGGTCTATTTCGACCTGCTGCCCAAGTGATTTCGTGAGGGGGAGGGGGTTTTTCAACCCCCTGCCGGTGATGCTTGAGGGCGGGCCGAAAGGCCGGTCCGTTTATGGAGGTGAAACATGGCCTTGCTCGACCGTACGGCGCGCGGCCTGTTCTTGTGGGAACTGGTGAAGGGCATGGCGCTGACCTTCAGCTACATGTTCAAGCCCCGTGTGACCCTGAACTATCCGTATGAGCGTGGCCCCACGAGCCCGCGCTTCCGGGGCGAGCATGCGCTGCGCCGCTATCCCAACGGGGAAGAGCGCTGCATCGCCTGCAAGCTGTGCGAGGCCATTTGCCCGGCGCTGGCCATCACCATCGAGGCAGAACCGCGTGAGGATGGCAGCCGCCGTACCACGCGCTACGACATCGACATGACGAAGTGCATCTATTGCGGCCTGTGCCAGGAGGCCTGCCCGGTCGATGCCATTGTCGAGGGGCCGAACCTGGAATTCGCCACGGAAACGCGTGAGGAGCTGTACTACAACAAGGACAAGCTGCTCGCGAATGGTGACCGTTGGGAGGCGCAGATCGCGGCCAACCTCGCCGCCGACGCGCCCTACCGTTGACCTCATCGATGGCCGGGTCCCCGGTCATCAACATTCCTTCGCCCGGAGTATCCTCCGTGACCCAGTACCCGACGACCACAGCGCCGGAGGCGGCGTAACATGACCCTGACCGCAATCGCATTCTATGCGTTCGCCATCGTCCTGCTGGCTTCCGCCGTGCGGGTGATCACGGCCAAGAACCCGGTTCACTCGGTTCTGTTCCTGATCCTCGCCTTCTTCAACGCGGCCGGCCTGTTTGTCCTGATCGGCGCTGAATTCGTGGCGATGATCCTGGTCATCGTCTATGTCGGCGCGGTGGCGGTGCTGTTCTTGTTCGTGGTGATGATGCTCGACATCAATTTCCAGGAACTGCGCCAGGGCTTCATGCAGTACATGCCGGTGGGGCTGGTCGTTGGCGCCATCCTGGCGGTGGAACTGGTTTTCCTGGCGGCGACGCAGCTGGCCGGCGGCCCCGTGGGCGGTCAGGCCAACAATTCGCCCATCCCGCCGGTCGATCAGGTGACCAACACCGAGGCCATCGGCCGGGTGCTCTATACCGACTATGTGTATGCCTTCCAGGTCTCCGGCCTGATCCTGCTGGTTGCGATGATCGGCGCCATCGTGCTGACGCTGAGGTCACGCCCTGGTGTTCGTCGCCAGCAGATCGGTCAGCAGCTTGATCGTAAGCGCGGCGAGGTTGTGCAGGTACGCAAGGTCCCGACGCGGGGGGGCGTCTGATCATGGAATTCGGCTCTATCGGCCTGGCGCATTACCTGACGCTGTCGGCCATCCTCTTCACCATCGGCGTGTTCGGGATTTTCCTGAACCGCAAGAACGTCATCATCATCCTGATGTCGATCGAGATGATGCTTCTCGCCGTCAACATCAATCTGGTCGCCTTCTCGGTCTATCTGAACGACCTGGTCGGCCAGATCTTCACCATGTTCATCCTGACGGTGGCCGCCGCAGAGGCCGCCATCGGTCTGGCGATCCTGGTGGTCTATTTCCGTAACCGCGGGACCATCGCGGTTGAAGACATCAACATGAT
>JAIXTS010000062.1 GCA_027483805.1 Azospirillum sp. | reverse complement strand
TGACCGGACAGGTGCAGATGGCCCAGCAGGAACGGGCCGCCGCGGCGATTCTGGCGGATGAACGGGGTTTCCGGCTGCTGGCAGGCCAACTGCCCAGTCTTGCCGAACTTACCGAGATCGCGGCCCAGGCGCGTTCGAACCTCAATCTGCTATCCATCCGCTGATGCCCGAAACGGAAAAAGGCCTGGAAGGCGACGTGCTTCCAAGCCTGTTCCAGCCGCGACAGGGCCGCTGTCAGAGCTTCATGTCTGCGGGCAGGTCGGCAACATCGCGCAGCAGCAATGTGGAGACGCCGCGGGAGACAGCGCGGTAATAGGCGACCAGGAATGCCCGGATTGTCGCGGTCAGCGAGGCATTCTGATGCTGCCGGCGTGACACAATGGTAATGACCTGGTGGATGCTGAGCGCTTCGCGTTCGGCAATCTCGTGCAGCGCCTGCCACATCACTGCTTCCAGCCGCACACTGGTCCGGTGCCCATCGACCCAGACATTGTGGCTGATCAGCTGGCCGTCGACCTCAAGGTCGTGCGGCTCATAGACAGTGATGTCATTCTTGGATTGCGGAGCGTTCATCGGCGACCTCGCCTTCCTTCATCATTTTTGGCCTGTCGCGGACACCGATCGTCAGGCCGCGCTTGGTAAGCACACCATAGCGTTCCTTCTGCATACGCCGCTGTGAAGTACTTCACACAGCAAAACGGCGCATCGGGATTACGGTTGGCATCGAAGACAACCACGCTTGGTTGCGTGGTCTTCGGAATACAGAAGTAACCCTATCATATGGAGACCCAAACATGTTGACTCGTGGAGCGGATGGCCGGCTGTATCGTGTTGCCCCGAATAGTGCCGTTGTTGTGGCTGAAGAGGCCCAGAACCAGAGTGTGAGCCGCGTGCCGGCCCCCGGTTCGATGGATGCTGGCGCCAGCGCGGAGATTTTCGCTTCCAGCGCCGAAATCTTCTCCGCGAAGATGTGATGACACGGGGCGCCGGTCCGTGGCACGTCCCCGGACCGGCCCAGTACGCTCAACCCGAATGCAGCGAACCGAGTGATAGGGGAACGGCAATGGATCAGGTCCGTTTGACCGACTGGGACAATCTTGAGATGCCACAATGGCGCCGGTTGGTCTCTGCCGAGGAAACGTTGGCCCGGGTCAAGCCCCTATTCCCCTTATTCGGGATTACGCGCGTTGCCAATGTGACGGGACTGGACACCATTGGTATCCCGGTGGTGATGGTCAACCGCCCGAACTCGCGGGCATTGGCCGTGTCACAGGGCAAGGGCGTGACCCTGGCTGCCGCCAAGGCATCGGCGGTGATGGAATCCATCGAAAGCTGGCATGCCGAACGGTGCACCCATCTGTCGCTCCGCATCGGTTCCTATGAGGATCTGCGGTATTCGCTGCCGGTTGTTGATCCCGACCTTCTGCCGGCCACCATGGACAGTGCCTATCGTCCCCATCACCAGATGCTGTGGGCGGAAGGCACCAACCTCCACGATGGGAACAGCCTGTGGATCCCTTACGAGATGGTCCACACCAACTACACATTACCGCTGCCCACCGGCCATGGCTGTTTCCAGGCCACGTCCAACGGGCTGGCTTCGGGCAATCATTGGGTCGAGGCCGTGATCCACGGTCTTTCCGAGGTGATCGAGCGTGATGCCCGTACCTTGTGGAATCTGCTGCCGGAAGAGGCGCAGGAGGAAACCCGGGTTGATCTGGAGACCATTGCCGACCCGACCTGCCGCGCCCTTCTGGCACGCTTTGCCCATGCCGGCGTGGCCGTCGGCGTCTGGGACATGACGTCCGATGTCGGCGTTCCCACCTTCCTGGCCCGTATTGTCCAGGCCGATGCCGGGGCGGGTACGACCGTGCGCCCCGCCACCGGCTATGGAACCCATCTGGTGCCGGAAATCGCGCTGTCCCGTGCCCTGACAGAGGCAGCGCAAAGCCGGCTCACCTTCATCTCCGGTGCACGCGATGACATGCGCCGGGAGGAATATGATCATTTCCTGGCCGAGGAGCAGCAGGCGCTGTGGTTGAACCATATCCGCCTGGGGGCCACGGTGCGCGATTTCAACCAGGTGCGCGGCTGGCGCGGGCAGTCCCTGCGCGGCGACCTTGTCGAACTGCGTCAGCGTCTGGCCCAGGTCGGGATTGAGAATGTGGTGGTGGTCGATCTCACCCGTGCGGAGATCGGCATCCCCGTGGTCCGTGTTGTCGTACCGGGGCTGGAGGGTGTCGATAACACCCGGAACTATGCCCTTGGCCCCCGCGGCCGTCGTGCCGCCGGCCTGACCTTGTCTGCCGCGCCTAAGAGGGACTGACATGAGCAACCCCGTCATCGTGTTCCTGGGTCCGACCCTGCCGGTCGCTGCGGCTGCCCGCGTGCTGAACGCCGATTACCGGCCACCGGTGGCGCAGGGTGATGTCCTGCGCGCTGCCATGGACCGGCCGGCCGCCATCGCCATCATCGATGGCTATTTTGAAAATGTGCCCGCCGTCTGGCACAAGGAAATCCTCTACGCCATGTCCCAGGGCATCCCTGTGCTGGGGGCAGCCAGTATGGGCGCTTTGCGCGCCGCTGAACTGGCTGCCTTCGGCATGGAGGGGGTGGGCGCGATCTTTGACGCCTATGCCGATGGGCGGCTGGAGGATGATGACGAGGTGGCCGTTACCCATGGGCCGGCCGAACTGGGCTATCCCTGCCTGTCCGAGGCCATGGTCAATATCCGCCGCACCCTGTCCGATGCCCATGAAGCGGGCGTCATGTCCGTGGTGGCCCGCCGACGGCTGGAGGAAATCGCCAAGGAACTCAGCTATCGCGATCGCAATTACGGCCGTATCCTGCGCGAGGCGGGGGAAGAGGCAGAGATTGATCCGCTGGAAATCGCCGCTTTCCGTGAATGGCTGCCCACCGGGCGGGCCGATCAGAAGCGGGAAGATGCGCTGACCCTGCTGACCCGTCTGCGCGACAAGGTGACCACCGGCACGCTTGGTGTGCGTCCGCTTTATGCATTTGAGCATACGACCATGTGGGAACAGGTGGTACGTCCGGTTCTGCGCACGCCCGTTTGACTTGCAATTTTAAACCATGGAATCAATCCTGGGGTGATAGGTCCGGGCCTGCCCGGACCGGCGTCCATGACAGGGAGATTGCCGTGGTGCCATTGATTGATCCCGCTCTCCTGCGCCGAAACAATCTGTTCGGCGTTCTGGACGACGTGGAGATGCAGGCCGTACTGGATTTTGCCAAGCTGCGCCGCGCGGCTGCTGAAGAGCGGATTTTTGCCAAGGGTGATCCGGGCGACAGCCTCTATGTCATCTTGCGCGGACGGGTTGCGGTCCAGACCGAGTCGCAGGACGCCAAGGTCATGCTGCTCAACATCATGGATACCGGGGCGGTGTTCGGGGAAATCGCCATGCTGGATGGCGGCGAGCGGACAGCGACCGTCGTTGCCACGGAACCGACTGAGCTTTTGCAGATCGACCGCCGGGATTTTATGCCGTTTCTGGAGCAACGGGCCGACCTGTGCATCCGGTTGCTGGGTGTGCTCTGCGAACGGGTTCGCTGGACCAGTGCCATCATTGAGGACACAGTCTTCCTCAATGTCACGCGCCGGCTGGCCAAACGGATATTGATGCTGGCGCAGAATTATGGCCGCCAGACCGACACCGGTATCCGCATAGCCACCTTTGTCAGCCAGGAAGATCTGGCCAACATGCTGGGTGTGTCGCGGGAGATCGTGAACAAGACGCTGAAAAGTTTTCAGTCATCGGGCGCCATAACCTACCGCAACGGCTATATCGTGGTGCAGGATCAAGGCTTCCTGGACAAGATTTCCCGCTGACAGGCGTTGCCGGCCGCACCGCACGGCCGCCTTGTTCCCGCCTCCGCTGTGACGATTCCGGTTCAACCCGTCGCCGACCCTGCGTAATCTGTAGCGTAATCATCGGCAGGGGGTAGCACGGCATGGGCAGCAATCGGCTTGTTTTCCCCCTTCTTTTTTGGGGTCTTTCGGTGGGGCTGGGTGCGTGCGCCAGTCACGAAGGTCAGGTCAACGACAATTATATGTATGTTCCGACACGCCCGCCGGCACCGGACATGCCGTCCCCGGCCCCTGCACCAACCCCTGCACCGGCCAGCCCCACGCTTGCCCCGACACCGATACCGGCACCGCCGGCTGCCCCGCCGACCGCCCCGGCCCCCGCACCCGCGAAGCCGGCCATACCCCCCAAAGCCGTGACGCAGCCTAAGACTGGAACCTGAAATGGATATCAATGCCTTGGTCGACCGGGCGGTTTCCCTGCATCAGGCAGGAGACCTGGCCCAGGCGGAGGCGCTTTACCGCGATATCCTGGTGACCGTCCCGGGCCTTGCCGACATTCATTACCTGTTGGGGATGGCAGCGTTTGGGCAAGGCAAGGCGACGGCGGCGGTCAAATCCATACGCACAGCCGTCCGGCTGAAGCCCGGTGTCGGGGAATGGTCACTCAACCTGGGTATCGCCTTGCGGCAGTCCGGTGAAAGTATCGCTGCCTTGGAGTCGCTTGAAGCGGCAGCGGCCCTGTTCGCCACCGTACCTGTCCGTCGTGCGGATGCCCTGGCGGAAAGCGGGGCGGTTCTGGCGGGCCTGGGCCGGGAAACGGAAGCCGAGCAAGCGCTGCGGGAGGCCTTGGCGCTGGTTTCGCACCATCCGTCGGCCCGGAACAATCTGGCCGCCATTCTGTATAACCGTTATGCCGGTGCCGGTGCCCTGGATCGGCCGGAAGCGGCGGTCGCCCTGTCGGAGGCAAGCCTTCTGGCGCCGGAGCGGATCGCTGTCTGGTCCCGCCTGGGACAGGCACACATGAAGGCAGGGCGGTACCCGCAGGCGCTGGAGGCGTTTGACGCAGGGTTGGCACGGGCGCCGACGGAGTCTGACCTGTTACTGGGACGGTCCGATGTCCTTTCGATCCTGGGCCGGTTTGCGGATGCGCGTGAGGCGGCGCTTATGGCCGCCGCTCAGTCATCGTCAATGCCAGGACCGGGTGTTGCGCTGGCCGTGGCGCAGCACGGGCTGGGTCTGTTGACCGATGCCGCAGGGTCACTGCGTGGCGTGCTGAGCGCCCATCCCGACAATGTCGCGGCCTTGCTCAACCTTGGTAACGTGTTGGGCGACCAGGGTGATGATGATGGGGCTGAAGCCTGCTATCGACATGTTCTGACGCTGTCTCCAGATTTGGCCGTCGCCCATTGGCAGCGGGCGCAGGCCCGGCTGCGCGCCGGCGACCTGGGGGAGGGTTGGCGTGAATATGAATGGCGGTGGCACATGCCGGGTTTCGGCCTGTCGCCCATCCTGCGCGCCTTGCCGGTTTGGGATGGCACGGCGAGGCCGCCTGACGGGCGTCTGCTTGTCCATGCTGAACAGGGCCATGGCGATAGTTTGCAGTTCATCCGATTTGTGCCGCTGCTGCGCAACCGTGGCTTCGATATCCATGTGCAGGTCCAGCCAGCTCTGCGCCGTCTGTTCCGAGAGAGCCTGGGTTCCGATATCGGGGTGGGGCAGTTGGGGGACCCTGTGCCGGCCGGCTTCACATGCCGCTGTCCCCTGCTGGGGCTGCCGCTGCGCCTGGGCACGGACAATCTCTCTTCCATACCCGCCGACATCCCCTATCTGCATGTACCGGCAGATCGACGGGAATATTGGCGGCGGCGGGTCGGGACACTGCCGGGGCTGAGGGTCGGATTGGTTTGGGCCGGTGATGCCCGCGCCGATGATGCGCGTGCCGCCGCAACCGACCAGCGCCGAAGCCTTGCCCTGACACAACTGGACGCGCTGGGCGGATTGCCGGGGATCCATCTGGTGAGCCTTCAAAAAGGACCGAAAGCCAGCCAACAGGCCCAATCTTCCCTGTCCATCGTCGACTGGACAGACGAACTGACGGATTTTGCGGATACGGCGGCGCTGGTGTCGGAACTGGATCTGGTGATCGGTGTGGATACGGCCGTCATCCACCTGTCCGCAGCATTGGGAAAGCCTACCTGGGTCCTGTCTCGCTTTGACGGTTGCTGGCGGTGGCTGCGGGCGCGCGATGACAACCCTTGGTACCCTGGGTTGCGACTGTTCCGCCAAACCCAGTGGGGAGACTGGGGGCCCCTAATCGCCAAATTGGTTAACGCCCTGAAGACATTGATGGTGGAAAGAGGATCAGAAGTCGAATAGGTGTATTCAAAGATCAAATTGGACTTTCTATATCAGTCTCGAAATGAATACGCCTGTTGGTTCAGGGCGCACACAGTGCTCGGACTCCCTGGTGATTCAGCCGACTTGACGACAACGAAGAATCCGTTTGCGTCCCCCAGCAAGCTGCGGTAACGTGGAAGGGTTGGGAAGAAGGCTTACGGCCATGCAGATCGAGGGGATCAGGAGTGTTGTACCACCTGTTGTGACTGCGGTTGCTCCAAGCAGCGCCGCGGCTGCAGAGGTGACGACTCCACCCCAATCGGTCCGGGCGGCCCAGTTGCCCTTCATCAGCCCTGTTGTTCAATATGATAGCGACGCAGCCGTTGCCATTTTGCAATTTCGCGATGGTGGTAGCGGTGATGTCGAGGCCCAGTATCCCTCCAAGCAGGTGGTGCGGGAATATCAGCTGCGCGGCCGTGAGGGTCTGGCATTAGACACGCCCGATGACCGGTCTGGCGGGGATCGAGGGGCCGGAGGTCGGCTTCTTGCTCTGGCGCGGGATAGTATCAGCACCGTGTCTGCCAATGGCTCGTCTGGCTTTGGTGTCTCCCCCGGCCAGTCGCCGACGGTGGCGGCATCTCCGACCGTGGCGATCGCGGGTGGCGGCAGCGTTGTCAGCTCTGTGAATTTTGTCGCCTGATTGATTTGTTTGCGGTTGGTGTGAGCCGGCGGCCCATCGCGGTCTCCGGCTTTTTATTTAATTGCCGCAGCATTGTTGCTGCCGTGCCCGCCAGGAATTACTCGTCCGGCGGTCCCGGTGTCAGGCGGCGAGCCGTTGGCGGCCTGTTTTTGGGTGGCGCTGGCTCTGGCCCCGGTCCTTTCCTGATCATTCGGATAGGCCGTACAAGATTCTTTCAAACGGCTTGACTCTTTTCGGATAAGGGTGTTTTCTCTCCTTAACCCGAAAAATTCGGGTAAATCATACCTCCAAAGGAGAGATACCATGTCTGCAAGTGACGTCAGCCTTACCGCTGGTATGCGTAATAACCTTCTGCTGCTGCAGAAGACGAATAAGCAGGTCGAGGGGATCCAGTCCCGTCTGGCGACCGGCAACAAGGTGAACAGCGCCCTCGATGGCCCCACCTCTTTCTTCGCTGCGAAGGGTCTGAATACCCGCGGTTCCGATCTGTCGAGCCTCAAGGAGGCCATGGGTCAGGCGATCAGCACCATTCAGGCTGGTGATAAAGGTATCACCGCTATCGAAGATCTGGTGCAGCAGGCCAAGGGTCTCACCACCACTGCCTACTCCAACCTGGGCAATGACGCCTCCTCCATCGCGACCCGCAAGTCGCTGGCGGAGCAGTTCAACCGTATCAAGGAGCAGATCGACAAGATCGCTGGCGATAGCGGTTACCAGGGCAAGAATCTCCTGGCCGGCAATGGCCTGACGCTGGACAGCACCTCCGAGAGCCGCGCCGATGTGAACGGCTTGGTCGGTCTGTCGAACAGCCGGGTGACAAACGTTGTCAGCGCCGACACCTACTCGGTGAAGGTTTCGGGTTCCGGTGCGATCAGCGCCGACCTGGAAGGCATCGCCAAAGCCGAAGACAGCCGTGGTATCGCCTCGCTGAAGGTTTCGGGCACCTTGTCCTCCACCGCCGGTAACTTTGCCGATATCAGCATCGAGCTGCGTGGCAACAGCGGCCGTGAGCGCACCGCGATCGTGACCGAAAACGGCGAATCGCGCACGTTCAAGTTCTTCGACAACACCCAGTCCGCTGTCGCCAGCACCTCGACGGCCGGTGTGAACAATGGTTCCTCGGGCGTTGCCCAGGTGTCGAGCATCAAGATCGGCGGTTCCATTGAAGAAGGCGACAGCTTCACGGCGACCGTGAACGGTCAATCCTTTGTGTACAAGGCAACGGCTGCTGACGTCTCTTCTGCTGACCCGGCGAACCGTCGTGATGCTGTCCGTACCAATCTGCAGGCCCTGGTGGAAGCCGGTGTTGGCGCCACTGGCAGCAACCGGTTCACCATTGCCGATGGTACTTCCGACAGTGAAGGCAGCAGCTTCACCATCACGTCGAACCAGACTACGGGTACCGGCACCAGCTTCAGCATCGGTGCCACCACGTCGAACGCCGCAACCAAGTCCATTTCGCTGACCTTCTCTTCCGGTACGTCCGTGTCCTTCACGGTTGACCGGACGCAGCTGGAATCGCTGGGCACCTCGGCCAATGGTGTCTCGACTATTGAGAAGAATGTCGACATCACCCTGTCGGCGACCAACCTGAATGGCGTGACGGTCGAGCGCTCCGGTAACAATGCCCGCGGCAATGCCAAACTGGCGGATGGCGAAAACTCGCTGACCTTCGACAGCGGCACGGTCCGTGTGACGGTCGACAGCAAGACGGTGAAGCAGACTGCTTCCACCAACGAATCGGCCAACATGACGACGGTGCAGCGTACGGACGCCAACACCGAGAACGATCTGGCCGTTCAGTTCAATGCCGACAACACCTCCAACATCCAGGTGGTCAGCCGCAATGTGACGACCGACGGTCAGGGCCTGCGTATCGACTATGCGCAGAACAACTTCCTGGATCGTGCGGACATCGACAAGGCGGTTGCCAGCCTTGACTTCGCCACCTCCTCGCTGCGTGGCGCGTCGCAGGCACTGTCGACGAACCTGAACGTCATCCAGACCCGCGAAAGCTTCACCAGCGAATTCTCGAACGTGCTGGTCGAAGGCGCGAACAAGCTGGTCCAGGCCGACCAGAATGAGGAAGGTGCGAACCTGCTGCTGTTGCAGACCCGTCAGCAGCTGGGCACGATCTCCCTCTCGCTGGCCAACCAGGCTCAGCAGTCGATCCTGCGGCTGTTCTAAGCCAAAGGGCCGTAAGGCAAGAGAACGGCGGGCCAAAAGCCCGCCGTTCCTGATTCAAGCCCCGGCCGCTTCCTCCCCCCAAACCAGACCTGGGGCAAAAAGTTGCGGTACCCATGGTCGTTTTTTCGTGACCAGCGTGGG
>JAIXTS010000128.1 GCA_027483805.1 Azospirillum sp. | reverse complement strand
TCGCGTAATCGAGATAGGATCGCCGCATCTCATCTTCGATGGTGATGGGCGTGATATCGGACGGCAGAGCGGGCGTGGAGGTCACCGAGCGGAACTCGTCATTACGGGTCTACAAAGCCAGACGGCCGGCGGGACCGGCCATCGGGCACCCCTTGTAGCACCATTCGCGGGTGCGAACAACGAAAGGGCAAGTCAGGCGCCGGCCGCCCGGTCATCCCGCCGCGACAGCCACCAGAACCGGCCCATCAGAAAGCTGACCGCCACAAAACTGGCAACCAGAATGCCCATGAACAGGCCCAGCACCCCCTGCCCCAGGGGGAAGGCCAAGTACCAGCCCAGCGGCATCATGATGGCGTAATAGCTGACAAAATGCATGGCGGTGGGCACCCAGGTATCGCTGCGCCCGCGCAGGGCCTGGGCCATCACCACCTGCCCGCCATCCGCCACCAGCAGCCAGGCCGACAGCGCCAGCAACGGTGCTGTCAGGGCGATCAGGGCCGGGTCGGCGGTGAACTGCGCTGCAACCCAGGTGGGGAAGAACAGGAAGATCACCCCCACCAGGGCCAGGATGGCGCTGGTTACGCCCAGCCCGGTCCAGCCCGCGACCTTGGTGTCCACCCGGTCCCCGGCACCATAGGCATTGCCCACCCGCACCGATGTGGCGGTGGCCAGCCCCAGCGCACACATGAAGGGCAGCGCAATCAGGTTCAGCCCGATCGTATAGGCCCCCACCGACATGGCCCCCAGCCAGCCCGCAAACAGGGCCAGCGCCGCAAATGCCGATCCTTCCAGCCCGTTGGACAGGCCGGCGGCATAGCCCACCTGCCGCTGCGCCCCGCTGTGGCGCCACCAGCCCTTGAACCCGCCCCGGATGCCCCAGGCATGGCGCTGCGGCAGCCACCAGACATAGGCGATCAGCCCGATGGCGCCCAGCCAGCGCAGGATACTGGTGGCCCAGGCCGCCCCTTCCGCCCCCATGGCGGGAAAACCCAGATGGCCCCAGACCAGCACCCAGTTCAGCCCGACATTCAGGACATTGCCGATCAGCATGGCGACCATGCCGGGGATCGGCCGTTTCATGCCTTCCAGATACAGGCTGGTGGCCAGATGCAGACCCGCGGCCGGCATGCCGATGGCGATCACCGCCATCACGCCCGCCCCGCCGGCCGCCAGATCGGGCGCCTGCCCGGTCAGCAGCAGGAATTCCTCCCCCCACAGGCACAGGCCCGCCATCCCCCCGCCGACCAGCAGAGAATAGGGGATGGCCCGGCGCCAGATGATACCGGTCGATGCCTCCTCGCCCCGCCCCACGGCCTGGGCCGTCATGACCACGACCCCCAGCATCAGGCCGACCATCACCCCCATCATCACGCCGACCGGCATGTTGCCCAACCCGTAATAGGCCAGTTCCTGCGCCCCGAACCGCCCGACCATCAGCGTATCGGTCAGGGCCATGACCATGATCCCTGCCCGCGCGATGATCACCGGAATGGCCAGCCGGAACAGTTCGCTGACATGGCGTTGAATACGGTGGGAAAGGGTTTCGCCCGGAAGGGTGGCGGCAATCATCGTGAAGAACAGTCCAGCATTCTTAAAACGCCCGGCACAATACATCCGATATCGGAAATGTCCAGGGGCGACCTGTCGGGGGTACAATTCACCCGACGCCGGCCCTTTGTGGGCGCGCATTCACGCAACGGCACTTGACGTCGGCGCCATCTCGCGCGACATCACCGCCCATGACACAGCACAAACCCATCCACGTCATCGGCGCCGGCATGGCCGGCAGCGAAGCTGCCTGGCAGATCGCCCAGGCCGGCATCCCCGTCATCCTGCATGAGATGCGCCCCGTACAGAAAACGGACGCGCACCAGACGGATTTTTTTGCGGAACTGGTCTGTTCCAATTCCTTCCGCTCCGACGATGCCGACTATAACGCCGTCGGCCTGCTGCATGAGGAGATGCGCCGATCCGGCTCGCTGATCCTGACGGCGGCGGACACGCATAAGGTGCCGGCCGGCGGCGCGCTGGCCGTGGACCGCGACCATTTCGCCGAACATGTTACCGCCACCCTGACCAGCCACCCGCTGGTGACGGTCGAGCGGGGTGAGGTCGCGGGCATCCCGCCCGAGGACTGGGACAGCACAATCATCGCCACCGGCCCCCTGACCTCCATGAAGCTGGCCGAAGCCATCCGCGCCTTTACGGGCGAGGAGCAGTTGAGCTTCTTCGACGCCATCGCCCCCATCATCCATACCGACAGTATCGACCTGTCCAAGGCCTGGTTTCAGTCGCGTTATGACAAGGTCGGGCCGGGTGGCACGGGTAAGGACTATATCAACTGCGCCATGGACAAGGAGCAGTATCAGGCCTTCATCCAGGCGCTGATCGATGGCGAAAAGGGCGACTTCAAGGAGTGGGAAAAGAACACCCCCTATTTCGAAGGCTGTCTGCCTATCGAAGTGATGGCCGAACGCGGCGTCGATACCCTGCGCTATGGCCCCATGAAGCCCGTAGGCCTGACCAACCCGCATGAGGGCAAGCGCCCCTATGCCGTGGTGCAGCTGCGTCAGGATAATGCGCTGGGCACGCTCTATAATCTGGTCGGGTTTCAGACCAAGCTGAAATATGCCGAACAGGTGCGGGTCTTCCGCATGATCCCCGGCCTGGAAAATGC
>JAIXTS010000057.1 GCA_027483805.1 Azospirillum sp. | reverse complement strand
TGAAGACCGTGCCGGAGGCGCTGACGCGCTGGCCGCATCATTTTACCCGCATCCTGATCCGCCATCCCGAATGGATCGCGGACTGGCCGCTGCCCGACCATATCCAGCCTGTGGTGCTGGCCGGTCCCCTGTTCCGGGAACTGGATGTGTCGGGCACGGATTACCCGATCCTGGTGGGCGAGCTGCCCGCCATCGGACACGCCAACCTGTCCGCCCCGCCTAAGGGCCTGGAACTGGTCTGCGCCCTGGGTGACCCCGCCAATCTGGGCGCGCTGCTGCGCAGTGCGGCGGCGTTCGGCGCGTCCAAGGTCATTCTGCTGGAAGAAGCAGCCCACCCGTTCCACCCGAAATGCCTGCGCGCGGCCAGCAATGCCGTCTTCACGCTGGATATCGTGCGCGGCGGGCGCTGGTCGGCGCTGGATCAGGCGGCGGGGCCGCTGCTGGCGCTCGATTCCGGCGGTGATGATCTCGCCACCTTCCCCTGGCCCGAAGATGCCCGCCTGATCTTAGGCGAGGAAGGGCAGGGCGTGCCGCCGCAGGTGCCGGCCCAGCGTCTGACGATTGGCAATACCGGCAATGTCGAAAGCCTGAATGCCACCGTCGCCGCCTCCATCGCTTTGTTCACCTATTATGCGGGCGGGCAATGACCGGCGAACCGGACAGCGTGCCCGAACCCGATCTGGCCGCCATCGCCGCCGATCTGTCGGAAAGCGTGGCCGCCCTGTCGACCGCCGGCGCGCTGGGCCTGCCCGACCTGCTGGCCCGGATCGATGCGTTGAAGGCGCGGATCGATCAACTGGAAGCAAAGATACGGGCGGAGATCGACCTGCCGGATGCGGCCGAACCCGACGCCGGGTCATAGACCGTTCGGCCGAGGGGCGCGGTCATGCATAGCAAATCTGCGCCTGCCGGGATGGGTTTTCCGGCCAATCATCCCCGCCTTAAGCCTGTCTTCATCATTTTACGGCAACCTTGCATAGTTATGGCGCCCTGAAGGCGCCTTTTGTGCCATCATGGTTGGAAGGCGGATGCATTATGGGTGTCATGATGACGATCCAGGATCTGAACGACCTTCGCCGCGATATTCTGGTGAAGGCCGACGAGATGCAGGCGGAGGCCGCGCGTCTGGAAGCGACGAAGCCGGAGGAAGCGGCGAACTTGCGCCGCATCGCCGACCGTCTGGCCGTGTATATGCGCGACTATCTGGATGTATCGAATGTGGAATGGATGCCGCCGATGAGCAGCCGTTCCCCTCATACCGGCCCGGCGTGATCAACCAGCCGGCCGGGAACCCCGTGTCGCAGAAGTGACGCCAGATCCTCGGGGATCGGCCGTTTTTCCGCGGCACCGAAGAGTGTCATGACATAGACGGTTTCCGATTTCATCACTGGCGCCCCATCGGGCAGCCGGGCGAAGTCTGTCAGGATGCTGAAGGATGTGGTGCCCACCCGCCCCGTGCGGATGGATTGTTCCAGCACATCGTCAAACCGCGCCGGCCCCTGCCATTCCTTGGTCTGCTTGACCACCATCATATCCAAGCCGCGCGCATTCAGCCCCTGGATCCCGCCCAGCATGTGGCGCAGATATTCGGTGATGCCGATATCGATGAAATCCCCATAGCGGGCATTGAACACTACCTGCTGCGGATCGCATTCCCCATACCGTACCCGGTGTCGGAAGCGGAAATCGGTGGTCATCTTCACTCCCTACATCCTGTTGCGGCGGGGTTTGCGGGCGCCGCATGAACGGCGGTGCATGTGTGTATAGTAAGGAAGCGGCCATGGGGCCGAAATCTCGTCATCGGGACAATCTGGCGGTTGACCATGGGGGGGCGGTACCGGGAAAGCTGGGTCTGGCCTTGCTGCTTGCCGGTGTTTCATGTCCGACCGTCCTTACCCGCTTTACGATTTCAACCGTATCGATACCGCACCCGTCACCCTGGTCGGGGACGCGGCCCGGCTGGACCCGCTGGGGGTGGAGCATCTGGACGGGTTATGCGCGGTGGGTCTGACGGGGGACATTTTCCGCTGGTATCCCACCCCGGTGCGCAGCCGCGAGGAAATGGCAGCCTGGATCGGCTTCGCCCTGGCCGAACAGCAGGCGGGCCGCATGCTGCCCTTCGTGACCATCGACCGGGCGACGGGCCGCATCGCCGGCGCCACCCGTTTTCTGGCCATGGATCGGGCCAACCGGCATGTGGAAATCGGCTATACGTGGCTGGGCAAGGGGTTTCAGCGGACGGGCCTGAACCGGGAGGCCAAATATCTGATGCTGCGCCACGCGTTCGAGGTTTGGGGCTGTGTCCGGGTGGAGTTCAAGACCGACAGCAACAATATCCAGTCCCGTGCGGCCCTGGCCGGCATCGGGGCCGTGGAGGAGGGGACCTTCCGCAACCATGTGGTTCGCGCCGACGGCAGCCTGCGCCACTCTGTCTATTTCTCGGTCACGGATCGTGAATGGCCGGCGGTGAAGCAGCGGCTTATGCCGGCGCCCGCATCCGCAGGCTTGGCTATGCCGCGCGGCCGGTAACGGCGCGTTCCACGCCGCCGGCCACGGATTGCCAGCAGACATCGGCCAGCGCCTTGCGCGACGGCACGGTTGCCAGCGATTGCGGGGGGTGGAATTCGACCGTCACCTGTAGCCGCCCGGCCCGCACCATGCGCCACAGGTGCGGCGGCAGTTCCATGTCGCCGTACCACGCATAAAGCTGTCGCCAGACATGACCCAGCGGGATGCCGTCCAGATGGGTGGCGGTCACGCTGACCGGCTGTACCGTCAGCGGGCGTTCACCGATCCGGGTGGCGGCCACGGCGAACAGGGCTGTCTTGAAGGGCAGGGTGCGGTTGCCGTCACTGCTGGTCCCTTCCGGGAACAGGACCAGACTGTCGCCGGCCTGAAGGCGTCCCTGGATGGTATCGCGCTGTTCATCGGCCTTATGCCGGGCCGTGCGGTCCACGAACACGGTCCGCTGCAGACGGGCCAGCAGGCCGAAGACGGGCCAGGCGTTCACTTCCGACTTGGCGATAAAACTGACCGGCAGCACCGATGTCAGCACCGGGATGTCAAGATAGGAGGAATGGTTGGCGATGAACAGAACCGGCCCCGCATCGGACGCCGGCATCCCCTTCACCACCACCTGCAACCCCAGCAGACGGCAGCAGACACGGTGGTACCAGCGAGGAAAGCGCGCCGCCGCATCACGCGGCGACAGGCGCAGCAACACCACCTGCACCGGAATGCAGACCAGTGTCAGCAGGCCGTAAACAACCAGACGTGACAAACCCAGCGCCGTCGAGCCGATGTCCATGCCTGTCCGCCCGCCGCCTTTATCCAGGATCAGATCAGCGACGAGCCCCGGCGCTCATAATGGCGCAGGTACTTGTCGGTCATCATGTCGGTCTTCACCACGATGGAGACGTCGGTGGTGTTAAACTGGTGGTCAACCACCGCCCCTTCGCCCACGAAGCCGCCCAGGCGCAGATAGCCCTTGATCAGGGCCGGCACTTCATTGATGCCGCGCCGGGGGTCGATCTCATGCTCATCCATCATCGCCATTTCGACATAGCGGTGCGGCAGGGCCACGGGGCGCAGGGCCGGCGGGGCCAGATGATGGTAGTAGAGGTAGGAAAGCGGCAGGGCCAGGGCCTTGGGATCGGTGCCCGGCAGGCTGGCGCAGCCAAACATCAGCTTGATGTCATAATGCGCGGAATAGGCGGCAATGCCACGCCACACCAACTGCATGGTGCCGCGGCTGCGGTAATGCAGATCCACGCAGGACCGGCCCAGTTCCAGCACCTCGCCCGGATATTCCTCGATCCGGGAGATGTCATACTCGTCGGACGAGTAGAAGGAGCCGGCACGGGCGGCGGTGGCCCGGCGGATCAGCCGGTAGGTGCCGACCACGGCGTCGGTGCCATCGCCCAGACTGCGGTCGATGACCAGCAGATGGTCACACAGCGTGTCGAACATGTCGAAGTCACGGCGCTGGGCCGCCATCTCCGCCGATGGCTTGGCCGCCATCTCTTCATAGAAGACGCGGTAGCGCAGGCGCTGGGCCGCGGTGACCTCGGCGGCGGTTTCCGCCAGACGGACCTCAAGATTGCCGGCGCGCAGTTCACCGGAAATCAGGGCATCGGTGGATATGATGTCAGCCATGCTCTCACATATTCTGGGTAGCCGGCACGGGACGGAAGCGACCATCCTTGCCACCTGTCCCGCTTACACGGGCAGCGGGCGCGGCAGTCACCGCCGTCATCACTGGCATAACACGAACTGCTGCAGCCCGGTCAACCCACTGTGTCACAGGGCATGGGTCGATCACGAAAGTTTCATGCCCTTGTCCCGCAACTTTCAAAGATATGAGGGGGGTTGCGGGTAGGTACGTAGCGGTGCCATGCACAAATCACAATGGTTCAGCCGTGGTTTCAGCCCGCGTTCGGGCCGGAACGGGGCGACCTGACCGGGGTCGCCCCAGATTGACACAACCGACCTGAAAAACCGGGTAAAGAACAGGGCCGACAAGGTTTCCGGTTCGATCGTGCCCCGATTCCGGGATGTGTCTCGACTCCAGGCGTGCCTTAAGGTTCCCGAACCCGCGATCCCTTTACAAAATGAACTTCGACAGGTCGGTGTTCTGCGACAGCCCGTCCAGTTGCTGGCGCACATAGGTCGCGTCGACGCTGATCGCCTCCCCGCTTTTCTCCGTGGCGGCGAAGCTGATTTCCTCCAGCAGCCGTTCCATCACGGTGTGCAGGCGGCGCGCGCCGATATTCTCGACCGTCCGGTTGATCTCGGCGGCCAGTCGGGCCAGTTCGTCGATGGCGTCGTCGGTGAAGACCAGTTCCACCTCCTCCGTCTTCAACAGGGCGACATATTGCTTGATCAGGCTGCATTCCGGCTCCGTCAGGATGCGGCGGAAATCGGCCTGGGTCAGGGGCTGCAGGTTCACCCGGATGGGCAGGCGGCCCTGCAATTCCGGCAGCAGGTCGCTGGGTTTGGCGACATGGAAGGCGCCGGACGCGATGAACAGGATATGGTCGGTCTTCACCGCCCCATGCTTGGTGGAGACGACCGTACCCTCGATCAGGGGCAGGAGGTCGCGCTGCACACCCTCGCGCGACACGTCGCCGCCGCCGCGATGTTCGCTGCGGGCACAGATCTTGTCGATCTCATCCAGGAAGACGATGCCGTTCTGTTCGACCGCGTTTATGGCATCCGCCACCACCTTCTCATTATCGAGCAGCTTGTCGCTTTCCTCGGCCATCAGCAGGTCATAGCTGTCCGACACGCTCATCTTGCGGGTCTTGGTGCGGCCGCCGCCAAAGGCCTTGCCGAAAATGTCGCCCAGATTGACCATGCCCATCTGGGCACCGGGCATGCCGGGCACATCAAAGGCCGGCAGGCCCGGAACGGCATTGTCGGCAACCTGGATTTCGATCTCCCGCTCGTTCAGGCTGCCTTCGCGCAGCTGCTTGCGGAACTTGGCGCGGGTTTCGGCGCTGGCGCTTTCCCCGACCAGCGCGTCCAGTACCCGTTCCTCGGCATGCAGTTCGGCCTTGGCCGCCACTTCCTGACGCAGGCGCGTGCGGGTCATGACGATGGCAGCTTCGACCAGATCGCGGATGATCTGTTCCACGTCGCGGCCTACATAACCCACTTCGGTGAATTTGGTGGCTTCCACCTTCACGAAGGGCGCCTGGGCCAGCTTGGCCAGACGGCGCGCGATCTCTGTCTTGCCCACCCCGGTCGGACCGATCATCAAGATGTTCTTGGGGTAGACCTCCTCGCGCATCTGGCCCGTCAGCTGCTGCCGCCGCCAGCGGTTGCGCAACGCGATGGCCACGGCGCGCTTGGCCTCGTTCTGACCGACAATATATCGATCCAGCTCCGAAACGATCTCACGCGGGGAGAAAGCGGTGGCACTCATCACATCTTCTCCAGCGTGACGGAATGGTTGGTATAGACGCAGATGTCGGCGGCTACCTTCATGGCGCGGCGGGCAATCATTTCGGCATCAAAACTTTCAATGTCGATCAGGGCGCGGGCGGCCGCCAGAGCGTAGGAGCCGCCCGAACCGATACCGATGATCCCGTCTTCGGGCTCCAGCACGTCGCCATTGCCGGTGATGACCAGCGACACATCCTTGTCCGCCACAGCCATCAGTGCTTCCAGCCGGCGAAGATAACGGTCGGTGCGCCAGTCCTTGGCCATCTCCACGGCGGCGCGGGTCAGTTGGCCCGGATGCTGTTCCAGCTTGGCCTCCAGCCGTTCGAACAGGGCGAAGGCATCGGCTGTCGCCCCGGCGAAGCCGGCCATGACCGACCCGCCGGCCAGGCGACGCACCTTGCGGGCATTGGACTTCATCACCGTCTGCCCCATCGACACCTGGCCATCGCCGGCGATCACCACATGGCCGCCCTTGCGGACGGACAGGATGGTGGTGCCATGCCATTGGATCGGGTCGTGGGGATTTGAATTGCCGCTCATCACCGCTCACTTGGAAGGACATGCGAAAGGATGCTTGCTATGTGGGGAGGCCGGGGGCGCAGTCAAGCGCGACTGGGTTGCGGGCCGCGGGCAATGAAGCCGCTGGTGCTTGCATTTCAATGATTTCACCCCCTACACTGCGTCCTTGTGAAGCCTGCCATCGCCCCCGTGATCGCGATCGCCGGTGCCGCCCTGCTGGGGCTGGCCGGGATCGGTTGGATGCTGCTCCCCCTATGGGATGCGCAATCCCCTGTGCTTGCCCTGATGGCCGTGGCCCTGCTGCTGACCATCGCCGCCATGTTCCTGCGCCTGCTGGCCTGGGGCCGCGGTCGCGAGTTGGACATGCAGGAGGCGAAGGCGGAAAGCGGTCGGCTGCTGGCCCTGCTGGACGCCTGCCCCGATCCCTGGTTCGCCATCGGCGGCGCCGGCGATCTGGCGCTGTCGTCCGGATTCGCGGCCCTGCTGGGGGTGGCGCAGGTCCGCCGTCTGGATGATGTGGAACAGGCACTGGCGCCCAGCGATGCTGCGGCCCTGCACGGGTCCTTCCGCCATCTGACCGACAGCGGCCAGCCTTTCCAGATCAATGTGCGGCTGGCCGACGGATCAAAGTTTTTCCAGGCCAGCGGACGGCGCGGCGAAGGCGCAGACGGCACAACCCTGCATGTGCTGTGGCTGCGCGACATTACCGCGCTCGGTCAGGAACAGGTGCGGCGGCAAGAGGTGCATGCGGCGCAGAGCGCGGAGCTGGACCGGCTGCGCACCCTTTTGTCCTGCCTGCCGCTGCCGCTGTGGCGGCGCGGCGCTTCGATGGAGCTGGACTGGTGCAATGCGGCCTATGCGCATCTGCTGGACAGCACGCCGGAACAGGTACTGGAGACGGGGCGCGAACTGCCGGGCGGCGGCCTGTTCGGGGGCGCCCGCGACCTGGCCCTGCGCGCCAGGGAAGTCGGCGCGGCACAGGGGGAGGACCGGTTCCTGGTCGTCGATGGCGACCGTCGGCTGTTCCACCTGACGGAGATGCCGCTGCCCCAGGGTGGCATGATCGGCATGGCCGTCGACCGCACCCATGAACGCGGTCTGAAGGACGAGCTGACCCGCCATATCGACGCCCATGGGGAGGTGCTGCACCAGCTGGGGTCGGCCATCGCCATCTATGGCCCCGACATGCGTATCAAGTTTCATAACCATGCCTATGCAAGGCTGTGGGACATGGATACGGGCTGGCTGACGGATGAGCCTACCTATGGCGAGGTGCTGGAGGATCTGCGCGCCCGGCGCAAACTGACGGAGGAAGCGGATTTCCCCCGCTGGAAAAAGCAGCAGCTGGGTCTGTTCACCTCCCTGATCGAGCCGATGGAAGAGCTGATGCATCTGCCGGACGGGCGGACGCTGCGCTCGCTGGTGGTGCCGCACCCGTTCGGCGGGCTGATGTTCGTGGCCGAGGACGTGACCCACACGCTGGCGCTGGAAAGCTCCTACAACACCCTGATGGCCGTACAGCAGGAGACGCTGGACAATCTGGCCGAAGGGGTGGCCGTGTTCGGCGGGGACGGGCGCCTGAAACTGTGCAACCCCGCCTTCCAGCGGGTCTGGTCGGTGGATGGCGAACAGATGCGCGGCGAGCCGCATGCCACCCGGCTGGTCGAACTGATCCGGCCCTTCCTGGACCCTGGCGGCGACTGGCCGGCGGAGCGGGAGCGGCTGGTCGGTCGCCTGCTGGAACGGTCGGCCGATGCCGGCATCATGCGCCGCAGGGACGGGTCGGTCCTGCGCTATGCCCTGGTGCCGCTACCCGACGGGGCGGTGCTGTTCTCCTGCCTGGACGTGACCGACAGCGACAAGGTGGAGACGGCCCTGCGATCCTCCAACGAGGCGCTGGAAGCCGCTGACCGCTTGAAGGCGGAATTCATCGCCAATGTCTCCTATCAGCTGCGCACCCCCCTGAACGCCATCATGGGCTTTGCCGAGATTCTGCATAACCAGTATTTCGGGCCGCTGAACAACCGGCAGCAGGAATATGCCAAGGGCGTGCTGGAGGCCAGCCGACGCCTGTTGTCCCTGGTCAACGACATCCTGGATCTGGCCACCATCGAAGCGGGCTTCATGGTGCTGGAGCATGAGAAATTCGACATTCCGCAATTGCTGCATTCTGTGGCCGGTCTGACCCGCGACTGGGCCCGCAAGCAGGGGCTGGATCTGCGGGTCGAGGTCTCTGACCAGACGGGCGGCATGGAAGGGGATGAGAAGCGGCTGAAGCAGGCCCTGTTCAACCTGGTCTCCAACGCCATCAAGTTCACGCCGGCCGGCGGGCGCATCACCCTGTCGGCCGAACGGCAGGGCGATCAGGTGGTTCTGGCCGTTTCCGACACGGGCCTGGGTATCGGCAGCGAGGAACAAAGCCGCGTTTTTGAACGGTTCGAACGGGGCAGTGCCGGCAATGGCGGTTCCGCCGGGGCCGGGCTTGGCCTGTCGCTGGTGAAAAGCTTTGTCGAGCTGCATGGCGGCAGTGTGGAGATCGACAGCGACGGCCAGAATGGCAGCACCATCCGCTGCCGCCTGCCGGCGATGCTGGCGGCCGGCCGGCTGCCAAGGTCGCTGGAGCCCTGAGCGGACGGCGCAACGGGTTGTCCTGATCGCGGATGGAACCCATGTTGCGGCTTCCATTGCCCGGCCGGGCCGCGGATGCTACCTGCTGCCGACCCCCGGCCCTGCGAAGAAAGCCCCTGTATTGTCCCGCTCCCTGTCTCCACAGCCCGATGATGGTGCACGCCCGATGGGCGTGGCGGGGGCGGCATGAGTGAACGCCGGCCCAAGCTGCCGACGGCGGACGAACTGGCGCTGTGGCATACGGTGGTCCGTGACGCGGCACCCCTGATATCCAACCACCGCAAGGCGGCATCGCCGAAGAAGGTTCCCGTTCCGGCCCCTCTCACGCAGGCCCCAGCGCCGCTGCCTCGGGTCCTGGAAGCCGCACCCGCCGTCAAGGCCCCGGCCGAACGTCTGGCCGAAATGCTGCGCGCCGTACCGGTGGCGGCGAAGGCACGGGTCAATGTGCAATTGGCTCCGTCCCCGCTGGGCCGGGTGGCCGGCGTGGACAAACGCACCGATGAAAAGGTGCGCAAGGGCCGTATGGGCATCGACGGGCGCATCGACCTGCATGGCATGACGCAGAGCGAGGCGCACCACGCCCTGACCGGCTTTATCCGGCGGTCCCACACCATGGGCCGGCGCATGGTGCTGGTTATCACCGGCAAGGGCCAGATGCCGCGCGGCGAGGGCGTCCTGCGCCTGTCCGTGCCGCGCTGGCTGCGGGAAGCCGATATCGGCCCGCTGATCCTGTCGGTGCATCAGGCCCAGCCACAGCATGGCGGCGGCGGCGCCTATTACGTGCTGCTGAAGCGCCGCCGCGAGGGATAGAACCCTTCTTATGCCAGCGGCCTGAAATCTTGACCGTTGGTCAATCTTTCAGGCCGCTGGCGTTACCGCACCACGATCGTCTGTGCGGACTGCACCAGTTCCGCCGCCGTCACATTCTTGGGCGGCTTCAGCAGGCCGGCGGCACAGCCCGGCCGTGCGTCCAGTTGCGCGATCCAGCGCGACAGGTGGGGCAGATCATCGATGGCCACGCCCGACCAATCATGCGTGCGGGCCCAGCACCAGTTGGCAATGTCGGCGATAGAGAAATCTTCCGCCAGGAACTCATGATCCTTCAGGCGACCATCCAGCACCGTGAGCAGGCGCTTGGCCTCCTTCTGATACCGGTCGATGGCGGCGGGGATCTTTTCCGGGAAATAGCGGTGGAAGACATTGGCCTGCCCCATCATCGGGCCGACGCCGCCCATCTGGAACATCAGCCATTGCAGCACGCGGGACCGGCCCTTGGCGTCCGTGGGCATCAGGCGGCCCGTCTTTTCCGCCAGCCAGACCATGATGGCGCCCGATTCGAACACTGTGTGATCTTCCGCCCGGTCCACGATGACGGGGATGCGGCCATTGGGGTTCATGGCCAGGAACCAGGGTTCCTTCTGCTCGTTCTTCGCCAGCGACACAACATGGAGGGTATAGGGCAGGCCCAGTTCCTCCAGCGTGCAGGAGACCTTGTGCCCGTTGGGCGTGGCGGCGGTGTACAGGTCGATCATAACGGTTCCTTCCGGTGTCGTTGCCCCATCATGCGACGTGCCGGCCCGCCCATAAAGCCTTCCGGTCACCGGCTCCGCCGATCGGACAGGTTTACAGGAGATAGCAGTGGCACGACCATGATGGGCCTCACGCCAATGGATGCAGCCTCATGTCCCATCGACACCGTCTGGCGCTGACCCTGTTCCCCCTGCGTGCCCTGCCGGCCACGGCGCAGGAGATGCTGTTCCGGTCCGTGGTTGTCCTGGATGTGAAGGGATTGGCGGGATTGCCGCTGGTCGCTGTGGCCGACCATGTCGGCATGCGGGCGGCTGGGGCAGGTGGGCACGGCAACCGGCGCCACCGTGCCCAGCATCCTGTCGCTGTTCCAGCCGGGCGCCGGGCCACGTCCTCTGTCCCTGACCGACTGGCCCCGCGCCCTGCTGCGCGAGTTCTACACCGCGCCCGCATGGACAGCCGCAGACCGGTAGCGCCGACAGATCGCCCGCCGCCTGGCTGAAACGGCCGGCACCCAGCCCTGAGCCTATTGCAAGGTCATCAGCGCATCGACATGCCGAAGGCTGCCGGGACTGATCAGGTCCAGGTTCGCCACGCGCACCGAATGCAGCTTGCCATCCAGGTTGCGCGACCAGAAATCCAGGAATTTGTGTAACACCGGATATCGGGGAGCCAGGTCCAGTTCCTGCCAGACATAGGTCTGCAAGAGGCCGGGATGGTCGGGCATGTGATAAAGGATTTCAGCCGTGGTCAGGCGGTAATCCTGCAACTGCCGCGACAGGGGGGACTGGGAAATGATCATGCGACCTCCTTCCGCAAATCCGGGGCGGCCGTTGCGCCCCACAGGGAAAAGGCTGCCATCATTTTTAAGATTTGTGAATAACTTGTTTGATATCAATATATTAACAGCCATTGTCTGAAAGTGCTGCCAAGTCCATATGCTTGCCGGGGGCCTTCGGGGCTGTTAACCTGAAAGCATGTTTGGCACTGTTTTCACACGCATGGGTGACATGTGGCCGCATCTGCGTACCGGTGCGGCCCGGTTGCTGGACCTTGTCCTCCCGCCGCGCTGCCTCTCTTGCGGGGTGGAGGTGGGGGCGGCCGGCGCCCTGTGCCCCGCCTGCTGGCAGGGGGTGGGTTTCATCGCCGCCCCGCATTGTGCCCGCTGCGGCCTGCCCTTTGATTATGATCCCACGGGGGAAGGGGCGGTCAATCTGGTCTGCGGCGCCTGTCTGGCCCGCCCGCCGCAATTTGACCGCTGCCGGTCGGTCTTCGCCTATGACGAGGCCAGCCGGTCGCTGGTCCTGGGGTTCAAGCATGGGGATCGCACCGATTGCGCGCCGGCCTTCGCGCAATGGCTTGCGCGGGCGGGGGCCATGCTGCTGGCCGAACCGGATGTGATCATTGCGCCGGTGCCCCTGCACCGCTGGCGCCTGCTGAAGCGGCGGTATAACCAGTCGGCGCTGTTGGCCCTGCATCTGGGGCGGCTGACGGGGCGCACGGCCATCCCCGACCTGCTGATCCGCCGCCGGGCCACGCCCAGCCAGGGCGGTCTGTCGGCCAAGGGGCGCGCGCGCAATGTACAGGGCGCCTTCGCCATCAACCCGCGCAGCGCGGGCCGCGTCAAGGAAGCCCGTATCCTGCTGATCGACGATGTGTTCACCACCGGGGCCACGGTGGGCGAATGCGCCCGCACCCTGCGTCGGGCGGGCGCCCGGGCCGTCGATGTGCTGACCCTGTCGCGCGTGGTAAAACCGGTGACGCTGGAGGCGGCGGGGGAAACCGGCTGATCCCCCGGCAAAGGTGCATTGCAAGTCCTTGCCCTTTGCCGGCGCTCCCGGCAGGTTCATATTATTGTCAGCGAACCATCACCGACTTAGGAACCCTGTCACCATGTCCGCGCCCAAGGTCGAGATCTATACCAGCCCCTGGTGTGGCTACTGCACCCGCGTCAAACACCTGCTGGACAGCAAGGGCGTCCAGTATATCGAGATCGATGTTATGGCCGAGTCGGCCCGCCGGTCGGAAATGACGGACCGCGCCGCCGGACGCACCAGCGTGCCGCAGGTCTTCATCGACGGGCAGCATATTGGCGGATGTGACGATACCCATGCCCTGGACCGTGCGGGCAAGCTCGATCCGCTGCTGGGCATCGGGACCTGATCGGCATGAATGACAGCCCCGCCAACGTTCGCGTCGCCCTGGTCCAGGTGAATGCCGGGCCGGAGATCATGCCCAACCTGGAACAGGCAGGCATCCATGTCCGGCAGGCGGTGGAACAGGGGGCGCAACTGGTCTGCCTGCCGGAGAATGTCTCGTTGATGGCACAGGGGCGGGAGAAGATCCTGGCCCGGGTGAAGCCGGAGGCGGAGCATCCGGGCGTGCCCTTTTTCCGCGATCTGGCGCGGGAGACGGGGGCCTGGATCATGACCGGTACCCTGGGTTGCCTGCTGGCCGATGGGCGCGTGGCCAACCGCGCCTTCGTGATCGATCCGGCGGGGCAGATCACGGCCCGGTACGATAAGATCCACATGTTCGATGTGGATCTGGCGGGTGGGGAGACCTACCGCGAAAGCGCCACCTATCGCCCCGGTGAACAGGCCGTGGTGGCGACAACGCCCTGGGGCGGGTTGGGCCTGTCCATCTGTTATGATGTGCGCTTCGCCTATCTTTACCGCGCGCTCGCCAAGGCCGGGGCCGGCATCATCGTGGTGCCCGCCGCCTTTACGGTACCGACCGGTCGCGCCCATTGGCATGTGCTGCTGCGTGCCCGCGCCATCGAGACCGGGTGCTTCATCCTGGCCCCGGCGCAAACCGGCATCCATGATGGTGGGCGCGGCACCTATGGCCATTCCGTCATCATCAGCCCCTGGGGCGAGGTGCTGGCCGATGCAGGGGAGGAACCGGGCGTAATCCTGGCCAATCTGGACCTGTCCAAGGTGGCTGACGCCCGGCGTATGGTGCCCAGCCTGGGCCATGATCGCAGCTTCATCGGCCCCTGACCGCCAGACCAGGCCCATTCAGGCGATGACGAACCAGTCGGCGGCGGCGTCATAGCGGACGGACAGGCCGTCCGGAATGATGATTGTGTGGTCCTGTGCGGCGTCGTAACGGCCATCATTGTTCAGGTCGACGATGATATGGCCGTTGATCTGCGCGATATTGGTGACGCCCGCCTGCAGGAAGGTGGGCAGCACCGTATCGGCCGTAAGGGCCGACAAGGCGGTGCCATTGATGCGCAACGCCGTCTCTGCCGCGGCATCGAAATCCACCCGCTCCCCCTTGCCGATATCGATCAGCAAATCGCGGTCGCCTGCGCGCAGGTCGGTCAGGGCAAAGGTGAAGCGGTCACGGCCCGAGCCGCCGGTCAGAAGGTCGGACCCGGCACCCCCGTCCAGCACATCATCGCCCTTGCCGCCATCGATGATGTCGGTCCCCGTGCCACCACGCACGGTATCATTGCCCCATCCTGCACTGATCAGGTCATTGCCGGCGGTGCCGTTCAGCCGGTCGGCAAACAGGCTGCCCATCTGGGGCCGCAGATCAAGGTCGCGGACCGCATCAACGGCGCCTTTTCCCAGATCGACGAACAGGTCGCCCAGGGTTTTGATCGTCACCTCGACCAGCGCCTGTGCAAACCCCTGGCCCACAGCCTGGGCGAACGAATCGATTTTTGCCATGTTCCGGGCCTCCCCTCCCGTGGATATGGACAATGTTCATATCCAGCTTTTCCTTTTACCACTGTGATGGCCGTCATGGGAGAGAAAAGCCTGTTGACGGGGGCTGCTGGCGGTTGCATCGCTGGGGCCGTTTGTTGAGGAAGGCCCCTGTTCCCATGTCCCAGCGCTGGAAAATCACGGTCGAGTTCAATGGCACGCCCTTTGTGGGCTGGCAGCGGCAGGACCATGGCGCTTCCGTCCAGGGATGCCTGGAAGAGGCGGTGACGCGCTTTTCACAGGAAGTGGTGACGGTGCATGCCGCCGGCCGCACCGACAGTGGTGTGCATGCCACCGGCATGGTGGCCAGCTTCGATCTGGAAAAGCCGGTCAGCGCCGATAAGGTGCGTGATGCCCTGAACTATCACCTGAAGCCCAATCCCATCGCGGTGCTGAAGGCTGAGGCGATGGAACCGGAATTCCATGCGCGCTTCACCTGTATCGGCCGATCCTACCTGTACCGCATCACCAACCGGCGCGCCCCTCTGGCGCTGGATGCCGGGCGGTCCTGGCTGGTCTCCCACCCGCTGGATGCCGATACCATGCACGAGGCAGCCCAGCGCCTGATCGGCCGGCATGATTTCAGCAGTTTCCGCGCCTCGCTCTGCCAGGCGGCCAGCCCCGTGAAAACACTGGCCGAATTGTCGGTGAGCCGGGTGGGGGAGGAGGTGCGGATCGTGGCCCGTGCCCGGTCCTTCCTGCACCATCAGGTGCGCAACATGGTCGGCACCCTGAAGATGGTGGGCGAGGGGCGCTGGACCGCCGATGACGTGTCGGCGGCGCTGGCGGCGCGGAACCGGTCGGCGGCGGGACAGACGGCGCCCGCCGATGGCCTTTATTTCACCCGCGCCTATTATCCCGGCGACGATTTCCCCGACCCCATCACCGATGGACCCAGCACCCCATCCTCCACCAGCGGATAGGAGAAGGCGTCCGGCAACTGGTAATGCCACCATTCAAAGGGGTAATGCTGCCATCCCGCCGCCACCATGATGCCCAGCAGCAGGGCGCGGTTACGCTGTGCGGTCACGCTGATGCTGGTATCGGCGTGATAGGCGATCGGCCGCATGTCATCGAAATCCGTGCCCATGTCCAGCACCGTGCCGTCGGGCAGGGCCAGGGTCAGATCAATGGCGACACCGCGCCCATGGCTGGACCCGATGCGTGGATCGGCGATGAAGGTCGGGTCGGGCAGCGTGTTCCAAAGCGCCCATTGCGCGGCGGGCGGGCGATAGCCGTCAAACACCCGCAGCCGCAGCCCCTGTGCCGCCGTCAGATGGATGGACCGGGACAGGGCGGCGGCGGCTTCCGGGCGCAGCAGGCAGAGCGGCCGCGCGAAGATCGGCCTTCTCGTCAGATTGTCGGGCGTGGCATAGCGAAGATCGAGATCGACATCGAAATCCGGCGGGGCGATGGTAACGAACCGCATGGGAAGCCCTTGTCGTTGCTGTCGTGACCTTGATAGCGGACGCGTTCGCGAATGGATATGCGCCAATGATCACGCTTGGCCTGGATACGGCGACCAGCGCCTGTGCCGTCGCCGTCTGGGATGCCGCGGCGGGCCGGACCCTGGCCGTGCGGGCGGAAATCATGCAGCGCGGGCTGGCGGAAAAGCTGGTGCCCATGGTGCAGGCGACCCTGGCTGATGCCGGGATCGGCTTTGCCGACCTGTCCCGCATTGGGGTGACGGTGGGACCGGGCACCTTCACGGGCCTGCGCGTGGGGCTGGCCGCCGCGCGGGGCTTCGCCCTGGCCGCCGGCTGCCCGCTGGTCGGCGTTACCACGCTGGAGGCTGCGGCCCACGGACTGGACCCGGACAGCCGGCAGGGCCAGACCCTGTTGGCCGCCATCGAAAGCCGGCGGGACGATCTGTTCGTGCAGCCTTTCGCGGCCGACCTCTCGCCCCTTGCCGAACCGGCAGATGTGCTGCCGCTTGATCTGCCCACCTATGCCGCCACCCACCTGCCGGCCGGCCCGCTGCTGATTGTCGGCGATGCCGCGGCGCGCGCGGCACAGGCGCTGGGCGCATGGAACGGCCCCGTCACCATCGTGGAGACGACGGGGGCGCCGGAGGCGCTGGCCACGGCCCGCATCGCCGCCAGCCAGGATATGGCCGGTATTGCGGCCCGCATCGCCGATCCTTTCTATCTGCGGCCGCCCGACGTCACCCTGCCGAAGCAGGGCTGAGCCATGGCGGACGGGATCGATATTGTTCCGGCCGGCCCGGCGCATGCGCAGGTGCTGTCGGCCCTGCACGCCCGGGCCTTTGCGGACCCGGCCCTGTCCGGTCCGGCCTGGGACGCAGCATCCTTCCTGTCGCTTCTGTCCACACCGTGTGTGGAAGGTTTCATCCTGACGGTGGAAGGGGTGCCACGGGCTCTGTCGCTTTGGCGCCATGTCCTGGATGAGGGCGAGTTGCTGACCATCGGCACAGACCCTGCCGTGCGGTCGCGCGGCCTTGGCCGCACCCTGCTGCGCCACGGTCTGACGCATCTGGCCGCCCGAGGTGTGGTGCGCTGCTTCCTAGAAGTTGCAGTCACCAATACAGCGGCGGCTGGGCTTTATGCTTCATGTGGCTTTCAAAATGCCGGCCGGCGGCGCGGTTATTATCAGCATGGCGGGGTGTCGATTGACGCAACCGTCATGGGCATTGATCTGAAACTCGGACAGATTGGTTAAGGCCTCTTGACCAAAAGCCGCTGAACCCCCTCCGGACTCGCGGGATTTTCCGGTTGCGGACCGGCAACCACATAGCCGTGTTCGCGTAGACTGGCTGGAACATTGCGCGACGGTTCACCAAAATTCATACGGACTTCAAGGGTTTGGCCCGGTTGAAGCCTTTCCGTGGCAAGTTTGGTCCTAACGAATGTCATCGGACATACAAGCGCGGTTATGTCAAGGAACTGGTCTGGTGTCTTTGTCACGAGCATCGATTCCTTTGATATCGTACCAAATCGATATTGCAAGGTGTTGGGATAAGACTTATATCACGAACGAGTTTCTTGGTTGGAGCAATGATACATGACCAACGCATCCTCCTCGCCCGAACTTTTGTCTCTCACGACGGAAATCGTCTCGGCACACGTCTCGAACAATACAGTGGCAATCACCGATCTTCCGGCGCTGATCGATCAGGTTTACCGGACTCTGGCCAATATCGGCACGGAGCCGGTGGTGCAGAGCGAGAAGCCGCAGCCGGCCGTTGCCATCAAGAAATCGGTGACCCCGGAATATATCATCTGCCTGGAAGATGGTAAGAAGTTGAAGATGCTGAAGCGGCATCTGAAGACTGCCTACAACATGTCGCCGGAAGAATATCGTGATCGTTGGGGTCTGCCGCCCGACTATCCGATGGTTGCGCCGAACTATGCCAAGCAGCGTTCGCGTCTGGCCAAGCAGATCGGTCTGGGCACCCGCGCCCGCCGCGCCGGCGACGACGAGTAAATACTGTACCTCTCGTGACGGGCGGGTAGGTCGAGGGTAAAAGGGGGCGGCCCGGTCGGGTCGTCCCGCACTCCTGTAGATTTCCCAAAACAATCTTCAGCTTCTGAAGTCGGAGATACTTCCGGAACCAGGGCGGAGATAAACCGCATATCATGATGTCAAATTTGCTACCTGGGGCGTTTTTCCGCGGAGCGGAAACACGCGCCGGGCTTTTTGTGTTGGGCAATTGCCGGTGCCGTTTGCTGTCAACCGATGGCAGCCTGATAGCAGGGGCCAAAATTTTCGGCCAATGGTACGGCGACGACTGCCGCCGCGCGGCACATGCCGTGTAGCCAAGGGAGCGGATGCGCCCGCCCGGACCCCGTCACACCATGGACAACCTGTGCTGTCCCCGGCCCTGATGGCCCCATCCCCGGCAGGGTGCCCTGCCGGGGATAGGGGGACTGAGCCTTTACGCCTCGCTGGCGCGCTGTTCGCCTTCGATGGCGGCCTGTGCGGCGGCCAGGCGGGCGATGGGCACGCGGTAGGGGGAGCAGGAGACGTAATCCAGCCCCACCTTCTCACAGAAATAGACCGATGAAGGGTCGCCGCCATGCTCGCCGCAGATGCCCAGCTTGATGTCGGGCCTGGTCTTGCGTCCGCGTTCGGCGGCTATCTGCACCAGTTCGCCCACGCCTTCGGTATCCAGCGTCACGAACGGGTCATGCTCCAGGATACCCGCCCGCTGATAGTCGGGCAGGAAGGCGCCGGCATCGTCGCGGCTGATGCCAAACGTGGTCTGGGTCAGGTCATTGGTACCGAAGCTGAAGAATTCCGCCGTCTCCGCGATCTTGCCGGCCTGCAGGGCCGCACGCGGCAGCTCGATCATGGTGCCGACCAGATAATCGACCTTGTGGCCGCTGGCGGCGATCACGTCGGCCCCGACGCGGTCGATGACCGCCTTCAGGATGTCCAGCTCCTTCTTGGTGCCGACCAGGGGGATCATGATCTCCGGGATCACGGTCTCACCGGTTTCCTTGAACACTTCCACCGCTGCCTCGAAAATGGCCCGGGCCTGCATCTCATAGATTTCAGGGTAGGAGATGCCCAGGCGGCAACCACGATGGCCCAGCATCGGGTTCGCCTCATGCAGTTGCAGCGACCGGTGCTGCACCTTCTGCAGGTCGGTGCCGGCAGCCTTGGCCACCTCCGCCATTTCCGCCTCAGTATTCGGCAGGAATTCGTGCAGCGGCGGGTCCAGCAGGCGGATCGTGACGGGCAGGCCCTTCATGATCTTGAACAGCTCGACAAAATCCTTGCGCTGCATCGGTGCGATCTTGGCCAGCGCGTGACGGCGGCCCGCCTCGCTCTCCGCCAGGATCATCTCGCGCACGGCGATGATGCGCTCAGCATCGAAGAACATATGCTCGGTCCGGCAAAGACCGATACCTTCGGCCCCGAACTTGCGCGCGGTGCGGGCGTCCAGCGGGGTTTCGGCGTTGGTGCGCACCTTCATGCGGCGATGGGTATCGGCCCAGCCCATCAGCTCGGCAAAGTCGCCCGACAGTTCCGGCTGAATGGTCGGCACTTCGCCCAGCATCACCTCACCGGTCGAGCCATCGATGGTGATGATGTCGCCGGCCCGCACCTCAACATTGCGGACGGTGATGATGCCGCGCTTGTAATCAATGCGCAGCTCACCGGCACCGGCCACGCAGGACCGGCCCATGCCACGCGCCACCACCGCCGCGTGGCTGGTCATGCCGCCGCGCGTGGTCAGGATGCCCTTGGCGGCGTGCATGCCATGGATGTCTTCCGGGCTGGTTTCCACGCGGCAGAGGATGACATTCTCCCCCAATCCCGCATGCTTTTCCGCCTCTTCCGCCGTAAAGACGACCCTGCCGCTGGCGGCGCCGGGGCTGGCCGGCAGGCCCTTGGCGATGATCTGCTTCTTGGCCTTGGGGTCCAGCGTGGGGTGCAGCAGCTGATCCAGCGACTTCGGCTCGATCCGCAGGATGCCTTCCTTCTGGGT
>JAIXTS010000286.1 GCA_027483805.1 Azospirillum sp. | reverse complement strand
AATGTGGTGAAGGTGCCCGATGATGCCCCCGTCGCCCTGCTGGGCCCGCTGGCCTGTGGGGTGATGACGGGGGTGGGTACCGTCACCAACGCCCTGAAGGTACGGGCGGGGCAGAGCGTGGTGGTCATGGGCGCGGGTACCGTTGGCCTGTCCGCCATCATGGCGGCCCGGATGGTGGGGGCGGGGCGCATCATCGCCATCGATCCGCAACCGGCCCGGCGCGACATGGCCCTGTCGCTGGGCGCCAGCGACGTGATCGATCCGGTGGGCACCGACACGGTCGCCGCTGTCCTGGCCATGACCCAGGGGGTGGGTGTCGATTACAGCATCGACACCACAGCCCGCGCCGATGTCATCCGCAGCGGCATCATGATGCTGGCCCCCATGGGTGAATGCGCCGTAGTGGGTGCCATCGCCCATGGCCAGGATATTGCCGTCGATGGCGGCCATCTGTTGAGCGGGGGCCGCCGTCTGCGCGGGGTGGTGGAGGGCGATGCCGACCCCGACCAGTTCATCCCCTGGCTGGTTGACCTGCATCGCGCAGGGCGCCTGCCGTTCGACCGGCTGGTGCAGTTCTACCCCTTGGCCGACATCAACCAGGCGGTGGCAGCGTCGGAGCAGGGGCAGGTGATCAAGCCGATCATCCTGATGCCCGGCACGCCGGCGCCCGTGCTGTGAATGAGGGATACGACATGAGCGAACTCGACCCGCATATCGCCGGCCTTCTGGCGCATATCGGCAGCCTGGGACAGCCGGATCTGGGCGATCTGCCGGTACCGGTGATCCGGGCCGTCATGGCGGAAAATTGCCGGATGATGGAAGGGCCGCCGCCGGCCGAGCCCTTGACGGTGCAACCGCTGTCCCTGGCGGGGGCGGCGGGACCGCTGGAGGGCCGGCTTTATCGTCCGGCGCAGGGGGGCAACGGCCTGCCCGGCCCGTTCATCCTGTTTTTCCATGGTGGCGGGTTCGTGGCGGGCGGGCTGGACAGCCATGAGATGGCCTGCCGCCGTCTGGCGGCCCTGTCGGGACTGCCGGTACTGGCGGCCACCTATCGGCTGGCACCCGAACATCCATTGCCGGCCGCCCATGATGACGCCTTGTCGATCCTGGCCCAGATCGGGCGGGAGGGGGTGTCCTGGGGCCTGGATCCCGCCCGGCTTGTCATCGCGGGGGATTCCGCCGGCGCCAATCTGGCCCTGGCCACGGCACTGGATGCGCCCGCCGACGGCTGTCACATTGCGGGTGTGCTGCTGTTCTATCCGGTCCTGTCCTTCGATCATGCATTCCCCAGCCACACAGCGCTGGGGCGTGATTACTTGCTGACCCAGCGGTCGATGCAGACCTTCACCGCCCTGTCCCTTCCCGACCAGACACAGCGGGCCGATCCGCGTTTCAGCTTTCTGCACCGGGCGTCGATGCGGCATTGCCCGCCGGTCATGCTGCTGACGGCGGGTTATGATCCGCTGCGCGACGAGGGGGGGGCCCTGGCCGACCGGTTGTTGCGTGACGGGGTGGCGGTCACCCACCTGCCATGCCCGTCACTGATCCACGCCTTCATCCATATGACCGGCGTGACACCGGCCGTCCTGCCCCTGCTGACCCAGGCGGCAGAATGGTGCCGCCGGACATTGCGGGCGGCCGATGGCGCCATCCGTTCGCCAGGGGCTGGATGATCCTATGGCGCGATGGTTCGCAGGTGCGCCACGACATCCTCCAGCCTCACGACATCGGCATATTTGGCGTTCAGGTCGAACAGGTTGGCCTCATGCACCCGTGCGTCACGGTCGCCCACGGCATCACGCACGACCAGCGGCACAAACCCGTGCTGACAGGCATCCAGCGCCGAGGCACGCACACAGCCCGACGTGGACAGGCCGGCGATCAGCAATGTGTCGATGCCGGCCGAGGTGAGGGTTGACGCCAGCGACGTGCCGAAAAAGGCGCTGGCATATTGCTTGGTGATCACCGGTTCAGGGGGCAGCGGTTCCAGCCCCTCGGCGAAGGCCGCCCAGTGCGGGTGCAGACCGCGTTCAAAACAGGACAGGGCCTTGACCTTGCGGAAAAACACCCCGCCATCCACCCCGCCCGGTGTATAGGCGACATTGGTGTGCAGGACCGGGATACCGGCGGCGCGGGCAGCCAGAAGCAGGGTCGCGGCCTGATCGCGGACCTTTTCCACCCCAGCAAAAAGCGGGCAGGCGGGGTCCAGATAGGCATTGACGAAATCGATGATCAGCAGGGCAGGGCGCTTGCCCCAGCCCAGCCGGTTGCCGAACCCCGCCTGCGCATAATCGGCATCCAGATCTTGCGCCATGGTCAGATGATCCCTGCTGTTTTCAGCGCTGCCAGACGGGCTTCATCCAGCCCCAGGATGCCGCCCAGCACCTCCACCGTATGTTCACCCAGTTCCGGACCGGGATGGACCACGCCGCCGGGCGTGTCGGACAGGCGCGGGGCCACATTCTGCATGGCCAGCTTGCCGAAGATCGGATGGGCCACCTTGATGATGTTCTGCCGCGCCTGGAAATGCGGGTCCGCCATCATTTCCGGCGCACGATAGATGCGTCCGGCCGGCACACCATGCTGTTCCATCAGGTCCAGCAGCGGGCCGGATTCCACGGTCCGCGTCCAGTCGGAAATCAGGTCATCTAGTTCCTGCTGGACGGCGCCGCGGGCCGAATGGGTGGCATAGCGGGGGTCGCTGGCCAGTTCCGGGCGGCCCATGGCCTCTGCCAGCCGCTTGAAGACCGTGTCCTGGTTGGCGGCGATCAGGATCATCTGACTGTCGCTGGCCGGGTAGACATTGCTGGGCGCGACATTGGGCAGGATGGGGCCGGTGCGTTCGCGCACATAGCCCGTCTGGTCATATTCGGTGACCAGGCTTTCCATCATGGCCAGCACCGCCTCATAAATGGCGCTGTCCACCACCTGGCCCCGGCCCGTGCGTTCGCGCGCATGCACCGCCATCAGGGCGCCCAGCGCCGCATAGGTGGCGGCCAGACTGTCGCCGATGGAAATGCCCATGCGCGAGGGGGCGGTGGACGGGTCACCCACCACATAACGCAGGCCGCCCATGGCCTCCCCGATGGAGCCATAGCCCGCCTGCGACGCGTAAGGCCCCGTCTGGCCAAAGCCGGTGACGCGGACCATCACCAGCTTGGGGTTGATCTGCGACAGCACATCATAGCCCAGGCCCCAGCGTTCCATGGTGCCGGGTCGGAAATTCTCGATCAGAATGTCGGACTTGGCCACCAGATCGCGCACGATCTGCTGAGCCGCCTTTTCGCGCAGGTTAAGGGTCACCGATTTTTTGTTGCGGGCGACGACGGGCCACCAGAGCGACTTGCCATGCGGCTTTTCCCGGCCCCATTCGCGCATCGGGTCGCCGCTGCCCGGCTGTTCCAGCTTGATCACCTCTGCCCCGAAATCGGCCAGCAGCTGACCGCAGAAGGGACCGGCCAGAAGCTGCCCCATTTCGATCACGCGAAGGTCTGTCAGGGGACCCTGACGCGTGGCCACCTGTCCCGTGCTGTCATTGGCCTCGATGCCCTGGTCCGTCACCATCATCTCCCGATCAATGTATACATTCGGATTTTCAGCCCCGGTCGTCGGCAGGGATCGGCCGGGCGACTGGATTTCCGCTAAAAGATGCACACAATAAGGCCCCATGGCAAGGGGTGGCGCAGATGAAATCCGTCGATCAAACCCTCTTGTCAGGCCTGCATCGGGCATGGTTGTATACATTTGACAGCGATCGGGGCATGTCGGGCCGTCTGCCCGTCTGCCCGCAGCAAGGAAGAAGCGGATGCCTTCCCAGGTGGAAATCGTCGAGGTCAGCCCCCGCGACGGCTTGCAGAATGAAGCCACGCCCGTCAGCACCGATCAGAAGGTGGAACTGATCAATCGCGCCATTGCGGCAGGGGCGAAGCGGATTGAAGTGACTAGCTTCGTCAACCCCAAGCGCGTGCCGCAGATGGCCGATGCCGAGGCAGTGCTGGCGGCCCTGCCGCGGGGCAATGGCGTCTCCTATATCGGGCTGGCCATGAATGGGCGCGGCTTTGACCGGGCGCTGGCCGCCGGGGTGACGGAGGTGAATTATGTGCTTGTCGCTTCCGACACGTTCAGCCAGCGCAATAACGGTGCCCCGACCCTGGAGACACTGACCGGCTGGGCGGAAGTGGCCTCCGCGGCGCGGGCTGCGAAGATGCCCACCAGCATCACCATCGGCGCCTCCTTCGGCTGCCCCTTTGAAGGGGAGGTGCCGGTGGCGCGCGTGGTGGAGGTGGCACGACGTGCCGCCGAGCATGGTGTGGATGAAATCGCGCTCGCCGACACGATCGGGGTGGCCAGCCCCGCCGATGTGGTCGAACGGTTCCGCGCCGTGGCGGAAGCCCTTCCCGGAATCCGCCTGCGTGCCCATTTCCACAATACCCGCAACACCGGCATCGCCAATGCCTATGCCGCCGTGATGGCCGGTGTGGGCGTGCTGGACAGTTCGCTGGGCGGTATCGGCGGCTGCCCCTTTGCGCCCGCCGCCACAGGCAATATTCCAACAGAAGATCTGGTCTATATGCTGCATCGTATGAAGATCGGGACGGGCATCGACCTTGCCGGCGCCATCGATGCCGCCAGTTGGTTGGAAGGGATCATCGGACGCCGGAACCCGGCCATGCTGGGCCGGGCGGGTATCTTTCCACCCATGGCGAAAGCAGCCGAATAGCGGCGGGAACATCCACGCCGCGTCAAAGCAGAAAAACATTCGGGAACAGGAGTTTTTAATGGCTTACAGGCTCGGCGTGGACGTCGGCGGAACCTTCACGGACCTGCTGCTGATCGAGGATGAGACAGGCGACACTTTCCGGGACAAGGTGCCGTCGACCCCGCACGACCCCTCGGTCGCCGTTGTCACCGGCACCTTGAAAATCTGCGCCAAGGCGGGCATCGATCCCAGGGATGTGCAGCTTTTCATGCATGGCACCACGGTTGCCACCAACACCGTGCTGACCAGCACGGGCGCGCGCGTCGGTCTGGTGACGACGGACGGCTATCGCCAGGTCCTGCACATCGCGCGCAGCTTTGTGCCGGGTGGCCTGGCGGGCTGGATCGTCTGGAACAAGCCGCCGCTGACGGCACCGCTGGAATGTACCGTGGAGGTGCCGGAACGGATTGGCGCGGACGGGTCCATTGTTACGCCCCTGGATGAGGGTGCGCTGCGCACCGCCCTGGAAAAGCTGAAGGGGGAGGGGATTGAGGCCCTGACCATCGCCTTCATCAATGCCTATCGCAATGACGCGCATGAGGTGCGGGCCGGCCAGATCGCGCGGGAAATCTTCCCCGACCTGCCCGTTTCGCTATCTTCTGAAGTCCTGCCGGAGATGCAGGAATATGAACGCGCCCTGACGACCGTCGCCAATTCCTATGTCCGTCCGCGCGTCGCCAACTATGTGCGCAACCTGAAGGCGGAGCTGAACAAGGCCGGCATGAACGGGCAGATGAACCTGCTGCGCTCCGATGCCGGGTTGATGAGCTTTGAAAAGGCCCAGGACCATCCCGTCAATCTGCTGATGAGCGGGCCGGCCGGCGGTGTGGCCGGTGCCCTGTGGGTCTGCGGCAAGTCGGGCTTCAAAAACCTGCTGACCGTCGATGTCGGCGGCACCTCCACCGATGTGGCCCTGATCGAGAATGGTCAGCCGCGTCTGGCGCGCGAAACCGAATGTGGCGACCTGAAGGTGCGTGCCACCTCCCTGGATATCCGTACCGTCGGGGCCGGTGGCGGTTCCATCGCCTTTGTGCCCGACCTGACCAAGGCCCTGCGCGTCGGCCCGGCCTCGGCCGGTGCCGTGCCCGGTCCTGTCTGTTACAGCCGGGGCGGCGATAAGCCGACCGTGACCGACGCCAATGTCGTGCTGGGCTATCTGCCTGAAGAATTGCTGGGCGGGACCATGCGACTGGACCGGCCGGCAGCGGCGGCATCGGTGCAGAACATCGCCGATACGCTGGGTATCGGCCTGGCGGCGGCGGCCAACGGCATCTATTCCATCGCCAATGAAACGATGATGGGCGCCCTGCGCCTGATCTCCGTCCAGCAGGGCTACGACCCGCGCGATTTCGCGCTGGTGGCTTTTGGCGGGGCGGGGCCGCTGCATGCCAATGCGCTGGGCAAGCTGCTGGGCAGCTGGCCCGTCATCGTGCCGCCCAGCCCCGGCGTGCTGTGTGCGTTTGGTGATGCCACCACGCGGCTGCGCGCCGAACGCGCCAAGTCGGTGGGCAAGATTTTCGCCGACGTGACCAACGAAGATGTTGCCGGCCTGCTGGCCGACCTGCGCGCCGCCGTGGCGCGTGAGTTGCTGGCCGAAGGCGTGGCCGATGGTGACCAGGAAATCACGTTTGAGGCCGGGGTGCGCTATTCCGGTCAGGCGTTCGAGGTGTCGCTGCCGGTCGCGCTGGACGGGTTCGCGCAAGGCGGGCTGGAGGCGCTGGCCGCCGCGTTCGACAAGGAGCATGAGCGGCTGTTCACCTTCTGCCTGGACAGCGACCGCGAGCTGGTGACGGTGCGGGCCACCGCCCTGGGCAAGGCATCGGCCATCCGTCTGGAAAAGCTGCCCAAAGGCAATGGTGACCCGGCGGCGGCCAAGGTGCGCGACCACACGATCTGGGCCGATGGGGCCGAACACCCGGCCATCATCTATGACCGGGCCAGGCTAAAGGCCGGGGATTTCATCACGGGTCCCGCCATCATCTCAGAGATGGACAGCACCACCGTGCTGCTGCCCGACCATGGGGCGGAGGTTGACGATTACGGGCTGATCCTGATCCGCCCGCTCGCCACCGCCTGACGATACTCTGGACGAAAGGGACAGACCCATGGTTGCCACGATCATTGAAACCAACCCGACCCCGTTCCAGAAGGTCGCCATCGACCCGATCACGCTGGACATCATTGAAAACGCCCTCCGCAACGCGCGGGCCGAAATGGATGCCACCCTGTTCCGCACCGCCATGTCGCCCGGCATCCGCGAACAGGGCGACGCCTTCCCCCTGATTGCCAATAATGAAGGCAAGATGGTGGTGGGGCAGTTCGGTTCCTTCCTGGGCGGCTTCCTGAAGAACTACAAGGGCACCATCGAAGAAGGCGACGTCATCTGGCTGTCCGACCCCTATTCGGTGGAAGGCGCCATCAGCCATCTGAATGACTGGCTGGTGATCCTGCCGGTATTCAAGGATGGCAAGCTGGTGGCCTGGACCTGCCATTTCGGGCATCAGACCGATGTCGGCGGCAAGGTGCCGGGCAGCCTGCCCACCGACGCCACGTCCATCTTTCAGGAAGGCATCCGCATCCCGCCGGTGAAGCTCTACCGCAAGGGCGTGCTGAACGAGGATCTGCTGGAACTGGTGTTGAACAATACCCGTACCCGCGACTGGTGCCGGTCGGACCTGAACGCCATCATCGCGTCGTGCCGCATCGCCGCCCGCCGCGTCACCGAACTGTGCAGTCGTTTTGGTACCGAGACGTTCGTTTCTGCAACGGGAGAGTTGCTGGACCGGAACAAACGCGCCATGGCGAAACTGATCGCCACCTCGATCAGTGAAGAGAAGGTCAGCTTTGAGGATTATATCTGCGACGATGGCCGCGGCTATGGCCCTTACAAGCTGCGCGCCACCATGTGGCGGGAGGGGGACAAGGTGATCCTGGACTGGGAAGGCACCTCGCCCCAGTCGGAAAGCTCCATCAATTTTTATCTGAACGAAAACATGCTGAAGATGTTCTTCGGCATCTACATGATCATGGTCTTCGACCCGCAGATCCTGTTCAACGATGGCTTCTATGATCTGGTGGAAACGCGCATCCCGGAAGGATCGCTGCTGAAGCCGAAATACCCGGCGGCCCTGTCCTGCCGCACCCATGGTATCGGGCGCGTGTTCGACGTGCTGGGGGCGCTTTTGGGCCAGCGCACGCCGGAATTCCTGAACGCGGCCGGCTTCTCCTCCTCCCCGCATCTGATGCTGTCGGGCAGCTATCGCGGGTCAGGGAAATATTATCAGCTGTTCCAGATCGGCTTTGGCGGCATTCCGGGCCGGCCCTTCGGCGACGGGCCGGACGGGCATTCGCTGTGGCCCAATTTTACCAATGTGCCCAACGAGTTCCTGGAAGCCTATTTCCCGCTGCGCATCGAGCGGTATGAGACTATCCCCGACAGCGGGGGCCCTGGCCTGCATCGCGGTGGCAATGGTGTACGCATCGCCTATCGTTTCCTGGAACCGGGCGCCATCGCCATCCATGACGACCGTTGGTTCACCTATCCCTGGGGGGTGAATGGGGGGGAGCCGGGCTGGCGCTCCCGCCGCCTGCTGATCCGCGCCGATGGCACGGAAAAGGTACTGGCCGCCAAGATCGACGATATCCAGGTCCGCCCCGGCGACCTGCTGATCTTCGACACCTGGGGCGGTGGCGGCTGGGGCGACCCGCTGGCCCGCGATCCGGCTTTGGTGGCGGGTGACGTCAAGCGCGGTCTGGTGACGGTGGGCGGCGCCAAGCGCTATGGCGTGGTGCTGGCCGCCAATGGGTCAGTGGATACGGACGCGACAGAGGCCCTGCGCGACAGCCTGCGCACGACGCGGGGCGAGACGGGTCTGTTCAATTTCGGCGGCGGGATCGAGGAACTGCGCGAACGCTGCGTCGCTGAAACCGGTCTGCCGGCCCCGGTCGATCCGGCCCTGCAGGAGAGTGTTCGGGCGGCGTAAGGGGTGGGCGGGGCCAAGCGCCCCGCCCATCACATCTGAGCGTCCATGTCCCAAACTCTCTGCCCGGTTCGCTCGACCAGCTTGAGCGCACGCTTGTCGAAACTGGCGAATAACTCTCCGCCGGATCGGGCACCCAGATGAGCGATGACGCCATCGGCAAAGTCGCCATTCATCTCAAGAAATCCAATCCCGGCCTGAACGGCGGCCCGGTCGGTCTGAACCTTGGCTGCCGTCAGCAAACGCCTGATCATTGATGCTATGTCTTCACGACTCTGGCCGTAATTCCTGCGCATTACCCAAACAAACTCACAAAGGGAAGGGACAGTTACGATGATGGCTGTACTTTCAGTCAGCAGTCTTGCTGCCTTGGGTGATTGAACCGGATCATCCATCGCGGCAGCGCGCACCAAGATGTTGGTGTCAGCCGTAACCCTCACGGCTTGCCTGCCCACCCATCAGCGGCTGCCTCGTTCATTTCTTCAATGGACGGCGCGTTTTGTCTACTTGAGCGCAAGCAACCGATAAAGCCTTCAATCCCCTCTTTTGGGGCGACGCGCACCTCGACCCGACCAGAGGGCAACATCTCAACTTCCAACTGGTCGCCCGGCCCGGCGCCAAGATGCTCCAGCAATTCTTTGCGAAAAGTAACTTGTCCCTTCGCCATCACCGTCAACATCACACCCATGATCGCTCTCCTGGACCATCAGTCGACAATGTAAGGCAAAGCCAGCCTTACTGCCAGCCTCCCTCACTCCGCCACTTCTCGGAGCGCCATCGCCTTCTCGGCCCGGCTGGCCTCAATGGCGTGCCAGGCGGCGGCGATGTGGCTGCGCATGACGGAGCCGGCCCAGGCGCCGTCGCGCACCTCAAAGGCGGAGACGATTTCCATATGGTGGCGCAGGCTGCGGCGCAGGGCCTCGGCGTTGTAGCGGTGGAAGGTGCGCAGGACCAGCGGCACCTCCACCACCTGCGCCATCATCAGCGACAGGCGCTGGGTGCCCGCCGCCTGCACGATAAGCCGGTGGAATTCGCCATTGGCCGCCGCGATGCGGGACAGCGCGTCGGGTGTGCCTTTGCCTTCCAGCGCCAGCATCTCCTCCGCCAACTGGCGCAGGCGCGCCACCTGTTCCGGGGTCGCGCGTTCGGCGGCGCGCTCGACGGCATAGCCCTCCAGCATGGCGCGCAAATCAAAGATTTCCTTGATCTCGTCCATCGACCAGTCGGCGACAAAGGCGCCGTGGTTGCGCATGAACTTCACCGCCCCTTCGGCATTCAACCGCCGCAGCGCCTCGCGGATGGGGGTGCGGCTGACCCCGATCAGGTCGGCCAACTCCCCTTCCTTCAGGTGCGTGCCGGGGGGGAATCGGCCGGCATGGATGGCGTCGCGGATTTCGGCATAGGCCTTTTCGACGGCATTACTCATCGCTGCATGTCCTGGTGGGTTCCGTCCCGGCGGTGTGACGCCTGTTCTTATCGCAAGGAGCCGGGTTCGTACCACCCATCGATTCTGCCGGGCCGGTACGTTGGGCAAAAGGTTCCTGGGCTGCGCAGCCTTTGGGGGCCGGCGCGGCTTTCGCGTCACATTCCATCTATAAAGTATACAATGTCATGCATCGGTGCTTGCCGAAAGCAGAATCTCATATAAGTTTTTTCTGAGGCGAGCGGTACGGCGGATCGTCGGGCCAGCCCCGGAAAATCAATAAAATCCATGGAACAGCGGAGACAGGTGATCATGCGCAACGGTATTTCCTCGGCCCGCTTGCTGACCGGCACGGCCCTATGTGCATCAATGATTGTATCCAATATGCCGGCCCAGGCGCAGAATGCCCCGTCGGCCGGCACCGCGAATGCCACCATGATCGAAGAGATCGTGGTCATCGCGCGCCAACGGTCCGAAACGGCACGCGAAACCCCGGTGGCCGTGGCGGCCTTCACATCGGAAACCATTGAAAAGGCAGGCATTTCGGGGCCTGCCGATTTTCTGGCCCTGACCCCCAATGTCAGCTTCCTGCAGACCACCAATGTCGGCGAAAGCCAGGTGCATATCCGTGGCGTCATCCAGCCACGCGATGCGGAGCCGCCCTTTGCCTATGTGCTGGACGGCGTGCTGGTGCCCAATCCCAACGCCTTCAACCAGGAAATGGTGGATATCGAGCAGATTGAGGTAATCAAGGGTCCGCTGGGGTCGATCTATGGCCGTAATGCCATCGGCGGCGCCATCCTGATCAGCACCAAGAAGCCGGGCGACACGCCCGAGGGTCAGGTGCAGGCGGGTTATGAGTTCCGGGGCAATGAATACAAGGTCGGCGGCTATGTCGGCGGCCCGCTGGTAGAGAACAAGCTGTTTGCGCGCATCACGGCGGTGCACAAGGACCGCAAGGGTTATTACGACAACATCACCTTGAAGGAAAAGGAAGACCCCTTCACCGAAAGCCTGGTGCGTGGCCGTCTGGTCTATAAGGCGACAGAGGATATCGAGATCGATCTGTCCGCCGGCTATGGGGAGATTGACGGATATTCCTTTAACTTCAACAACCAGACGGCCGGTACGCCCGGCTTCGTCAATGGCGTGAACATCAAGGACACGTCCATCCCCTATGCCGGCAATGTCCGCAGCTTCAACAATCAGGAGCGTGTCGACCTGTCCGGCAAGATCGATTGGAACGGGGAGGCGGGGACCCTGACCTTCACCGCCGCCTATCATGATCTGAAGGAGAATATGGGCGGTGAGGGCGCCGTCGATCTGGCGCTGTTCGGCGTGCCGTTCCCGGGCGGCCCGGCCCCGTCGGCCTTTTTCACCAACCCGGCCCTGATTGAAGGTTATGGCCCCACCCTGCGTGACGGGACGCAGTATCAGGAGCGTAACCAGGACGATACGTCCTTTGAACTGCGGTTCACCTCGCCGGGTGAGAACCGCCTGCGCTATATCGCCGGCGCCTATTACATCAAGTTCAACCGCGAGGTCGTGCTGAACCGAGGCAATGACCTGGGCCAGGGCGTGATCGTGCCCCAGCCGCTGGGTGGTGCGGCAAACCCGGTCGTCGCCGTCACCTGGACCGACAATGCCAATGAGGCCTGGGCCCTGTTCGGTCAGTTGGCCTATGACATCACGCCCGAACTCGAAATCTCCACCGCCATGCGGTACGACAAGGAAGATCGCAAGTCCAAGAACCTGACGCCGGCCGCCTTCTCGCCCTTGCCGAATGTCACCGGTCTGGTCCGGTCGGATAATTTCAGCGCCGCGCAGCCGCGCGTCTCCTTGCGCTGGAAGGCGACGGAGGATGTGTCGCTCTACGCCACCTATGGCGAGGGGTTCCGGTCGGGCGGCTTCAACCCGCTGGGCAGCCGGTTCAACATCATCAACACCGATGGCGTGCGCAACACCACCGTTCAGGATGCGTTCGGCAAGGAGACGTCGTCGTCTTATGAGGCGGGTGTAAAAAGCCGCCTTCTTGACGGGCGCCTGACCCTGAATGTCGCGGCCTTCAGCACGAAGGTCGAGAATGCGCAGTTCTTCCAGTTCTTCCCCTTCTCGCTCTCCCGCGTGATTTCCATCGTTGATCGCAACCAGATCCGGGGCTTCGAGGTGGACGGACAGGCCCGCATTGCCGAAGGGCTGGACCTGTTCTTCGGCTATGGCTATCTGGACAGCGAGATCAAAAAGAATGCCGAGTTGCCGCAGACCGTGGGCAACCGCTTCCCCTTCACCGCCAAATATGACGTGATCCTGGGCAGCCAGTACACGGTGCCGGTCTTCGCGGATTATGACCTGTCGGCGCGTGTGGAGTATAACCGCTCCGGCCCGATGTTCTTCGACACGTTGAACACGCCGGGCACTGAACGGCCGGCCCTTGATCTGGTCAATGTGCGCCTGGGCGTGGAGAACGAGACCTGGGGCGCCACGCTCTATGCCCGCAACCTGTTCGACAAGCGCTACAATGTCGATGGCGTGGTGCTGGTCGTGCCCAATACCACCGTCTTCAACTTCACCACCAAGGCGCCGCCGCGTACCGTGGGTGTAGAGGTAAAGGCCCGGTTCTGATGACGCAAGGGGTGGGGCCGGTGACCGGCCCCACCCTTGTTGGTCAGAACCTGTACCCCGCCGTCAGGGTCCAGGTGCGCGGCTCCGCCACCGCGATGGCGGCATTGCTGGGGGCGGTGGTGAAATAGGTCTCGTTGGTCAGGTTTTTGCCGGCCAGCGTCAGGCTCCAGCTGTCATTATCCGACACCAGGGCGACGGCGCCATTAACCAGACCCACTGTTTCCGTCCGGATCAGATTGGCGACCGTGGAATAATAATCATCCTGATACTGATAGCTGGCCGACAGCCGCACCCGCGCCTGATCCTGCCAGAAGGAGGGGGTTTCATAGGTGAAGCCCGTCTGGATGCTCCAGGGCGACACCAGGGGCAGGTGCCTGGCGCCCGACGTCGCGCTGTCGGATAGCGGGTTCTTCGACTTGTACTTGTCGTCCATCAGGCCCAGATTGGCGAACAGGTCCAGGCCTTCCGCCGCCTTCAAGGTCAGTTCCAGTTCCACGCCGTCTACACGGGCATTGCCGATGTTGCGAACGGCGAACGACCCGGCGGCGACCTGTTCGGTCTGCTGGAGATCATACAGATCGTTGCGATAGACGGACAGGTTGGCGCGCAGCCGCCCGTCCAGCCCCGTCACCTTCACCCCGCCCTCATAGGCCCAGACGGTCTGCGGGTCATAGACGGTGCCAAACACCACCGGGTTGGCAACAGCCAGGCCGTTGAAGCCGCCGGCCTTGAACCCGCGCGACACGGTGGCATAGGCGAAGACATCGTCGGTGATCTTAAAATCGGCGCCCAGCTTGGGCGACCAGGCGCTGAAACTGGGTTCCCGCTTCACCGGGACCAGGGCGATGGCAGGGCCCGGCGCAAAGGGCAGGTAGTTCTGGATGCTGCCATCCAGCTTCTTTTTGTCCTTGGTATAGCGCAGGCCGCCGGTCACAGACAGGCGGTCATCCACCTGATAGGTGCCCTGGACAAAGGCGGCGTAGCTGTCGGTGGTCGTGTCGATGGTCTGCGGCAGGACGGGCATGGTGAAGAACTGACCCAGCACAAGCTGGTCCTTCAGCACCTGCTGGCTTTCCTCCCGGAAATAATACAGGCCCGTGATCCAGTTCAGCTTGCCGTCCAGCCCATCGCCCTGGAACTGAAGCTCCTGGCTGTACTGGTCGGTGCTGCCGCGCCCGTCGCGTACCAGACCGTTGGGGCGGTAGCTGCCGTCGGGATTGCGGATGCCGCCCGACAGGTCGAAGACAAAACCGTCATCAGTGCCGACAAAGGCGGAGATGGACCGGACCGTCACATCGCCCCATTCGGCGCTGACATCCAGCGACACGGCCGTCTGGTCGGTATAGCCATCGGGTTCGGTGGTGGACAGGCTGACAAAACGCGAACCGGCGCGGGGTATGGCGTCTTTGGTGGAAACGGCGTTGGCCGCCAGGGTGGGGTAGGTGCCGGCGAAGCTGACGGGGATCAGGTTGGCCGGGCCGTCATTGCGGTCCCTGGTATGGGTGACCGACAGGGTCGCCTTCAAGCCTTCCCGACCATAGAAATGCAGCTTGCCGCGCAGGGCCAGGTTCTCCTGCCCGAACACATCCTTGTTCAGGGCCTGATTATACACATAGCCATCCTGGTCGCGGTACAGCACGGACAGCGACGCGCCCAGCGCCTCGTCAATCACATCGCCCCCCCAGGATGCAGAGCCATAGACCAGATCCTGTGATCCGATACCGCCCTGCACGTCGGCCCATTCATCCTCGCCCGGCGTGCGGGTGACGATCTTGATGGCGCCGGAGAAGGAATTGCGGCCATAGAGTGTGCCCTGCGGCCCGCGCAGCACCTCCACCCGCTGGATATCGGCCAGTTCCATGTTCGACCCGGCCAGACGCCCGCGATAGACATCATCGACATAGAAGGCGACGGCGGATTCCGACGTCACCAGCCCGCCTGACTGTTCGGTACCGCCGCGCAGGCCCACCTGCAATGTGGACCGGCTGGCCGTGACGGGCAGCATGATCAGGCTGGGCACGACGGCCGACAGGTCTTCGGCACTGCTGACATTCTGGGTGGCCAATGCGTCGGCGGTCAGGGCCGTGACGGCAACGGGCGTGGTCTGCAGCGAGGTTTCACGGCGCTGGGCCGTGACGATGATTTCATCCAGGGTCAGAGTGTCGCTCTGCGCCAGGGCGGGCAGGCCCAGGGACGCCGTGGTGGCAGCGATGGTGCTGGCCAGCAGAAGGGCGCGGCCGGTCTTGTGGTCTGCAAACATCAGATATCTATCCTTGCTCGAAAGGTCACAATACCGGCAGGTCACAGGACCATGCACACGGTTTTGATTTCCAAGTAGTTTTCGATGGCCCCGGCCCCGCTTTCGCGGCCCCAGCCCGATTGCTTGAACCCGCCGATGGGCAGGGCCACGTCCCAGAAGGAATGGCAGTTCACCCAGACCGTGCCGGCGCGGATATCGGATGACAGGCGGTGGGCCGCGGACAGATCCTGGGTCCAGACACTGGCGGCCAGGCCGAATTCGGTATCATTGGCGGCGGCGACCACCTCTGCCACATCGTCGAACGGGGCAGCGACAACCACGGGGCCGAACACTTCCTCCCGCACGATGGCGGATTTGGGATCGGCATGGATGATGATTGTCGGCTCAATAAAGGTGCCCGCCGGTCCCTTCTGCCCACCGCCCGTGACCAGGGTGGCGCCATCGGCCACGGCCTGATCGATATAGGATTTGACCCGGTCGGCCTGCCGCTTGCTGACCAGCGGTCCCATCTGTGTGTCCGGTGACAGACCATGGCCCAGGCGGATGCTGCGTGCGATCTCCGCCACGCCGGTCACCACCTTGTCGAAGATCGACCGGTGGACATAAAGCCGGGATCCGGCCACGCAGACCTGCCCGCCATTGAAGAAAATGGCATTGGCGGCACCGGCGATGGCGGCGTCCAGATCGGCATCGCCCATGATGACGACGGGAGACTTGCCGCCCAGTTCCAGGGTCACCTTCTTCAGATTGCCCTTGGCCCCGTCCAGGATGGCCCGGCCTGTCTGGGTGGAACCGGTGAAGGCCACCTTGTCGACCTGGGGGTGGGCGGCCAGCGCCGCCCCGACGACGGAGCCCAGCCCGGTCACGACATTGACCACACCCGCCGGTACGCCGGCTTCGACCAGCAGTTCGGCCAGACGCAGGGCCGTCAGCGACGTTTCCTCCGCCGGCTTCAGCACGACCGTACAACCGGCGGCCAGCGCCGGGGCCAGCTTCATGGCATGCATGATCAGGGGTGAATTCCACGGCGTGATGGCGGCCACCACACCCACCGGCTCCTTGGTGGTATAGGCCGCGACCCGTTTGCCCGCGGGCTGGTAATTGATGCTGGACGGGATCGTATCGCCCGTCACCTTGGTGCAAAGCCCGGCGAAGAAGCGGAATTGTTCGGCCGCCATCGGGATCTCGGCCCAGCGCCCGACATACAGCGCCTTGCCCTGGTCCAGCGTTTCCAGTTCGGACAATTCATCGATATGGGCATCGATCAGGTCGGCGATGCGCCACAGCAGGCGGGCGCGCAGGGCCGGCGTCATCGACCGCCATTCGCCATCATCGAACGCCTTGCGCGCCGCCGCCACGGCACGGTCGACATCACCGGCATCGGCGGCGGCAATCTCGGCCAGCACCTCGCCTGTTGCGGGGTTGATGGTGGGCAATGTCCGGCCGGCCGCCGGGTCCACCCATTGCCCGCCGATCAGCAGCTGATGACGGGTTTTTTTCAGCCATTCGCGGACAGTTTCCTGTGCCGGTGCAATATTTTCGATCTGCATATCCCGTATCTCCCAGGTTCCATCAGGGCCGCCTTGGCGGGCGTTGTTGTTCTGGGAGGCAATTGTGGGCAAGGAAACGGAGTGTGGCAGGCTCTATCTCGTCTTTATCCGCTGTGTGGCGATAAATGTAATCTTGATCTGTTCTGTCAGAAGTCTGCGACAAATTTGTGCAGAAATGATCGATTAGTCGCCTGACCACGTGGCGGACAGCCGGCGCCGCCATTCTGGCGAACGTTTCTTTCCATGGCAGGCTTTGAGGAAACGACAACCGCCGAATGATTGGCGTTGCCGATTTTCCTGCACGAGGGACATCCATGTCAGAAAACCGGGCAATGATACCGTCTCTGGTCGCCGGCCTGTGTTTTGTCAGCCTTTCCTGTTCCGCTGTTGCCTTGGCGGCAGGGGAGGGCTGGCGCAATCCGTCGCTGTCGCCCGATGATCGGGCCCGGTTGTTGGATGCGGAATTGACCCTGGATGAACGGATCGGCCTGCTGCATGGGCCCATGGCCCTGACTTTTCCCGGTGGCCCGCCGCTTCCGGCGGGATCGGTCGGTGGGGCCGGCTTCATCCCCGGTGTGCCGCGCCTGGGCATCCCGGCGTTGAAGGAAACGGATGCCAGCCTGGGCATCACCAATCCGGGTGAGGTGCGGCCCGGTGACACCGCCACCGCCTTGCCGGCCAGCCTGGCGCTTGCCGCCAGCTTTAATCCAGGACTGGCCTATGAAGGCGGGGCCATGATCGCCCGGGAGGCGGCGGCCAAGGGTTTCAACGTGCTGCTGGCCGGGGGCGTCAACCTGGTCCGCGATCCGCGCAATGGCCGCAATTTCGAATATCTGGGCGAAGATCCCTGGCTGGCCGGCACCCTGGCCGGGGAAAGCATCAAGGCCATTCAGGATCAGAACATCATCTCCACCGTCAAACATTTCAGCATGAACGGGCAGGAGACGGGCCGATTTTACGCCAATTCCATCATCAAGGAGGCCGCCCACCGCGAAAGCGACCTGCTGGCCTTCCAGATCGCCATTGAAAGGGGCCAGCCCGGCTCCGTCATGTGTGCCTATAACCTGGTGAATGGCGATTATTCCTGCGGCAACGACCATCTGCTGAATGGCGTGCTGAAGGGGGATTGGGGCTACAAGGGCTGGGTCATGTCGGACTGGGGCGCGGTCCACGCCACCAATTACGCCGTGAAGGGGCTGGACCAGCAGTCGGGTGAACAACTGGACCAACAGGTCTGGTTCGGTGAACCGCTGAAACAGGCGGCCCTGGCCGGTAGCGTGCCGGAAGCACGCCTGTCGGACATGTCACGCCGCATCCTGCGCTCCATGTTTGCCGCGGGCCTGTTCGACGGCAAGCCGGTGGCGCCGCCGATCGATGCGGCCGCGCATGCGGCGGTGGCCAAGAAGGTGGCCGATGAAGGCATTGTGCTGCTGACCAACAAGGGCATCCTGCCGCTGAAGGGCGGGTCCGGGAAAAAGATCGTTGTCATTGGCGGGCACGCGGATGCCGGTGTGCTGTCGGGGGCGGGGTCGTCGCAGGTGACGGCCACGGGCGGCAATGCCCGCGTGGTGCCGGTGGGTGGTGACGGGCCGATGGCCATGTGGGGCCGGCTGGTCTTCCATCCCTCCTCCCCATTGAAGGCCCTGCGCGCCGCCCTGCCGGACGCCACCATCAGCTACGCCGACGGGCGCTATCCGGCGGAAGCTGCCGCCGCCGCCAAGGCGGCCGACATCGCCATCATCTTCGCCAACCAATGGATGGCCGAGGCGCTGGACGCCTATGACCTGTCACTGCCCCAGGGCCAGGATGAGATGATCCAGGCGGTGGCATCCGCCAATCCCAACAGCATCGTGGTGCTGCAAACGGGTGGCCCGGTGCTGATGCCCTGGCTGGACAAGGTGGGGGCCGTGGTCGCCGCCTGGTACAGCGGACAGAAGGGGGGCGAGTCCATTGCCGATGTGCTGACCGGCCGGGTCAACCCGTCGGGTCGGCTGCCGGTAACCTTCCCGTCCAGCCTTGACCAGTATCCGCGCCGCGATCTGCCCGGCTGGGGCCTGCCCAAGAAGCAGCAGTTCGACGTGATCTATGATGAAGGCGCCGATGTCGGATACCGTCGCTTCGCCGCCCTGGGCATGAAGCCGCTGTTCCCGTTTGGCCACGGCCTGTCCTATACGACCTTCACCTATGAGAAGCTGTCGGTGAAGGGCGGCGACACGCTGACCGTCAGTTTCCGCGTCACCAATACCGGTGCGGTAGCCGGCAAGGAGGCGCCGCAGGTTTATCTGACCGGGGCGGGCGGCGTGAAGTTGCAGCGCCTGATCGGCTTCGACAAGGTTGATCTGAAGCCGGGTGAGACGCGCACCGTGACGCTGAAGGCCGATCCGCGCCTTCTGGCCAGCTTTGACGAGGCCGGTCGGCAGTGGCGGATCGCCGGCGGGACCTATGAAGTGACCGTGGGACCGTCGGCAGCGACGGCGGCACTGACCGGAACCGCCAAGATCAGCAAACGGGTGATGAAGCCGTAAGCGGGGCGAGGGCCGGCGATGTTTCGCCGGCCCGGTCAGTTCAGCGCTTTGCCAGCTGTGCAATCGCCTCTTCAAGGCCAATAACATCGGCATATTTGGCGTTCAGGTCAAACAGGTTCGCCTCATGCACGCGGGCGTCACGGTCGCCCACAGCTTCACGCACGATCAGCGGCACGAACCCGTGCTGACAGGCGTCCAGGGCCGACGCGCGGACGCAGCCCGACGTCGACAGGCCGGAAATCAGCAGCGTGTCGATGCCGCTGGAGGCCAGGGTGGAGGCCAGGGAGGTGCCGAAAAAGGCGCTGGCATATTGTTTGGTGATCACCGGCTCTCCCGCCGCCGGTTCCAGCCCATCCGCGAAGGAGGCCCAGTGCGGATGCAGGCCCCGTTCGAAGCAGGACAGGGCCTTCACCTTGCGGAAAAACACGCCGCCATCCACGCCGCCCGGTGTGTAGGCGACATTGGTGTGAAAGACCGGGATACCGGCGGCCCGCGCGGCAGTCAGCAAGGTGACGGCGCCCGCCAGCGCCCTTTCCACCCCGGCATAAAGCGGGCAGGTGGGGTCCAGATAGGCGTTGACGAAATCGATGATCAGCAGGGCGGGGCGCTGGCCCCAGCCCAGACGGTTGCCGAACCCGGCCTGGGCATAATCGGCATTCAGATCGGTGGCCATGGTCGGTGATCCCCCTCGCAATAGAAAACGGCCTGCCCCGATACACGATGGGGAAGGCCGTGACCTGTCTGCTGGGTCCGTCTGACCGTCAGTTGAACAGAAGCCGTGCGATCTGTTCCAGATGGGCACGCCCGTTGATCCAGGTATGGCCGCAGACGCTTTCGATATCGCTATATTTGATGCCGGAATCGGCCAGGATCTGGCGGAAGGGCGGGGCCATCGGCATGACAAAATCCTCCTTGCCGACAGCATAGAAGGTCAGACCGCCGGCCTTGGTGCGGGCTTTCAATGCGGTGTCATTGACCTCGCGATCCGCAAACCGCTCAAGCCTGATCCAACCCCTGTCCCCCAAGCGGACAGATGCCCGGTTACGGCGCGACAAGGTCGGCGGGCCGTTTCGCCAGCGGCGGGCCCTGTGCCTGTCCAGTGGCTGGACAGTGAATTTGAATCTTTCGACCCGCCGGCCGGTTTCCGATTGCTTCGACGGTTGTCCGCAGATCATAATGATACATCATTATACCAACTGGACCTGCCGGGGGCTTGCATGTCTGTCGATCGGTCGGAATTCAAGCAAGGCTGGAAGGTGGTGGTGGCTTCCGCCCTGGGGATCGGGACGGGGCTGTCGCCCATTCCTTTCTACACCCTGGGTGTGTTTGTGGCCCCGTTGTCGGCCGAGTTCGGCTGGGGTGTGGACCAGATCATGTTCTCGCTGGTCATCATGACCTTCGGGGCCATGCTGGCAGGACCCTTGGCGGGCATGGCGGCCGACCGTTTCGGTGTGCGCCGGGTGGTGCTGGTTTCCGTGCTGCTGTTCGGCCTGAGCTTGGCAGGCTTTGCCCTGTCGAACGGGTCGCTGACCCTGTTTTATGTGAACTGGATGCTGATGTCGGCCCTGGGGGCGGGCACCTTGCCCATCACCTGGACCCGTGCCGTGAACAACTGGTTCAACACCCATCGCGGCTTGGCCCTGGGCCTGTCGCTGCTGGGTACTGGTCTGTTCGGCGCCATGGCCAAGCTTTATGCCAATTACCTGATCGGGGTCGTGGGCTGGCGCATGGCCTATGTCGGGCTGGCGCTTCTGCCCCTGCTTCTGTCCTTGCCGGTGGCGTACTTCCTGTTCCGTGACGTGACCGACAAGGGGGTGACGGGGGCGCCGGTGAAGGTGGCGCAGCGTGGCTTCACCCTGCGCCAGGCGATGGGTGGATACCGGTTCTGGGTGCTGGCCGTGGCCTTTGTCCCCATCGCCTTTGCGGTGGGCGGCCCGATCCCCAACCTGGAGAAGATCCTGGGGTCCAAGGGGCTGGAGCTTCAGCAGGCCGTTCAGATCGCAAGCCTGATCGGCCCGTCGGTCATCGCGGGCCGGCTGATCGGCGGCTGGCTGATCGACCGGTTCTGGGCGCCGGCCGTGGCCTTTGTGCTGCTGGCCCTGCCGGCGGCGGCCTGTCTGCTGCTGACCGGGGACGGCGTGACCACACCATCGGCCATCGTGGCCGTGCTGCTGATCGGTTTTGCGGCCGGGGTGGAGTATGACATCCTGGCCTTCATGGTCAGCCGTTATTACGGCATGCGGGCCTATGGTGCCATTTACGGCATGATGTACGGGTTTTTTGCGCTGGGTGCCGGCTTTGGGCCGTTCACCTTTGGCCGGCTTTTCGTGACGACGGGAACCTACGATACCGCGCTGATGGCCGGCGCCATCGCACTCATCACGGGGGCGGCCCTGCTGCTGACCATGGGCCGCTATCCAACGCCGGAAAGCCTTCCGGGCGACGAAACCCAGACATGATGTCGATACCGGCTTCCGCCGGATTAAAAATCTGATAAAGATATAACAATAGATCATTATGGGGCGGGCATCCGGCGCCGCCATGGGTGGGAAAGATGGCCCGATCGCTTGTCGAAAAATTGTGGGAACGGCACCGCGTCGCCGATCTGGGCGACGGGACGGACCTGCTCTATATCGACCGGGTGCTCCTGCATGAACGTACCGGGTCCATGGCGTTGAAGGGGCTGAAGGAACAGGGACGCGTCGTGCGTCATCCCGATCGCGCCTTTGTCTGCATGGACCATATTGTCGATACGCTGCCGGGGCGCAGCGACGCGACCCTGATGCCCGGCGGGACGGCCTTCATCCAGGAAACCCGTGCGGCGGCGGCGGAAGCCGGCATCCGCGTGTTCGACATTGGTGATGACCGCCAGGGTATCGTGCATGTCGTGTCGCCGGAACAGGGCATCGCCCTGCCGGGTGTCACCCTTGTCTGTCCGGACAGCCATACCTGCACGCAGGGCGGGTTGGGGGCGCTGGCCTGGGGCATCGGGTCGACGGAGGCGGCGCACGCGCTGGCCACACAGACGCTGGTGGTGAAGCGGCCCAAGACCATGCGTGTCCGGTTCGAAGGGGCTTTGCCGCCCGGCGTAGGGGCCAAGGACATGATCCTGCACCTGATCGCCGCCCATGGGGCCGGCGGCGGTGCGGGCTATGCCATCGAATTCGCCGGGTCCGCCGTCACCGCCTTGTCGGTGGAGGCCCGCATGACGCTGTGTAACATGGCGGTGGAGTTCGCGGCCTGGACCGGGCTGGTGGCCCCGGACGCCAAGACCATCGCCTGGGTGAAGGGCCGTCCCTTCGCGCCGGCGGGTGATCTGTGGGACGCCGCCATCGCCGACTGGCAGGGACTGGTCAGCGACGCAGACGCGTTTTTTGACAAGGAAATCCGGATCGATTGTGCCGACATTGCCCCGACCATCACCTGGGGCACCAGCCCGCAGCATGCGGTGCCCCTGACCGGCCAGGTACCAGATCCCGACTGCACCGCCGACGCCAATGCGGCCCAGGCGCAGCGCCGGGCGCTGGATTACATGGGGCTGGCGCCGGGCGACAGTCTGATCGGCCTGCCCATCGACGGTGCCTTTATCGGAAGCTGCACCAACAGCCGCCTGTCCGACCTGCGCGCCGCCGCTTCCGTGCTGAAGGGGCGCAAGGTGGCGGCGGGCGTGCGGGCCATCTGTGTCCCCGGCTCCATGCAGGTGAAGGCCGCGGCAGAGGCGGAGGGGCTGCATCTGGTGTTCCAGGCAGCGGGCTTCGAATGGCGTGAAAGCGGCTGTTCCATGTGTTTTTTTGCCGGTGGCGAGCATTTTGGCAAGGGGCAGCGCGTCGTCACCTCCACCAACCGCAATTTTGAAAACCGCCAGGGGCCGGGCACCCGTTCCCATCTGGCCAGCCCGGTGACGGTGGCGGCATCGGCCATTGCCGGCCATATCGCCGATCCGCGCCCGCTGCTGGGGGAGACGTGATCCCATGGAAAAATTCACCCGCCTGACCGGCGTCGCTGCACCCCTGTTCCGCGCCAATATCGATACCGACGCCATCATCCCGTCGCGCGAAATGAAGCGTGTATCAAAGGAAGGGCTGGGCGAGGGCATGTTCGCCGACTGGCGCTACAGCGATGTGGCGGCGCGTGTTGAAAACCCCGACTTTGTGCTGAACCAGGACGGCTTCCGTCAGGCGCCGATCCTGCTGGCCGGCCCCAATTTTGGCTGTGGGTCAAGCCGTGAACATGCCGTCTGGGCCTTGCAGGATTATGGTATCCGCTGTGTCATTGCCCCCAGTTTTGGCGCCATCTTCCAGGGAAATTGTGTGCGCAACGGCATCCTGCCGCTGGTCCTGCCCGAACCGTCGGTGGCGGCATTGGCCCGGTCCGACCGGCCACAGGTCTTGACCATCGATCTGGCCGCGCAGTGCGTGCGGGGGCCCGACGGCACGGAACGGCCCTTCACCATCGCGCCCGCCGATAAGGAAATGCTGCTGGAAGGGTTGGATGCCATCGGCGTCACCCTGAAGCGCCTGCCCGTGATCCAGGATTTCGAGGGCGGATATCGCGCCCGCCATCCCTGGCTTTTTTTCTGACCGTCAGCGTTCGAGGTTTTTCATGTCGCAGAACGACAAGGCCGCTCCCCTTCCGCTGGCCGGATTGAAGGTGGTGGAATTCACCCACATGGTCATGGGGCCGACGGTGGGCATGGTGCTGGGCGACCTGGGCGCCGATGTGGTGAAGGTGGAACCGATCGGCGGCGACAATACCCGCCGCCTGCTGGGGTCGGGTGCCGGCTATTTCCCCATGTATGGCCGCAACAAACGCAGCCTGTCGGTCGATCTGAAATCGCCGGAAGGCAAGCAGATCGCCTTTGACCTGATCGACAAGGCCGATGTGCTGATTGAGAATTTCCGCCCCGGCGCCATGGAGGCTCTGGGTTTCGGGGAAGAGGCGCTGAAGGCGCGCAATCCCGGCCTGATCTATTGTTCCGCCAAGGGCTTTCTGTCCGGCCCCTATGAACATCGCGCAGCCCTGGACGAGGTGGCGCAGATGATGGGCGGTCTTGCCTATATGACGGGTCCGCCGGGCCGCCCCTTGCGCGCCGGGGCCTCTGTCATCGACGTGATCGGCGGGCTGTTCGGCGTCATCGGCGTGCTGGCCGCCTTGATCCAGCGCGGCACGCTGGGCCGGGGCCAGACCGTGAAGTCGGCCTTGTTTGAAAATTGTGTGTTCCTGGTGGGCCAGCACATGGCGCAGTATGTCGTCACCGGCAATGCCGCGCGGCCCATGCCGGTGCGCATTTCGGCCTGGGCCATCTATGACCAGTTCCAGACCAAGGACGAGCAGACAGTCTTTGCCGGTGTGGTCACTGACGGGCAATGGGTGGGTTTCTGCAAGGCGTTCGGCCTGGATGAGTTCGCCGCCGACGAAACGCTGGCCAAGAATAATGGCCGCGTCCAGGCACGTGAGCGCATCATCCCCGTTGTGCAGGACCTGTTCAAGACTTTCACCAAGGCCGACCTGCTGGCCAGGCTGGAAGAGATCGGCCTGCCATTTGCCCCCATCAACCGGCCAGAAGACCTGTTCGAGGATGCGCATCTGGCGGCATCGGGCGGGTTGCTGGACCTGCATCTGCCCGATGATCAGCGCCTGATCCGCCTGCCGGCCCTGCCCGTGGAAATCGACGGCCACCGCCCAACGGTTCAGCATGATCTGGCCAAGCCCGGACAGCACACGGGCGAGCTGCTGGCAGAGCTGGGGTACGACCCCACCCGCATCGCCGACCTGCTGGCGCGCGGCCTTGTTGTTCAGGCGGAGGGTTGATCCATGTCCGGCAGCTTTATCGAGATCTCCGAGGTCGGCCCCCGCGACGGGCTGCAATCCATCAGCCCGATCATGCCGACGGAGGCGAAAAAGGCCTGGATCGCGGCAGAGGCGGCGGCTGGCGTGCGGGAGATTGAGGTCGGGTCCTTCGTCCCGGCCAAGATCCTGCCGCAACTGGCCGACACGGCTGAACTGGTGGCCTTTGCCCGCACCATCCCCGGCCTGACGGTGGCCGTGCTGGTCCCGAACCTGAAAGGCGCGGAAGCCGCCGTCGCCGCCGGTGCGCACAAGATCACCATCCCCCTGTCGGTCAGCGAAACCCACAGCCTGCGCAATGTCCGCCGCACCCATGCGCAGATGCTGGAGGAGACGGCCGCCATTGCGGCTTTGATCAAGGCGCAGCCGGAGGGTAACCGTCCAAAATTCGAGGGCGGCCTGTCCACGGCGTTCGGCTGCACCCTGGAAGGAATGGTGCCGGAGGCAAAGGTGTTGGAGATCGCCGAGGCCCTGATGAAGGCCGGCTGTGACGAGGTCGGGCTGTCCGACACCACCGGTTACGCCAACCCGGCGCAGGTGAAGCGCCTGATCCGCGCGGTACGGGGTGTGGTCGGCCACCACGCCTGTTCCGGCGTGCATCTGCACAACACGCGCGGCCTGGGTCTGGCCAATGCGCTGGCCGCCCTGGATGAGGGCATCACCACGCTCGACGCCTCGCTGGGCGGCATCGGCGGCTGCCCGTTTGCGCCCGGTGCGTCGGGCAATATCGTCACCGAAGATCTGGTCTTCATGCTGGCCGCCATGGGATACGACACGGGTATCCACCTGGAAAAACTGCTGGCCGTGCGGGAGGTGGTGAAGGCGGCGTTGCCGGACACGGAGCTGTACGGCTTCACGCCGGATGCGGGGCTGCCGAAGGGGTTCCAGGGCGCCTGGGGGGTGTGAAGTGGGGTGTTGCCGATGTAGGTAAGGTCGAGCCGGAGGCGAGCCCTGACAGAAAAGGCTTTCAATCCTTCTCTGGCAGGGCTCCGGCTTTCGCCCTCGACCTGACCTACGTGGTCTTGCACTCCACCATCCGAGGACTTCTCACCCCAACTGCACCAGCTCCACCAGCGTGCCATCGGGCGCGCGGAGCGTCCCCGTCAACTGACCATCATAGACGGCACCGTCGCGGCGGGTGGGCGGGGTGATCCAGTCGCCCTTGACCGTGGAGAGGTCAGGGTGGGACAGGGTGCAGATGGCGATGCCGGGCGGCAACTGTCCGGGATGTCCGGGGCGCGGGGTGGCGGCCGGCGGATACTGGTCCAGTTCCAGGAACACGTCGCGATCATGCACGACAGTGCTGATCGTATGGGGGTCTTCCATGGGCAGGTCGAAGGCATTGGCCAGCATCGTATAGACGATGTCCATCTTGCGGCCCAGGCTGAGGCCGACCACCTTTTCAAACCAGTCGATACTGGCATCCATGTCCGAACAGGCCAGGACCAGGATAAACAGCTTGTCGATCAGGCTTTGTGCGCGCGGCAGGTCGAAGGCGGGCAGGTCGGAGCGGATCTGCGTCAGATAGACGATCTCCCCGTCCGGCCCCTT